>DASUVX010000136.1:0-2189 GCA_036378735.1 Pseudonocardiaceae bacterium | reverse complement strand
GACTTCGACGTGGCGGTCCGGGGCAACTTTAGGTCGGGTGTACACCGGGATGGCAAACGGCTGCGTCGGGGCGGGCAACAACACCGGTTGTTCTTCAGCGGTGAAGACTTCCAGCGGGCGGCGGCAGGTGGTGCGGTGGATGCGCTGCCCAGCCGTGTGGGTACACCATGTTGCGGCCCGCGCCTGGCAGTCGGTCAGGTCGCGGAATTGTTCACCGGCGAAGAAGTTGGACTGGACATAGTGCACGCTGCGCTCGACTCGGGGCTTGGCCCACATCGTCGACTGCACCTGATCCGAATGATCGGTACCGCCGAGTGCGGGTGACCCATCGGTTCCACCCGCTGTTCGGACGGGAGTATGAGTTTGTGGTGCACCGTCAGAACTGGGGTGAGGACCGAGTTCACTTGCACGATGAGAACGGGGTGCTGTTCTCTCTGCCGGCAGCCTGGACCGATGTCGCGCCGGTGGATCCGTTCGTGGTGCTCGCCGAGGGCCGGTGCCCGTTCGCCACGACCGATCTGTTGGCTTTGGCCGAGCTAGTCGATCGTCGACGCAGCTGCGCTGATCCCGACTCGGTCGATAAGTAGATTACGCCGACTTTGATAAGCTTATTACGCCGGAGCGCGTGACGGGCTTCTCCGGCCAGTCCTGGCTCGACCCGCGCAATCAGCTGCTAATACGGTGAACGATCTCCAGTTTAGCGGTGTGTCGCGCCGGTGATGGCGCAAAGAGCGGCATAATTAGCCATACTACTTGGGCGAATGGAGGCAGTGTGGCTACTCGGCGGAGCGAAGACCCCAAGCTCGTCTCACTGCGGGAAACCCGGGGTCTGAATCCGCACCCGGAGAAGGTGGTCGACACGACGTTTCTGCACGAGGAGTTCTTCGATGCCCGCGACGCGGTCCAGGTCAAGTACGAGATGATCCGCGCGGTGGTCGTAGACGGGGACTCGGTCACCGAGGCTAGCGCCCGGTTCGGTTATTCCCGCCCGGCCTACTACCAAGCCGTGGCGGCGTTGACGGCGTCCGGGTTAGCCGGCCTGGTTGCGGCCAAGCCCGGCCCACGCCGTCGGCACAAGCTCACCGAGGAAATCCTGGTCTGGTCGCAGGCCCGGCTAGACGCCGACCCGGCACTCAAGCCGGCCGGGCTGGTTGAGCCGATCGCCGCCCAGTTCGGCGTGCACGTCCACCCCCGCTCGATCGAGCGGGCGCTGGGCCAGCGACGGGAGCGTTCCAAAAGTCGCTAACCAGCAGCGCGCGGAGCCGGCTTCGAACGAGCGTGCCTCGGTGCCCGGAACCGACACCCCGGCACAGACGAACAAGACCGTTCTCGATGCCCGCTACGAGCAACTGCGCCACACTGCCCTGCACCAGCGCGGGCAGGCGTTTTCCTTGGGTTTGGGGGTGCTGCGCCGGGGCGGGGTCACCGTGTGGCGGCGCGCGGTGACCGCGCTGAGCGCGGGTGGCCCCACAAATCCGCCAGCCACGCCGAGCACCGCTGCGCTCGACACCCGCCCACCCACTCCGACCCCGGGGTTACCGCCGGCGCTGGCCACTGAGCTGATCCACCTCCTGGCGGCCGTCGCGCTGGCCGGTACCAGCCCCGAACCCCGATCCGATCCCGAAAGGAGCGCTCGTGTTCACCGAGACCGCGGCGTCGAAGGTCACCGCCGCGCACCTGAGCAAGACTGCGTTGCTGTATGTCCGCCAGTCCACCATCCGCCAGGTGCTGCATAACACCGAGTCCGCGCTGCGCCAGTACGACCTGCGCGGGCGGGCGATCGCGTTGGGGTGGGCCGCTGACCAGATCACAGTGATCGACATCGACCAGGGCCAGTCCGGGGCCTCAGCCGCCGATCGGGAAGGGTTCCAGCTGCTGGTCGCCGAGGTCTCGTTGGGTCGGGCCGGGATCGTGCTCGGGCTGGAATGCTCCCGGCTGGCGCGCAACTCCGCGGACTGGCACCAACTGCTCGAGCTGTGCGCCATGACCGGCACCCTGATCTGCGACGAAGACGGCCTCTACGACCCCCGCAACTTCAACGACCGCCTCGTTCTAGGCATGAAAGGGCAAATCTCCGAAGCTGAGCTCCATTTCATCCGGGCCCGGCTGCGTGGCGGGATCGTGTCCAAGGCCCGCCGCGGTGAGCTGATCACCCCGCTGCCGGTCGGACTGGTCCACGATTCCACCGG
>DASUVX010000135.1:0-75304 GCA_036378735.1 Pseudonocardiaceae bacterium | reverse complement strand
CCCCGACGCTGTGCTGGGCGCCTAACCTCACCCCGATCAACGCCTGCCGGGTGTGCGTCGTCGAGGTCGAAGGCTCCCGGGTGCTCGTGCCGTCCTGCGCGCGCAAGGTCGAAGACGGCATGCAGGTGCGCACCAACACCGAACGGGTGCAGCACAGCAGGCGCATGGTGCTGGAACTGCTCGCCTCATCGGTCGACATGTCGCAGGCAGGTGACGACGTGCAGCGCTGGATGACCGCGTACGGCGTGCAGCCGCAGCGCTACGGCCCACCGGCGGTGGCTGGTGACCGGGACCGCCGCCACGCCGGGCATCACCACGCCCCGGACGGCGCAGCCGCGGAGACCGTCGCCCAACCCGTCAAGATCGACAATGACCTTTACGTGCGCGACTACTCCCGCTGCATCATGTGCTACAAGTGCGTCAAGGCCTGCGGCACCGACGCTCAATTCACCTTTGCCATCGCCGCGGCCGGCCGCGGCTTCGACACCCGCATCGCCACCGAATACAACGCCGAGCTACCCGACTCGGCCTGTGTCTACTGCGGCAACTGCATTGGTGTCTGCCCGACCGGGGCACTGAAGTCGGTCCGCGAGCATGAGCTGCGGGAATCCGGGCAGTGGGATCCAGCCGCCGAGACCGTCACCACCACGATCTGCTCATTTTGTGGCGTGGGATGCAACCTTGAGCTGCACGTCCAGCGCGGCCAGATCGTTAACGTGACCTCGCCGTCAGACCACAGTGTCACCCACGGTCACCTCTGCATCAAAGGCCGGTTCGGGTTTCAGCACGTCCAGAACCTCCCGTCGACGGACGGTTAGGCGGCGCGGCCGACGGGTACCTCTGCGTACATGACCGAATCTTCCGGGGAGCCCGCAGCCGCCACCCAGCCACTGGCTGTGGTGACCGGTGCCTCCAGCGGCATCGGTTTGGAGCTCGCCAAGGTCTTCGCCGAAAACGGCTTCGACGTCCTGATCAACGCTGAGGACGCGGGTTTGGAAGCAGCGGCTGACCAGCTGCGCACCAGCGGCGCCCACGTCCAGCCGGTCCAAGCCGACCTCAGTAACCACGACGGGGTGGAGCAGCTTTACGCCGCGATCGCCTCGAGTGGGCGACCGGTGAGCGCAGTGGTGCTGAATGCCGGCGTCGGCCAAGGCGGTGCATTCATCGACACCGACCTCGCTGACGAGATGAAGATCATCGACGTCAACGTCACATCCACGGTGCACCTGGCGAAGCGGTTGCTCAAAGACATGGTCATGCGCGATGAGGGTAAAATGCTCATCACCTCTTCCATCGCGTCGACCATGCCGGGCTCCTTCCAGGCGGTCTACAACGCCTCCAAGTCATTCCTTCAGTCGTTCGCCCAGGCCCTGCAAAACGAGCTGAAGGACACGAAGGTCACGATCACCTCACTGATGCCCGGCCCGACCGACACCAATTTCTTCCATCGCGCCGGTATGGAAGACACGCATGTCGGCCAAGCCGAAAAGGACGACCCGGCACAGGTCGCCAAACAAGGTTTCGACGCTCTCATGAGTGGTGATGAAAAGATCATCGCTGGGTCCGCGAAGACGAAGACCCAAGGCGTCGCCAGCAAGGTTCTCCCCGACAAGCTCAAGGCCACCGCCCACCGCAAGATGGCGGAGCCCGGCTCAGGGGAGTAGCGGTATACCAATCACCAAGACGGAGGGTGCAATGGAAGAGCGCGATCAAGAGAACCCGCAGGAAACGATCGAAAAGGCAAGGGGCGGCGCATATCCCGCAGGGGTTCCCGAGGACGCAGATGTAGGCACCGGACGCGAAAAGGGAAAGGGTGTGCCGCCGGGCTCGGTGGGCAAGGACCAAGACACTCCCCAGACGCCGGCCACCTAGCGCTTATTTAGCGGCCATTCAACCGCCATGATCGCTGTTTGTGTGTGGAAAACGACAAGATTTGTCGCGCTCGGCACACAAACAGCGATCATGCCACGCTGTGGCGGCCGGCCATGGGGTCAGTGCTAGCCCTCCGGATGCAGCAGGTCGAATAAGCGGTCGACCCCGGTGATCTGCAGCGGGACAGCAACCGCGCGTCGCTGGGTGCCGCTGAGTTGTAGCGAGATGCTCTGCTGGGCAGCTGCGTGCCTGATGCTGAGCAGCACAGACAAGGCGGCTGAGCCCATGAACGAGACCTGGCTGAGGTCGATGATCAGGCGTTGGGGTTGCGTGGCGAGGACCTGCCGGAGATGGCTCTGGAGGAGGGGCCCGGTGACCATATCCACCTCGCCGACAACATGGATCACCGAAACCGCATCGTCGAGCCGTTCCACGACGACCGAGAGCAGCCGCGTAGCGTCTACGTAGCCAACACCCTCGTCGTCGAGGCCGGACGGAAATTGAGACTGACGCGGCTGGGATGCGCCTTCGTTGCCCACGAGATCATCCCTTTCAGACGGCACGTGATTAGCGTCTGTGCAGGAGGCCGCCCCACCTATTGTCCCGCCGACACGAACCCATGACAAACGCTGTAGCAGGGCGGATGTGGGAGCGAGGTTGGGTGCGAGTTCAGCTCGGCCCGGTCAGTCGGCTGTCTTGCTGTCGTGGCCATCGCCTGCGGGCGAGTTCTCGTTGCCATCTTGCTCCATAAGCAGGATGGCGCCCGTGGCCGAGCCATCGGCGTCGCTAAGCGCGCTGCCCGCCACCCGAATCAGGATCGTGCGCCCGCGCCGGTTGACCGCGGGCAAAACCATCTCATGCGGGCCGGCTTCGCCGGCCAAAGCGCGTCGGATCAGGGGGCGAAGCTGACCCGTAGGCAGTCCGATATCCAGATTGAGGAAATGTTGGCCGACGATCTCCTCTTGCCGTAGTCCCCATAGGTCCTCGGCGCGCCGATTCCACACAAGCACCCGCATGTCCGCGTCGAGAACCGTTACACCAGCACGCAGGCCGGTAAGGATCGTTTCTAGGAACCGATTAGCCTGATCCAGCTCGCCCGTGCGATCGCGTAGCTCATCGTTGATCGTTTGGAGCTCATCGTTAGTGGACTGGAGTTCCTCATTCATGGTCTCCAGTTCTTCATTGGTGGACTGCAGCTCCTCATTCGTGGTTTCCAGTTCCTCGACGGTCGACTGGAGCTCTTCGTTGGTCGTTTCCAATTCCTCGTTGGTTGACTGTAGCTCCTCGTAAGCCGTCTCCAGCTGGCGGTTGGCGTGCTGCAACTCCTCGCGCAGCCGGTATGATTCGGTGACGTCATGAAAGTTCAGAATCACGCCGAGCAGACCGGCATCGGCCTCGGTGAGTGGGGTGATCTGCACATCCAGGTGCAGTGCTTCGTCGCCGCGCAGATATTCGACGTCAGGCACGCGAATGGTTCGCCGCTCGACATGGGCGCGCTCGATATAGTGGCGTAGTTCTACCGGACGGTAGGAAAGTGTGATGTCGCTGAAAGGCCTGCCCACGTCGCGACCGGACACACCGAACAGTTCTTCGGCTTGCCGGTTGCAGAGGGCGATCAAGCCGTCCGCGGTGACGACGACCTGTGCCAGCGGGCTGGCCAATAGCGCCGCATGACGCAGCAGGTCCAGGCCACCCATCGGGGGGCGCGCGTGCGCCAGCGGAGCCTCGGTCAGGAACCTACCGTTAAGTGGAGCCGGATTGGCCACCTTGCGGAACACGCGGCGTTTGAGATCGATTGGGTGGAACAATTTAGTGTGGGACAGCAACATCTCGGCCTTGCCGAGGAATAGCACTCCCGACGGAGCCAGTGCAAAATGTAGCCGGGACAGGATGCGGGCCTGCGTCTCCGCGTTAAAATACATCAGCGCGTTGCGACACGCGAGTAAGTCGATCTTAGAGATGGGCGCGTCCTGCACGAGGTCATTGCGGCCGAAGATGACCGAGCGACGCAGATCTTTACGGAAGGAGAAACGGCCTCCGGCCTGATCGAAATAGCGTTCCAGCAGCGGAGCCGGCACGGCGCGGACCTGCCGTTCGTCGTAGATCGCGTGCCGTGCGTAGGTCAGGCCCTCCTCATCCACGTCGGTGGCATACACCTTGACGCGCGCGCGGAAGTCCTCCGCTCCCAGCGCCTCGGCCAGTATCATGGCCAACGTATAAGCCTCTTCACCGGATGCGCAGCCCGCGCTCCATACTCGTATTATCTCGTCCGGCGCCTTATCTGCTAAGATATTAGGGAGAATTTCGGCGCGGATGTAATCCCATGCCTCTGGGTCCCGGAAGAAATTCGTTACATTGATCAAAATCGTGTTGAACAGCGCGGTGAATTCTTCGGTGTGCACCTCGAGGTAGTCGAGGTAGTTAGCGTAGTTTTCTACTCCGACCTGGGCCATCCTGCGGTCGACCCGGCGAGTGAGGCTGGAGCGCTTATAGCCGGTGAAGTCGAAACCACGGTTGTCCTTCAAATGTAGCAAAAGCGCCTCGAATGACGCATCGGGCTGCGACAACTCTCGCCTCCAACGGCAAACGGGATGTTCGACCACTTCTCAGGCATGCTGCTCGCAAATGCTGACACCCATCATGGCTTATCTTCGGCTCCTGCGGTGACCCGGCCGATGAGCTCACGCAAGCGCATCGCCCCGGCCTTCCCTTTTTCATACTCTGCCCGGTAGAGGACGGCGGCGCGGTACCGCTCGCGTTGTTCAGCGGCCTCGGCTAGCCGATGGTTCATGGCCGCATTCTCCTCCAGCGCCCGCAACGCCACCCACAGCGCCTCTTCCACCGTGACGGTCTGCTCGGCCACCAAGGTTCCCGGTGACCACGCGTGGCCGACCCGGCAGCGGTATCGCGGCGCCGGCTCCCCGTTGAGCTCGAACAGCACACCTTGACAGCTGGGACAGGAAAATCCGGAAGGTCGCGCCGACTGCATCTCGGCGGTGGTCAGCGAGGTCAGCGTGGCGAGCTCGTTCTCCGCGGCAAGGTCAGGGTTGGGGCGTGGTTGTTCGATCGGCACAGCGCCTTCACCCACCAACTCGCCGAGCAAGGCGCCGATCTTTGCGGCCGGGAGCACGTGAGCCGTCGCGACGTGCTCCAACGCACTGGCGGGCATCGATCGATGCAACGCGTCGTCAGGATCCTGCACCACGGCTTGCCCACCTCGCTCCACGATCTCGGTCAGGCCGGCGGCGCCATCATCCCGGGCGCCTGAGAGCACGACTCCGATCGCGCCGGCCCCGAACGCCACAGCGGCGGAGCGAAAAAGCGGATCGATCGCGGGCCGGTGCCCGTTTTCCGTGGGGCCGACCGACAGCTCCAGGTGCCCGTCGCGAATCAGCAAATGGTGGTCGGCGGGTGCGACATACACCTTGCCTGGCCGAGCCGGCATGCCATGCCTAGCTGCCACTGCAGACAGCGGCCCGGCGCGATTCAAGATGCCCGCCAGTGCACTGGGCGCCTGCCGGGGAATGTGTAACACGACCAGCACGACGGCTGGAAGTTCTGCCGGCAGCCCGGCGACCACCGCCTGGAGCGCTTCCACACCACCGGCGGAGGCTCCGATCGCGATGACGCCTGCGCCCATGGGCTTAGGCATACCCGAGGACTCGCGCTCCAACCCTGGCTCAGGATTGCTCTCGGGCTCGAAATCCGGTGGTTGAGGCATGGTTCCCCGCCCGCTCGATGGCTGCGGCCAACTGGCCGTTGCGGCCAGCATCGTCCTCCTGCGCTCAGGGCACCAGCCGACACCCGACCGCGTCAACCTAGTTGCCGGATAGTTGACCGGCTAGGCTTATTGGTCAGCAGGAAATTTGAGCCGGATCGTGCTCTACTGGCCAAGTCATGTGCGCACAGTCAAGTCCGGTGATACCAATGCTGCACGAGCTCGTCGTCGACATTCGTGACGAACTCGACTGCGCGGTGCTGCGGCTGCGTGGTCGACTCTCGCTGCGAAGTAATGCCCAAGTCCGCGAGCCGATCGTCAAGTCTCTGCTCAGCGCCGGCCGCGTCCTGGTCGATGTGTCAAGCCTGCGCAGCACGAAGAACTCTTACCTCAGCGTCTTCCCGGCGGCGTTGGCCGCTGCCGGCGGTTGGCCGTCGGCGCGGCTGGTTCTTTTCGGCGCTGACGTCGTCTTACACTCAGCACTGGCCTCCGCGAGAATCCCCGAAACGGTGCCGCTCGCCGCAGACCTCGCCTCAGCTCGCGCGCTGGTGGAGCACCGGCCGCCACTGGTTCGACGGCACCGTGAGTTGCCCAGACACTTCAGCGCTGGGGCAGCCGGCAGGCAGTTGGTGCGCGAGGCGTGCGCGGAGTGGTTGCTACCGCAAGACATTTGCGAAACGGCCGAGCTGGTGGCGACCGAGCTGGTGAGCAACGCCGTCGAGCACGCCCACAGCTCCAGCCGGCTCACCGTCACGTACACCGGAGCGTTGTTCCGCGTCTCGGTGCGAGACTACTGGCCGGCGTCCCTCCCACGGCCACGACCGATAGACATCGGCGCGAGCCGTGGCCGCGGCTTGCATCTGGTGGCCGCGCTGGCGCACACCTGGCACGTAGATCAACATCCGGACGGCAAAACGATCTACGCGAATCTGCGACTCGATCCGCCTCAATAGCGCCGCCGCCGCACACCGGAGTGGTTTGGGTGGGCAGCAGCCGGCTAGCTCGAAACGACGGCTGCGTAGCCCCCCAGGCCGATCAGCCGTTGCCCGGCGATGGTATCCGTCTTGGTGATCAGCGAGGTCACCGCACCCGTCTCCGGATCGAAATCCACGTCGGTGACCGTGCCGAGCTCTGTGCCTTGCTCGGACAACACCCGCTTGCCCAGAATCTCCAGGTCGTTGTCCTCGGCGCGCTGTTCCAGGCCGTCGCGAGCCGGCCGGATCACGGCATCGCTAGCGACCGTCACCGCGTCGGGGCCGAAGCCTTGCACGTCATCCCAGGACAGCAGGGTGCCGGCACCGCTGACCTTGCCCAACCGCAGCAGCGCCACCCTGGCCGGTCCGGGCAGCACCACGAAACCGTCCACCCTGGCCACCCGGGTTGCGGTGGCGGTGTTCACCACGGCCCGCTTACGTGCCTGGCTGAACAGCATCAGCTGGCCCCCTCCCGCAACCGGCTGCGGAACGCATCCACCGCCGCGCCGAACCCAGCCAGGTCGTCGGAGACGAACTCAGTGGCCGTCGCGGGTACGATCAGGTGCTCGCCGGACACCGCCACCGTGTCGGGCAACGGGATCAGTACCCGCTGCCCTGCGGTGCCGAGCGTCTCGCTGGCCTCCACCTCGTAACCCACCACGTCCAAAGTGGTGCCACCGTGCAGCACAACGTCGACCACGCGGCCGAGATCCCGCCCGTGATCAGTGAGCACGCGATCTTGCAGCACGTCTGCTTTACGGGCTTTCTTGCGCGGCGCGAGTTCCTTCGCGGGGGTCAACACCGTCTCATCGGGCACCATCACCGCGTCCCGGCCTACCCCGTGCACCCCTGCCCAGGGCAGCGAATCCTTGCGGGAGCGGCTGAACAGCCCGGGGTTTCGCAGCGTGAACCCCGCGATACGACCGCCGGTGCGCTCGAACACGACATCCTTGATCTCGGCGACGAACTCGCCACTGAGGGTGACCACCGGGCGGCCGATCAGTTCGCTTGCCCGCAGCAGCAGCGTGGGAGCCGGCGTGGTCACCGCCGGTCACCCCGGCCGGAGTCGCCCAGCCCGATGACGCCGCCGCGCCGTCTCCTGCGCTGCACCAGAACGGCGAACGTGATCAAGATGAGTAGCACGACCAGCGCGAGGATCACCCAGCCCCACCAGTCCATCGCCACCTCCGCTCGTTCTGGGCCCGGGTGCCTTCTCTCGCGCACATTAACGCGCAACGATCGTGCTCGCTTGCCGGCAGGTCCTCTGACGGCGCTAAAGTCCGGGTCACCTGACCGGGAACCAGACCTGCCGCTCGCGCGTTGAACCCGGTGACGGCTTGCACTGTCCACCAGGAGGCAAACGGTGCGCTCCACCAGTAACCCGGCATTCCGCAATCTCCCCGTCGGGGGCGGCGGTTATGCGGGCTTCAACTCGGCGCCGGCAGGTTACGGCGGCGCCCTATCGACCACCCGGCCGATGACGGTCGACGATGTGGTCACCAAGACCAGCATCACGCTGGCAGTACTGATCGCCACCGGCGCGGCTACCTACCTCAGCGGACTGTGGGGACTGACGCTGCCCGCTGCTCTGGTCGGTTTCGTGCTCGCGATGGTGGTCATCTTCAAGAAGGTGATCAGCCCGCCCTTGATCCTCGCCTATGCCGCCGTCGAGGGAGTCTTTCTCGGCGGGATCAGCGGCGCCATCGGCAGCTATGTGGCACAACGCACAGGCAGCAACTCCATCGTGCTGGAGGCCATCACCGGCACGGTGCTTGTGTTCGCCGGGATGCTGGTGGTGTACAAGACCGGCGCGGTGAAGGTCACGCCCCGATTCACCAAGTGGCTGACCGGCGCCCTGGTCGGCGTCGTCGGCCTCATGATCGTAAATCTCATCGCGGGGTTCTTCACCCACGGTGTCGGACTCGGTCTGCGCAGCGGTGGCACCCTGGCGATCGTCTTCAGCCTGGTCTGCATCGGGATCGCGGCGTTCAGCTTCCTCATCGACTTCGACGCCGCCGACGAGGCGATCCGGGCCGGCGCGCCGGAGAAGACCGCGTGGTACATCGCCTTTGGCCTCACGGTCACCCTGGTCTGGCTGTACCTGGAGATCCTGCGGCTGCTGTCCTACTTCCAAAACGACTAGCGGCTCCTCACCCTGGCGCGGGCCCGGTCTCCCTTCCTGGGCGACCGGGCCCGTTCGTGGGTAGCCCTTCAAGTACCGCTAACCCGGGTCTGCGTCGCTGTTAACGGCTACCAACCACCTTGTAACTGCCTGGCCGCACGCGCAGGATGTCGCGCGGGGTGGCCCCGCTGGGCGCCAACGTTGGTAGCGGTTATGGACCTTCAAACGCCGGGTTGGCGGTACTTGAAGAGCTGCCATCGTGCAGGGCGGAACACAGTGCGGGCAGCAGGACCGTGCACGCGGCGACGTAGCCGGCTGAGGACGGGTGATAGTGATCCCGGCCGAACAGGGTGTCGGGCTGGGTGAGGAAGTCGTGGGCGAGCAGCTGCGCCAGCGGCACGGTCACACCGCCGGCCCGGTCGACCGCCTCGCGCTGCCAGCGGGCCAGCGTCAGGCTGGACGTATGCGCGAGGGTGCGCAGCGGCTGCGGAATCGATCGGATCGTGCCGAGATCCGGGCAGGTGCCGACGATCACGGTGGTGCCTGCGGCGCGTAACCGCGACACCGCATCACCGAGCAGTTTCGCCGACTCCCAGGGCGGGATCCGCCGGGTCACGTCATTGGCGCCGATCATGATGATGGCCGCATGCGGCGGATCGAGCAGGACGGTGTCCAGCTGCGCGCCGAGCCGGCGGCTGGTGCAGCCGCACATCGCGAAGGTGTCCAGCTGGACCGGTCGACCGGAGTGTTGAGCGAGCCCACGAGCCAGTACCGCCCCGGGCAGCTGCTCGGGCCCATCCACACCGAGGCCGGCCGCCAGCGAATCACCCAGCATTGCCATCCGGATCACTCCGGACACGTTGGGGCCAGGTATCGGGTGCGGGCCGGTGCTGTCCGGGAGGTACACCCCGTCTGCCAGGAACGGACGCCACCCCGGGATCACGATGTTGCGGCGCGCCCGCCGCCCCTGCTGGCTGAGCACGCCATACGCCGCGCCGGTGGCACCGACCACGACGGCGGTCGTGCGTAAAAGATACTGCACTGAAGACATCCTCGACGCCGCGATGCGCTGAGCGACCTCCATACTTCTGATATACGCCTTGACGCTCGGCAGCGTGCTGCGGGCCAGCGCGAGCAGCCCTATCCCGCCAGGAGATCTCAGTGCACTACGCCGAGCACATCATCGATCTGGTCGGCAACACCCCGCTGGTGCGGCTCAATGCCGTCGCCCGGGGCGTCTCCCCCCTGGTCCTGGCGAAGGTGGAGTACCTCAACCCGGGGGGCAGCGTGAAGGACCGGATCGCGCTGCGGATGGTGGAAGCGGCGGAGCGATCCGGTCAGCTGCGGCCGGGTGGCACGATCGTCGAGCCCACGTCGGGAAATACCGGCATCGGACTGGCGATGGTCGCTCAACGCAAGGGTTACCGGTGCCTGTTCGTCTGCCCGGACAAGGTCGGCGAGGACAAGATCGACGTACTCAAGGCCTACGGCGCCGACGTCGTGGTGTGCCCCACCGCGGTTGCAGCCGATCATCCCGATTCGTATTACTCGGTGTCCGACCGGCTCGTCGGGGAGATCGACGGCGGGTGGAAACCCGATCAGTACTCCAATCCGGAGAACCCAGCCAGTCACTACCACGGCACCGGCCCAGAAATGTGGGCGCAGACCCAAGGCCGGATCACCCATTTCGTCGCCGGAATCGGCACCGGGGGGACCATTTCTGGGGCTGGACGCTACCTCAAGGAGGTCAGCGACGGCCGGGTGCGGGTCGTCGGCGTCGATCCGGAGGGTTCGGTGTATTCCGGCGGCAGCGGCCGGCCCTACCTCGTGGAAGGCGTCGGAGAAGATTTCTGGCCCGGCACGTATGACCGCAACGTCTGCGATGAGGTCATCCCGATCTCGGACACCGACTCCTTCACCATGACCCGGCGGCTGGCCCGGGAGGAGGGATTGTTGCTGGGGGGATCCTGCGGGATGGCGGTGGTCGGCGCGCTGCGGCTGGCGGCCCGATCCGACCCCGACTCGGTGATCGTGGTGCTGCTGCCTGACGGCGGACGCGGCTATCTGGCCAAGGTCTTCAACGACTCTTGGATGGCCTCGCACGGTTTCCTGCCCCCGGACTCATCTGGTGCCACCGTCGCCGACGTGCTGATCGGCAAGGACGGCGCGATTCCCAAACTGGTGCACACCCATCCGAACGAGACGGTGGCCGAGGTTGTCATGATCTTGCGCGAGTTCGGGGTCTCGCAGCTGCCGGTGGTCGCAGCCGAGCCTCCGGTGATGGCGGCCGAGGTGATCGGCGCGGTCAACGAGCGCGCTCTGCTGCAAGCCCTGTTCGCCGGCGACGCCCAACTGGCCGACCGGATCGAGGCACATATGGCCACGCCGCTGCCGACGATCGGTGGCGGGGAGTCGATCGGATCGCTCATGCGAGCCTTGGCCGACGCCGACGGCGCAATGGTCCTGATCGATGGCAAACCGGCAGGGGTGGTCACCCGCCAAGACGTGCTGGGGTTCCTGGCCGGGCGCTGAACGCAGGTGAACGGATCCGCTAGCGTGACCGCGCACAACTGCGCCAGGGCGCCTAGTGAGGGGTTCGAAACCGATGACGACTTCCCGGCCGCGGCGTCAGAATCCCTCGCCAGAGTCGCCATCTTTCGCCGGTCGGCCTGCCACCCCGCGGTCCCCCGGCAGCTCATCAGCCAAGGCCCCGGCGCCCCCGCCGCCGCTGCCACCCGGCTGGCCCCCGGTGACCCAGCAGCCGCCGCAGCTGCCACCACCGCAGTACGGGCTGCTCGTGCCGCCACCGCAATTCGGGCGATTCTCTCGTCCTCGGCGATTTTCTCAACTTGATCGGCCGGCGCGGCAGGGTGCTTCGAAGCGGCCGGACAATCCTGGCGCGCTAGCCATCCCGCCGCCCGCCTGGCCCGGGATAACGGGCGCTGCTCGAACCCCCGAACCGTTGGCGGGCTTCGGTTCTAGAGCGGTCAGCTTTTTGATCGACTGTGTTGCGCCGGTGATCGTGCTGAACCTGCTGCCTATCGCTGCCGTTGCCGGCGGGATGGGGTCGCACCTGGTGATCGATGCCGTGGCGTACCTGGCGCTGCTGGGTTTCGGTATCTGGAACTCCGGATATTTGCAAGGCACGACGGGGCGCAGCCTGGGCCGCCGGATGGCGGGCACCAAGCTGGTCTCGATCGAGACGGGTCAACCAGTGGGCTTCGGTTGGGCGCTGACCCGCCAGATCTGTCACGTACTGGACTTCGGCACCGGCTTTCTGCGGCCGTTATGGAGCGGTAAGCGGCAGACCTTCGCCGACAAGATCGTCGGATCCGTCGTGGTCCACGTCGGCGGGCCGACCAATCTCCGCGGTGGCGGTCGACCAATGATCTCAGCGGGATGAACCACCGTAGGCTGGGGGAGTGACAGGCTTCGCCACCCGCGCGATCCACGCCGGCCAGGATCCGGATCCCCACACCGGGTCGGTCATCGTGCCGATCCATGCCACCTCGACCTTCGCCCAGGATGGGGTCGGTGGGCTGCGTGGAGGGTACGAGTACGCCCGTACCGGCAACCCCACCCGCACCGCGCTGGAGACTTGCCTGGCCGCGCTGGAGGGCGGCCGTTACGGGCGTGCCTTCGCGTCCGGGATGGCCGCCACCGACGTGCTGTTGCGGGCGATCTGCCGGCCCGGTGATCACATCGTTATCCCCGACGACGCCTACGGCGGCACGTTCCGCCTGATCGACAAGGTGTTGCGGCACTGGGGGATCGAGCACACCGCCGTGTCGCAGTCCGATCTCGACGCCGTACGGGCGGCGATACGCCCGACCACTCGGGTGCTGTGGTGCGAGACGCCGACCAACCCGCTGCTGTCCATCGCGGACATCGCGGCGCTAGCCGGGCTGGCGCACGAAGCCGGCGCCCGCCTGGTGGTCGACAACACCTTCGCCACCCCCTACCTGCAGGCGCCGCTGGGGCTGGGCGCCGACGTGGTGCTGCATTCGACCACCAAGTACCTCGGGGGCCATTCCGACGTGGTCGGCGGTGCACTGATCACCGATGACGCCACGGTGGACGAGCAGGTCGCGTTCCTGCAAAACGGTGCCGGTGCGGTGCCAGGACCCTTTGATGCCTGGCTGATCCTGCGCGGGATCAAGACCCTGGCGTTGCGTATGGAGCGACACAGCGACAACGCCGAGCGGGTTGTCGGGGCGCTGCAGGCCCACCCCGCGGTCGGTGGGGTGCGCTATCCCGGCTTGGAGACCCATCCCGGCCACGAGGTGGCCGCCAAGCAGATGCGCCGGTTCGGTGGGATGGTCTCGTTCACCGTGCGCGGGGGTGCAGCGGCGGCCTTGGCGGTGTGCGCGCGAACCCGGCTGTTCACCCTCGCCGAGTCGCTGGGTGGGGTGGAGTCGCTCATCGAGCATCCGGGACGGATGACGCACGCCTCCACGGCGGGTACCCAGCTGGAGGTCCCCCCCGATCTGCTGCGCCTCTCGGTGGGCATCGAGGACGCCGAAGACCTCATCGACGACCTGCTCACCGCCCTGGGGTAGCACGCACCACCGTTCCCCGACATGGAGACATATCGGGGTCCACAGGGTCCGGAAACCCCGATATGTCTCCATGTCGGGGAAGGGAGTCGGCTAGTCGCCTGAGGGGGGATTGGTGGGCAGTGACGGGTGGTGGGTGGGCTGTGGCGGTGCCACGGGTAGGTCGGCGCTGTTGAGGCACCCCCCGACGAGCGTGACACCACCGGATGTCCGCACGTAGCTGCCCGGATCGTCGCAGCCCGCCCGGTCAGCGGTGAACACGGCGGCGACCGCGAGTAATGCAGCCACCCCGGCAGTAACCAGAACCGGCAGCCAGCGGTGCTCCATCCCACCTCCTCGATGCTCGCCACGACCTTACCCCTGTGCTACCCGGTGTGTGCAGCTGTCACAGCGTGAACAATTGTCACAGCGCACTGACCAGCTGGCAGGATCGCCATTTATGGAGCTGGTCGGCATCGACAGGATCAGAGTCGCCCGGGAGATCCTGCACGGGGTGGTCCGGCGGACCCCGCTGCGGCCCTGCCAGGTGCTCGAGCAGCGCTGCGCCGTCGCCGTCCATCTGAAATGCGAAAACCTGCAGCGGACTGGCTCGTTCAAGATCCGCGGTGCCTACGTCCGGATCCATGGCTTGTCCGCGGCTGAGCGGACCCGTGGAGTGGTGGCAGCCAGCGCAGGTAACCACGGTCAGGGGGTAGCGCTGGCCGCCGCGATGCTGGGCACGGCGGCCACGGTGTACATGCCGGTGAGCGCGGCGCTACCCAAGGTCGCCGCCACCCGTGGTTACGGTGCGCAGGTTCACCTCGTCGGTGACGTGGTGGAGGAGTCGCTGGCCGCTGCGCGCGCCTTCGCCCAGGACACCGGCGCGGTGTTCATTCACCCCTTCGACCATCCCGACGTGCTGGCCGGCCAGGGCACGGTGGGTCTGGAGGTGCTTGAGCAGCTGCCCGACGTCGCGACCGTCCTGGTGCCCACCGGGGGCGGTGGCCTGGTCGGTGGGATCGCCGCCGCGATCAAGGGCGTCAAACCCGAGGTTCGAGTGATCGGTGTGCAGGCCGAGGCAGCAGCCGTCTGGCCGGCGTCGCTGGCCGCCGGGTCGCCGGTCCACTTACGCCGGCGGCACACGATGGCCGACGGGATCGCCGTCTCCGAGGTCGGGCCGGTGACCTTTGCGCATGTGTCCGCGCTGGTCGACGAGGTACTCTCGGTGGGGGAGGAGGCGCTGTCCCAGGCGCTGCTGTTGTGCCTGGAGCGGACCAAGATGCTCGTCGAGCCGGCCGGCGCAGCCGCAGTGGCGGCGCTACTCGAGCCGGCACTGCGCCTGCCGGGGCCGGTCTGCGCCGTGCTGTCCGGCGGCAATGTCGACCCGCTCCTGCTGATGCATATCATCCGGTACGGATTGAGCGTCGACGGTCGGTTCCTGGCGCTGCGCGTGACTGTGCCTGATCGGCCCGGTGAGCTGGCCAGGCTGTTGGCGCGGGTCGGCGCGTCGGGTGCCAACGTGGTCGACGTGGCGCATTCCCGCATCGCCGGCCGGCTCGCAGTCGGCGATGCGGTGGTCGCGTTGAGCTTGGAGATGCGTGGCCCGCAACATTGCGCAGCGCTGATCGCCGATCTGGATACGGCGGGTTATCAGGTCGCGCGGTGAGGCGATGAAGTTCAGCCTCTGAAAGGTTCGGCCTTGACGACGGCGACGGTCATCAAACCACCATTCGGCAACTCGTAATGGCGGTCCTCGCCCTCATGCGCACCGATGATTGCCTTACCCAACGGCGAGTTCGGCGAGTAGACCTCGAGATCACCGTGCGCGACTTCTTCCAGCGAGCCGAGTAAGAAGGTTTCGGTTTCGTCGTCACCCTGAAACCGCACCGTGACGACCATCCCTGGCGCAGCGATCCCGGACTGCGAGGGGACATTGCCGACCTTGGCGACTCGTAACAGTTCCTGCAGCTGGCGGATGCGCGCCTCGAGTTGGGCCTGCTCCTCGCGGGCGGCGTGGTAACCGCCGTTTTCCTTGAGGTCGCCTTCCTCGCGGGCGTCGTTGATCTTCGCGGCAATGACTGGGCGGTTCGCAACCAGCTCGTCGAGTTCACGCTTAAGCCGGTCGTAGGCTTCCTGGGTCAACCAGGTCACCTGGGTGTCGCTCACGGTCATCACTCCTCCAAAGATCCGACGTCCGCTACCGCGGGGCGGACCGATCCGAACCGCTGGCATCAGCCAGCGGCCGGAACGGAAAAAACACGGCCCTGCCCCGGGGCCGTGCGCGTCCTCCACGGTAACACGATGTGTCCGGTTCGGCCTCAGCCTTATGGGTGACGCGGTACGGATCGTGCCTGCTCAGCTGGGTTATAGAAGTCAGTGATGGGGCCCCGGAACTAGGTAGGCGGGGACCTGGAGCGAACATCCGTAGACATCGGCGGTCACCGGTGGCCGGGAAGTCTGCACCACGGTGGACAGCACGATCGGCCCAGCCGCCGGTGGCACGTAAACCTCCCTACGCCCGGTCTCCTCGCCGTCACGTGAGCGCGCCCGGACGATGCACACCGCCGGATGCGACGGGTCGTCCCGAACCACGCTCAGCCGCACTTGCACGGCATTGCCCGGCAGCAGGGTGAAACTCACCGCTTGGCCCTGTATCGGTGTGGTTCCCAGGTTGCGATAGCCGATCACCGCGATCGCCAGCCCGAGCAGCACCGCCAACACCAGCCCGGCTGGGAGGGCCCAACCGGGGCGGCCGCGGCCGGCGTGCCGCCCGTAGCGGCCTTCGGGAAGCTGGCCACCGGTCACGGTGTTGTACCTCCTCGACGGCCACCTACCGGACGGCAACCACTCGACGGGTCACTCGAGGTCGACGGGCCACTCGCAGTCGGCGGACCACTTGAGGTCACTGTCGGTCCGGCCGGGAACAATGGTCCACCTAACGGAGCATTCCATCGCCGGGGCAGCCGGCGTGGAGAAGGGATGAGCAGGCATCCATGGCTGAGCAGCTGCGAATGATGGCGGTGCACGCACATCCCGATGACGAGTCGAGCAAGGGTGCGGCAACGATGGCTCGATACGTCGCCGAGGGTCACGATGTGATGGTCGTGACCTGTACCGGCGGGGAACGGGGCAGCATCCTGAACCCGTCGTTCGAGCCGGCCGACCTGGCAGAGCACCCCGCGCAGATGACCGCGACCCGGCAGCAGGAGATGGCTCGCGCCGCGCAGATCCTCGGCGTGCGACACAGGTGGCTGGGCTACATCGACTCCGGGCTGCCCGAAGGCGACCCGCCGCCGCCGCTGCCGGAAGGATGCTTTGCGGTAGTACCGCTGGAGGGCCCCACCAGGGATCTCGTCCGGGTAATGCGCGAGTTCAAGCCGCATGTGGTGGTGACCTACGACGAGAAAGGCGGCTACCCGCATCCCGACCACATCCGCTGCCACGAAGTGTCGGTGGCGGCGTTCGAGGCGGCGGGTGACCCCGAACGCTTCCCGGACGCAGGAACGCCGTGGCAGCCGCTGAAGCTCTATTACTCGCACGGCTTCACCCGCAAGCGGATGCAACTGTTCCACGAGGCTTTGCTGGCCGCCGGTGAGGAGTCACCGTTCGGTGAGTGGTTGGCGAAGTGGGATGCGTCGCGGCCGGACATCCTGGAGCGGGTGACCACCCAGGTCGAGTGTGCCGAGTACTTCCTGGTGCGCGACGAGGCGCTGCGGGCGCACGCGACGCAGATCGATCCGGCGAGCCGGTGGTTCGCGCTGCCGAACGCGCTGCAGGCGCAGCTGTGGCCGACGGAGGAGTACGAGCTGGCCCGTTCGCTGGTCGACACGACGCTGCCTGAAGACGACTTGTTCTCCGGTGTCCGGGAGCGGGTGTTTGCGTGAACCTTCTGCTGCCAGCGGATTTTCCGGCGGTCACCGGTTTTTCGCCGGTAACCGAGACACTCGCCCCGCCGCCTCCCAAACCGGATCCCGGTGGGCAGGGCGAGGACTACGGCAAGGCCGCGCCAGAAGCTTTGGTGGTATTGCTGTTGTTCTTTATCGCTGTGGCGCTGCTGGCGCGCTCGATGAACAAGCACCTGCGCCGGGTGCCGAAGTCCTTCGACAACGATTCCGGCTCTGACACTGATGAGGACTAGCGGTTCCGCCGTGGCGCCGAGCCAGGGAGGATAACCACATGGGGAACCGTCTGGCGAGCTCCACGAGCCCATACCTGCTGCAGCACGCCGCCAATCCGGTCGACTGGTGGCCATGGTGCGATGAGGCGTTCGCCGAAGCGGCCCGCCGTGATGTGCCCGTACTGCTGTCCATCGGTTACGCGGCCTGTCACTGGTGCCATGTGATGGCGCATGAGTCCTTCGAGAACGAGCAGATCGCCGCGGTGATGAACGCCAACTTCGTCAATATCAAGGTGGACCGGGAGGAACGCCCCGACGTCGACGCCATCTACATGGAGGCGACCCAGGCCATGACCGGCCACGGGGGCTGGCCGATGACCTGCTTCCTGACGCCCACCGGGGAGCCGTTCCACTGCGGCACGTACTTCCCACCGGCTCCGCGGCACGGCATGCCCGGCTTTCCTGAGCTGCTGATCGCCGTACGGCAGGCCTGGACCAGCCGTGGGGACCAGGTCCGCGAAGCCGCCAAGCGCATCGCCGGGCAGCTCGCCGAGCAGGCTACGCCGCTGACTGAGTCTGCAGTGGACGAGGAGGTGCTGGCCGGCGCAGTCGACAAGCTGGTCGAGCAGTTCGACGACCGCCACGGCGGGTTCGGTGCAGCCCCGAAGTTCCCCCCGTCGATGCTGCTGGAGTTTCTGCTCCGGCACCACGAGCGCACCGGCTCGAAGCCGGCCCTGTCCATGGCGCAGCGCACGTGTGAGGCGATGGCCCGCGGGGGCATGTACGACCAGCTAGCCGGTGGGTTCGCGCGCTACTGCGTTGACGCGGCCTGGGTGGTGCCGCATTTCGAGAAGATGCTCTACGACAATGCCTTGCTGCTGCGCGTCTACACCCACCTGGCCCGCCTGACCGGATCGCCTACTGCCCGCCGGGTGGCCGAGCACACCTCGGCTTTCCTGCTTGATGGGCTGCGCACCGAGCAGGGTGGCTTCGCCGCGTCTTTAGATGCTGACACCGACGGCCATGAGGGCCTGACCTATGTCTGGACGCCGCAGCAGCTTGTTGACGTGCTCGGCAGTGATGACGGTCAGTGGGCCGCGAAGCTGCTGGTGGTGACCAAGGTCGGGACCTTCGAGCACGGCACGTCGGTATTGCAGCTGCCTGTCGAACCCGATGAGGCCGAACGCTGGGAGCGGGCACGCGCCGCGCTGCTGGCAGCCCGGTCCGCCCGACCGCAACCCGGCCGGGACGATAAGGTGGTCACCGAGTGGAACGGGATGGCGATCACTGCCCTGGCCGAGGCCGGCAGCGTGTTCGACTGCCCGGAGTGGATCGCCGCCGCGGTAGCCGCGGCCGAGTTGATGCTGGGCACCCACCTGGTCGATGGCCGGCTGCGGCGCAGCTCCCGGGACGGTGTGGTGGGTCGGGCGGCCGGCGTGCTGGCCGACCACGCCTGGCTGGCCGAGGGCCTGCTCGCGCTGCACCAGGTCACCGGCGCGGACCGCTGGTATGACGCGGCACGTCCAGTGTTGGAGCTGGCCCAGCAGCACTTCGCCGACCCAGACCACAACGGCGCCTGGTTCGACACCGCAAGCGATGCCGAAGTGCTGTTCCGCCGTCCCGCCAACCCGACCGACAGCGCCACCCCGGCGGGCGCGTCCGCGATTGCCGGTGCCTTGCTCACCGCCTCGGCACTGAGCGGCTCGGAGGCGTATCGCTCGGCGGCCGAGGCCTCGGTGGCGCGAGCCGGCGTGGTGCCGGCCAAGGTACCGCAGGCTGCCGGCCATTGGCTGACCACCGCCGAGGCGCTGGCGCGTGGACCGATCCAGGTGGCAGTGATCGGCGCGGCCGGGGATGCGGCCCGCGTGGCGCTGGAGGCCGGGGCCCGCTGGTGGGCACCTGGCGGAGCGGTTGTGCTGGCTGGGCAACCGGGTGCGAAGCATCCGATGCTCGCGGGCCGGGATCTGATTTCGGGTGTCGCGGCCGCCTATGTCTGCCACGGCTTCATCTGTGACCGGCCGGTGACCTCCCCGAACGACCTGCAAGGCCAGTTGCGCCCCCAGTAACCCGGTTTTCACGCGCAGCCGCATCGCTTGCAGTCTCGGGTCAGCGTACTCAATAAAGAAGGCCGATTAATTCATTGTTAAGACCGTGCTTATACGCGCTCCATCTCTTCGATCGGGGCGAGCGCTGTCGAGCCTTTTCCGTCGCCACGACCACACATTCCCGCAAACCCTGAGTGAACCTTCAGTATCAGGCCGATAGTTCGTTCGGCCCATAGCTACAGTCGGTCGCGCCAAATTGTGCGGAGGCCGTTTATGACCCGGCTTGCCCGTCTCAGCCTGGCCAACCGGGCGATCGTCGGTGTGGTCACGGTGCTCCTCGTCGTGTTCGGCGTGATCAGTACCGGCGCGCTGCGCCAGGAGCTCTTGCCGTCCCTGGACGTGCCGGTGGCCACCGTGGTCACGGCCTATCCGGGTGTTTCGCCGGAGGTGGTGGAACAGCAGGTGACCGTGCCGATCGAGGCCGCGGTCGGTGGCATCACGGGCGTGACGGGCACCCACTCGACGAGCGCCGGCGGCTCCTCGATCGTCGTCGTCGACCTGGAGTACGGCTCCGACCTGGCCGAGCTGACCTCCCAGTTCCAGCGCGCCGTGCAAGGCGTGAGCCTGCCGGCCGGCGTCACCCCGAAGGTCGTCACCGGAAGTACCGACAGCCTTCCCGTCGCGCAGCTCGCCGTGTCTTCGAATCTCGACGCCGACCGGGTCGCCGCCGTGCTGCGTGCCGAGGTCCGCCCGCTGCTCAGTGGGCTCGACGGGGTGGCCGATGTGACGCTGTCAGGCATCCGTGATCCACAGATCACCATCGACGTCGACACCGCGGCCGCCGCCTCGCACAGGGTGTCGTTGAACAGTGTCATGACCCAGCTGCAGGCCAACGGCGTGCGGCTGCCCGCTGGTCAGCTCACCCCAGACACCAATCCCCTCACCGTCGAGGTGGGCAACCCGATCACCTCGGTCGATGCGTTGAAAGACCTGTACCTGGCTCCCGCGATCGGGCCCACCGCCAGCACCGCAGGAATCCCGTCGACCGGGAGCCGGATCCACCCTTCAGCCATGCCGGTTGCGCGCCAGGCACCGGGGATAGTCACCGCCCTGCCGTCTGCCGCGCCGGGCGATGGCGCCCCGCCGCACTCGACGCCGACGCCCACCCCGTCACCCAGCGTGTCACCCCGCCAGTACGTGACGCCCACCCCGGCCAGCCCGAAGGCCGGCTCCAGTGCTTCGGCCCGTGCCGCCGTGTCGCCCCGTGCCGGCGCTACGCCGCGTGCTCCGTTTTCGCCCGGCGGACGGGTCAAGCCCCCTGCCCTGCTGACACCACCCACCGGCGCGGCCGCCACGACGCCCGTGCGGCTGGGGGACATCGCCACGATCACCGCCGCACCCGCGCCGGCCAGCGGGTACACCCGCACCAACGGCGTGCCGAGCATCGGCATCGGAGTGACGAAAAAAGCACTGGCCAACACCGTCACGGTGTCCGACGAGATCCGTGGCGCGCTGCCCCGCATCACCGAGATGCTCGGAGGCGCCGCCCGCAGCGCCACCGTCACGGTGGTGCTCGACCAGGCACCGTTCATCCGGGCATCAGTCCACGATCTGACCCGCGACGGACTACTCGGGTTGGTCTTCGCCGTGCTGGTGATCCTGGGCTTCCTGCTGTCGGTGCGCGCAACCCTGGTGACGGCGGTGTCGATTCCGCTGTCCGTGCTCACCGCGATGATCGTGCTCGACCTGGGCGGCTACACCCTCAATCTGCTCACCCTCGGCGCCCTCACGGTGGCCGTTGGGCGCGTCGTCGACGACTCAATCGTCGTCATCGAGAACATCGAGCGCCACCTCAGCTACGGTCGCCCACGGCGGGTGGCGATCCTGGAAGCCGTCGGCGAGGTGGCCGGCGCGGTGACTGCCTCGACGGTGACGACGGTGGCGGTGTTCGCGCCGATCGGTTTCGTCCGCGGGGAAGTCGGCGAGCTGTTCCGTCCCTTCGCGGTGACCGTGACCGCCGCCTTACTCGGTTCGCTGCTGGTCTCCCTGACCGCGGTGCCGGTGCTGTGCTCCGCGGTGCTGCCACGAAAAGCCGGGCCGCAGCTTCGAGACCGCGCGCACCCGCAGCGGCGAAGTTGGCTGCAGCGCACTTACCGGCCGCTGCTGCGCGCTGCAGTACGCCGTCCGGTCGTCTCGCTGCTCGTCGCCGTGGGACTCTTGGGTGGCACCTTCGCGCTGGTGCCACGGCTGCACACGAACTTCCTCGGTGACGCGGGCGGCAACACGCTGACCGTCAGCCAGCAGCTGGCGCCCGGCACCGCGCTGCCCCAGGCCGACGCGGCCGCCAAGCAGGTGGAGGGCGTTCTGGCTGCCACCCCTGGGGTGGCGAGCTACCAGGTCACCGTCGGGTCACCCCAGAATGCCGGTTTCGGGTTCGGCGCCGGCCAGAGCAGCGGCACTACCCGGTTTGCCGTCACCTTGCACGCCAACACGGATGCCACTGCGGCGCGCGACGACCTGCGCCGCCGGCTGGCCGCACTGGGTGGTGCCGACCAGGTCGGCCGGTTGACCGTGCAGGGCGGGTCCGGTAAGGACACGCTGCAGGTCTCGGTGCGTGCTGCCGACCCGGCGGTGCTGGCGCAGGCCGCCGCGGCGGTGCAGCGTGTTCTCGCGTCCGTCCCGGGTACCAGTGATGTGCGCAATAACCTGGCCGCGGCCCAGCCGACCGTCGCAGTCGCCGTCGACCGCCGCAAGGTCGCGCAGTCGGGGCTGACCGAGATGCAGGTCGGCCAGTCGGTGGCTACTGCGCTGCGCGGCAGTACCGCCGGCACCCTCACCATCGGCGGCGTCGCCCAGGCCGTGGTGGTACGCGCCGGCGCCGCCCCGGGTGACCTCGCCGCGCTGCGCGCGCTGCCGCTGGCTGGCGCCCACGGGACCATCGCGCTGTCCGACGTTGCCACCGTGACACAGCGCAGCACCGCCCCGAGCATCAGTCACACCGACGGTGCCCGCAGCGCTGAGATCACTGCGCAGGCTGCGGCCGATGACCTCGGCGCGGCCACCGCGGCGCTGCACGACAGGCTCACCAAACTGACCCTTCCGGCGGGAGCGACCGCGCAGATCGGTGGCGTCAGCACTGCGCAAAGTGATGCATTCGCCCAGCTGGAGTGGGCCCTGCTGGTCGCGATCGCGGTGGTCTACCTGGTGATGGTGGTGACCTTCCGCAGCGTGGCGCAGCCGCTGCTGTTGCTCGTCGCGATCCCGTTCGCCGGCATCGGCGCGGTCGGTTTGCTGCTGCTCACCGGCACGCCGCTCGGTGTTCCGGTACTGATCGGCATGCTGATGCTGGTCGGCATCGTGGTGACCAACGCGATCGTGCTCATCGACCTGGTCAACCAGTACCGGCGTGATGGTCGGGAGCTGCTCGATGCGGTCGTCGAGGGAGCGGCGCAGCGGCTGCGGCCGATCCTGATGACCGCGGTGGCGACGGTCTTCGCGCTATTGCCCATGGCGCTGGGGCTCACAGGCGGTGGGATCTTCATCTCCCAGCCGCTGGCGATTGTCGTGGTCGGCGGCTTGATCAGCTCCACGCTGCTGACCCTGGTGCTGGTTCCGGTGCTCTACGTGCTCGCTGCGCGGGCCCGAAGCGGCCCTGCCGTGCCCAGCGCTAGGAACGACGATCTCGTTACGACCCGGATCATGACCGCCGTGACGCTGCCGGCCATCGCGGGCCCGGTGGTGCGCCCCGAACGCGCCTACCGCGGCCAACACCGAAGCGACCCCCGCTAAGCCGACCCCAGCCCCGACATGGAACCACCCCGACATGGAGACATATCGGGGTTCCTCGGCCCCTGAAACCCCGATATGTCTCCATGTCGGGGTGGCGCTGTTGGTGTAATTGAGTAATGATGTAATTGTTTGCGACGGGAGGGTGCAGCATGGTGGGACGAGGACGGCCGCAGGGGATGCGCTCCGGAGGCCGGTGGCACGGGCGTGGCGGCTGGCAGCAGGCTGACCTGCCGCCGGCCGACGATGCCAAGGGTTGGTTTGCAGGACGGTTGCCGGATGGCTGGTTCTCCGGCGAGGTAGAGATCAGCGTGGACCGCGAGGAGATCATCGTGGTCGGCACGCTGCCTGCGCTGGGTGAGGAGTTCACTGACGACGCCGAGCGGGCGGCCGCTGAGGCCGGCCGGATCAGCCGATTCCGGGAGGATTCCCGCGACGAGCGGATCGAGATCGCCCGGCAGGCCGAGCACCGTTACCGGCGCAAGGTGGCCTGGGGTGCGCGCCTCGGAAGCACCGAGGAGCTGTTCACGACCCTGTCAGTGCCGGTGATGACCCGGCTACGGCAGCCCGAGCGGCTGGTACTCGACACCCTGGTCGACGCCGGAGTGGCCCGGTCCCGCTCGGAGGCACTGGCCTGGGCTGTGCGGCTGGTCGGCGAGCACGCCCAGCAGTGGCTCGGTGACCTCAAGCAGGCCATGGCCACCGTCGACGACCTGCGCGCCCGAGGTCCCGAGCTCTAGTCTGGGTCGCTATGAGCCAGCGGCAGTGGATAGCGGTTGACGAGTACTTCACCGGCGCGTTCATCGACATTGACGACGCGTTGCACGCGGCACTCACGGCCAGTGACGCGGCCGGCCTACCGGCGATCGCGGTGTCGCCCGCGCAGGGCAAATTGCTCAACCTGCTCGCCACCCTGATGAACGCGCGCCGCATTCTGGAGATCGGCACGCTGGCGGGGTACAGCACCATCTGGCTGGCCCGGGCGCTGCCACCGGACGGTCGCCTGATCACCTTGGAAAGCGAGCCGCGCCACGCCGAGGTGGCGCGCGCCAACATCGCCAAGGCCGGCCTCGCCGAGCTGGTGGACGTGCGAGTCGGCGCGGCTCTGAATACCTTGCCGCAGCTGGCGCAGGAGCTCAGCGCTGGCCGGACCGAGCCCTTCGATCTGGTGTTCATCGACGCGGATAAGGAGCACAACGCCGACTACTTCACCGCCTCGGTAGGCCTCACCCGCCCCGGCGGTGTGATCATCGTGGACAACGTGGTGCGGGGTGGGGCTGTCCTGGACGCCGGCAGCGACAACTCCACCATCCAGGGCACCCGCCGCTGCATCGAGGCGATCTCCACCGAGCCCTCGGTGACCGCCACCGCAATCCAAACCGTCGGCGCCAAGGGCTACGACGGTTTCGCCATCGCGATCGTCGCGCCGCCCCCGGCGCATCCAGCAGGCTCAGCGGGGTTATCGACACCTGGATAGCCCCGCTGAGGCTGCTGGATGTGCTCGGTGGGGCCTGCGGTGCCGGGCGTAGCCTTCCGGGCTTGTGAGGCTGCAAGACCTCGTCTATGCGCTCTACGAGCGCCGGCTCGCCCGCCAGCTTGGAACCGGAAACCTTCCCCGCCACGTCGCGGTGATCATGGACGGCAATCGGCGTTGGGCCAAGGAGCTCGGGTTCGCCGATGTCAGCGACGGCCATCGGGTCGGCGCCGCCAAGCTGATCGAACTGCTGGACTGGTGTGGCGAAACCGGCGTCGAGATCGCCACGTTCTGGCTGCTGTCGCCGGACAACCTGCGTAACCGGCCACCAGATCAGCTGGAGCCGTTGCTGGACATCATCGCCGATGTCGTCGACGAGCTATGCGCGCCGGAAAGGCCTTGGCGGGTGCGGGTGGTCGGTGCCCTGGATCTGCTGCCCTCGGAGATGGCGCAGCGGCTGACCAGCGCGGCGGCTCGGACCCGGGATCGGCCGGGGCTGGCGGTGAATGTCGCAGTGGGCTACGGCGGCCGCCAGGAGATCGCCGACGCGCTGCGCAAGCTGCTGCTCAAACACGCCGAGGCCGGGACCACCATGGAAGAGCTCGCCGAGGTGCTCGACGTCGAGCAGATCGCCGAGCACCTCTACACCTCCGGCCAGCCCGATCCCGACCTGGTCATCCGCACCTCGGGGGAGCAGCGGTTATCGGGTTTCCTGCTCTGGCAGTCGGCGCACTCGGAGTTCTGGTTCTGCGACGCCTACTGGCCGGCCTTCCGCAAAGTGGACTTCCTGCGTGCGCTGCGCGACTACACCGCCCGGCACCGGCGGTTCGGGTCGTGACCGACATGATCGACACGGCGCGCCGCCGACTAGCAAGGCCACTCACGGGGCGAAATACTCCTCACCCATGGACTTGGTGCGCGAGTACCTACGGTTGGGGCTGCAATTCGACCGGCTGGTGGAGGGTTTCGTGGACGCCTACACCGGCGACCCGGCGTTGCGCCGGGAAGTGGACAACGAGCCAGCGCCCGATCCGGCGGCGCTGGCCCGGCGGGCCGTCGAGTTACGTGCCGAGTTGCCCGCATCCGGGCTGCCCGAGCCCCGAGCCCAGTTCCTGGCTGCCCATCTGACCGCGCTGGAGTGCAGTGGGCGCGTGCTGGCCGGCCAGCAGGTCGGGTTCGTGGCCGAGGTGGCGGCGTACTTCGACGTCGCCATCGAGCCGGGCGATCCCGAGGTCTACCACCAGGCGCATGCCCAGATCGACCGACTGCTGCCGGGCGGTGAGCCATTGGTGGAGCGGTTGGCTGCCTACCGAGCCCGCGACGAGGTCCCGCCGGAGCGGCTGGAGCCCGCCGTGCAGGCGCTGTCCAGCGCCTTGCGCGACCGGGTACGAGCCGACTTCGGGTTGCCCCCGGAGGAGACCGTGCACTACGAGGTCGTCACCGACAAGCCGTGGAGCGGGTTCAACTACTACCTCGGGGACTTCCGCTCCCGGGTGGCGATCAATGCGGATCTCGGGCACCGGATGGGGCAACTACCGCACCTGGTCGCGCACGAATCCTACCCAGGGCACCACACCGAGCACTGCCGCAAGGAGGCCGGCCTGGTGCGCAGCCAGCAGCAGGCCGAGCACACCATCTTCCTGGTTAACACGCCTCAGTGCCTGATGGCCGAGGGGCTGGCCGACCTCGGATTGCCGGCCGCGGTCGGTCCCGGGTGGGGGCCCTGGGCCGCGGAGATCCTCGACGATCTGGGCCTGCGGATGGACGGCGAGCTCGCCGAGCGCCTCGAGGTGGCGACGGTCGGCCTACTCGGTGTCCGGCAGGACGCCGCGCTGATGCTGCACGATCGGGGTGCCGACCAGGCCGACGTGCAGACGTACCTGCAGCGGTGGTTACTGGTTCCGGAGCCGCGGGCCAGGCAGATGGTGCGCTTTCTGGCCGACCCGCTGTGGCGCGCCTACACCACCACCTACGTCGAGGGATACCGGTTGCTGCGCGCTTGGCTGGATGCTCGTCCGCCGGGACAACCACTGAGCCGGCGCTACCTGCGGTTGCTCGATGAGCCGTTGACTCCGTCGGCGCTGCGTGCGGAGGGACTCAACGCGTAACAGCCTCATAACACTGTTAGGTACCCGCGAGTCTTTCCCAAGACGGCCACGGACCGGTACCGTGCGGGGGCAGTGGGACGTGCTCGACGCGTTCCGCTACGGGAGGCCCTGGTCGTGGCTGATGTCGATCGGGCGGGTAATCCGCTCACGGCAGGCACGGGAGGGTCGGCACCCGGCCCTCGTGGTCGGTCCCGCTGAGCCGAACCCGGCGCTGCGGAAGCGACCAACTGGAGGCCGGCCGGCCCACCGACACGCGGGCGCGGGTGCCGCGCACGCCAGGGAGCTGCCGTGATCGCCTCTCGCTCGCCACACTCCTCCACCCCCGGCATCCGCACCTACGTGCTGGACACATCGGTCCTGCTATCTGACCCGTGGGCACTGCTCCGATTCGACGAGCACGAAGTGGTGCTGCCACTTGTGGTCATCGGGGAACTGGAAGGCAAGCGGCATCACTCGGAACTCGGCTGGTTCGCCCGCGAAGCGCTGCGGCTGCTGGACGATTTGCGGCGGACGCACGGTCGGCTGGACGCGCCGGTACCGATCGGTGAGTTCGGTGGCACCCTGTGCGTTGAGCTGAACCACTGTGACCCGGCGGTGTTGCCGTCCGGGTTCCGTACCGACAGCAACGACTCCCGCATACTGGCCTGTGCGCTGAACCTGGTCGCCGACGGGCGCAGTGTCACGCTGGTCACCAAGGACATGCCACTGCGGGTCAAGGCGGGGGCGGTCGGCTTGGCCGCCGACGAGTACCGCGCGCAAGACGTGGTCCCATCAGGGTGGACCGGGATCAGCGACGTCGAGGTCAGCCCTGCGGTGCTCGACGAGCTCTACAAATCGGGAATCGCCGATCTCGCCGAGCATCCGGAAGTCGCTGCGTTACCGTGCAACACCGGTTTGCGGCTACTCGCCGGGACGGCGACCGCGCTGGGCCGGATCACCACGGACAAGCGGGTTCGGCTGGTGCGCGGGGACCGTGAGGCTTTCGGCCTGCGGGGCCGTTCCGCTGAGCAGCGCATCGCGCTGGAGTTGCTGGCCGATCCCGACATCGGCATCGTCTCCCTCGGTGGCCGGGCCGGAACCGGCAAGTCGGCGCTTGCGCTGTGCGCGGGACTGGAGGCCGTGATGGAGCGCGGCGCGCACCGCCGGGTCATCGTCTTCCGGCCGCTGTACGCCGTGGGCGGCCAGGAGCTGGGCTACTTGCCGGGCAGCGAGAACGAGAAGATGCAGCCCTGGGCGCAGGCGGTGTTCGACACCCTCGGCGCGATCGCTTCGCCGAATGTCATCGATGAGGTCATCGACCGCGGGATGCTCGAGGTGATGCCGTTGACCCACATCCGCGGCCGGTCCCTGCACGACGCTTTCGTGATCGTCGACGAGGCGCAGTCCCTGGAACGCAACGTGCTACTCACGGTGCTGTCGCGGCTGGGTACCGGGTCCCGGGTGGTGCTCACCCACGACGTCGCGCAGCGGGACAATCTCCGGGTTGGCCGGCATGACGGGGTGGCCGCGGTAATCGAGAAGCTCAAGGGGCACCCGCTGTTCGCGCACGTCACGCTGACCCGGTCCGAGCGCTCGCCGATCGCGGCGCTGGTCACCGAGATGCTGGAGGGCTACGCGCACTGAGCGGGGGTTGGCCGCTCTTGAAGAGCTACCAAGCTGCGTGCGGGGTGCCTTGAAGAGCGGCCAACCTGACGGCCCTGCCGGATCCCGACGGCGCCGGCCCAGACGGCACCAAAGCCACCTCCCGGCGGGGGTGGGACAAGACATCGAGGGCGTCGAGCACCTGCTGGAAGCAGCGGGCCGCCTTCTCGTGACACCGTTGTAGGCGATGCACCGTGCGGATCCGGCGGACCGCGCAGGCATCAGTATGGCGATCCACCAATGCCTGCAGGTAGGTCAGGGAGTGCTCCAGGCGGGGCAGGGTTTCGTCGAAACGACTGTCGTCACAACCGCCGGTGATGCGCCCGGTGACCAGGGTGGCAACGGCCCGGCCGCGCCCGGCTCCGCATGCCGTGAGCGTCTGGTCGAAGCCGTTGAGCGCCTCATCGAGGCGGTGCTGGAGCCGGCGCAGCTCACGCGCATCGGACAGCGCCATGCTGCCCCGCCCGGCGTCGACCGTGCGCCGGGCACCGGCGAGCATCAGCTCGCAGACTCCCCGCCAATCGTCGTAGTGCCCACGAACGAGAAAGGTTCTGGCCAGCCGCACGCCCAGCGCCCACCCGAGCTGATCGGAACCGACCGAGTAGGCCTGGTCGATGGCGCCGACCAGGCCCGCGCATTCCGCGGTGAACCAACCGGCGGGGTCGGCGACCACAGCAGCGACCACCGACTCATCCGGCCGCCAGCAGGTGCCGGCTTCCAGAGGCGGGGCAAAGGCGGACCCGGCCATGGACCGCCCGGCCTCCTCAGCCAGCGAAAGCCATCCCCCGAACGCCCGATCCAGCGCGGCAAGGCGGCCGGCGTGGCACTCCTGAGCCGCGGCCACTTCGCGAGCGTAGGCGCGCAGCAGGTCGTGGAAGCGGTATCGCAACCGCCCCGACTCATCACGCGCCACCTCCAGCAGGTGCTGGTCGACCAGGGTGTCCATCAGCTCCTCGGCCCGCAGCTGCGAGACGTCGAGCAGGGCTGCGGTCACCCACGGCGCGAAGTCGGGCACCTCGAACAGCCCGAGCAGGCGGAAGGCACGTCGAGCCATCACGTCCAGAGTTTCGTAACTGCGCGCCAGGCTGGCGCGCACTTCCAGATCGCCGAGCCGCAGGGTGTCCAGCCGCGTGCCCTCGTCGGTCAGATCAGATTCCAGCCGGGACAGCGGCCAGTGCGGTCGGGCACCCAGCCGCGCGCCGGCAACCCGGATCGCCAGCGGCAGGAAGCCGCAGAGCCGGACGATCTCCCGCGCCGCGACCGGCTCTGCGGCGACCCGTCTTGGGCCCGCAACTCGGGCGAGCAGCTCGATGGCCTGGTCGAGCGCGAAAACATCCAGATCGACCCGCTGGGCACCGCCCAGGCCGGATAGCCGGGCCCGGCTGGTGACCAGCACCGCGCAGCCGGGAATGCCCGGCAGCAGCGGCCGCAGCTGGGCCTCGCACGCCGCATCGTCGAGCAGGATGAGCAGCCGCCGGTCGGCCAGCCGGCTGCGGTACAGCGCGGCGCGTTCCTCGGCGTCGTCGGGGATTGCCGTGCGGTCCACCCCGAGCGCGCGCAGGAACCGGGCCAGCACGTCGGTGGCCGCCAGTGGCTGGGCCTGCGTACCACGGAGGTCGACGAACAGCTGCCCATCGGGGTACTGGGCGCGTAACCGGTGCGCGGCGTGCACGGCCAGGGTCGTCTTACCGATCCCGGCCTTGCCGGCGATGGTGATGAGCACTGATGCCGATCGATCCGTCGCGGTGGCCAGGTGGGATATCGAAGCGAGCTGGGTCTTGCGCCCGGTGAAGTCGGTGATGTCAGCGGGTAGCTGGGCCGGCGCGATGGACGGTGTCATCGGGGCTTCCAGCAGCGGGTCGCCGGTCAGGATGGCTCGTTCCAACCGTTGTAGCTCGTTACTCGGTTCCAGCCCGAGCTGTTCCACCAGGGCGCCTCGGGTGCGCTGGTAGACCTCCAGCGCCTCGGCTTGGCGACCCGCTTGGTACAGCGCGGTCATCAGCAATCCCTGGAGCTGTTCGCGCATCGGGTGCCGCGCCGCCAACTCGACGAGTTCAGCAACGATCGTGCTGGCGTGACCGCAGGCCAGCTCGGCGGTGTACAGCCGGGCCAGCCCGGCCAGCCGGCGCTCGGCCAACCGGTCCGCCTCGGCGCGCAGCAGCGGCAGGTCCACCAGGTCGCTGAAGGCCTCCCCGCGCCACAGCTGGAGGGCGCTGCGCAGCAGCCGCACCGCGCGGGCCGGCTGCGCGACGTCGGCACTTTCGGCGAGCGCGGACTCGAAACGCTGCGCGTCGAGTTCCCCGGGGTGGACGCGCAGCGTATACCCGCCGTTGTCGTACTGGATCCGGGCCGGATCGCCCAGTGCCCGGCGCAACCGATGCACGTGGAGCTGCAGCTTCTTCGCCGCCCGAGGGTCTCGTTGCCCCGCCCACAAGGCGTCGACCAACACGTCCACCGGCACTGGCGTGTTCGTGCGGGAAAGCAACACGCCGAGTAACATCCGTGGCATCGGGGCGGAAAGTTGGACCGGCTCATCGCCGAGTCGCACCCGCAGCGGGCCGAGAACCTCGAAGTCCACTCCGCCACCCCCGCTCAGCCGCCACCTAGCTGGTCAGTACCGAGTGTAGCCATATGATGCCAGCACGTAACCGAGCTTTCCCCCAATCGGGCCGAATGACGGCGTAGATGCCCACCTCGGCTGCTCCCGGTCACGCGGCGAGGCAGGTGATGCAATCGTGGGTGACGGGCGGCAAGCGGACGGAAAGTGCCCAGAAAGCGCCGCGACCTAGCGTGGACATCGCAACGTATCCCAGGAGACGGGTCGGGCGGGGGACCTGGGATGCCCATGACGACGAACAGGGAGAGGGGACTTTCTGATGTCTTGGACCTCCGCACGGGTGGCCGCTCCGGTGCTCGCGGCGGCCACCGCAACACTGGCCATCGCGATGCCAGCAAGCGCCGCAGCGTCGACACCGCTGGACAAGGAGGGGCCGGGCGTGGGAGCTTCCACGATGATTTCCTGCGGGCTGAGCTACCCGGCGAAGGATAACCGTCCGTGGATGAATTTCCCCGCCAACACGGTGACTTTGCGCAGCGGCCCCAGCAATTCCTGCATTCAGACCGGCCAGGGTCTGCATGATCAGCGTGCCCAATACCTGTGCTACACCCCTGGCGACGGTGGCACGTGGACCTACCTGCGCAATACCGCCACCGGAGACCAGGGCTGGGTGCGCGACGATCTCCTGCCCAGCTACGGCAGCAATGTGCCGTGCGAGGAGCATCCACCACCAGCGACCGTCAATCACGGGTGATCCTCTAGCCGGGTTCCTGCTGGGCCATCTTCAGGACGTCGAGGGCAGCGTCGAGTTGGTCGGGAGTGAGGGTTCCGTTGGTGAGGTGGCCGCGGGCGCGGACGACATCGCGAATGGTGCGTTTTTCCAGCAGCGCCTGTTTGGCGATGGAGGCGGCCTCCTCGTAACCGACGTAGCCGTTGAGCGCAGTCACGATCGCCGGGGACGACTCGGCGTACTCGCGGCAGCGCTCGGCGTCGGCCTGGGCACCTTCGACGACTCGGTCAGCGAGCAACCGGGCTGCCGCCGCGAGCAGTCGGGCCGATTCCAGCACATTGCGCGCCATCACCGGCATCATCACATTGATCTCCAGGTTGCCTTGTGAACCGGCGAACGCGACGCACGCGTCGTTACCGATCACTTGAGCAGCCACCATCATGGTGGCCTCGCAGATCACCGGGTTCACCTTGCCGGGCATGATCGACGACCCGGGCTGCAGATCGGGTAGCCGCAGCTCGGCCAGGCCGGCCCGGGGGCCCGAACCGAGCCACCTGAGGTCATTGGCGATCTTGAACAGGGACACCGCGACGGTGCGCAGCGCGCCGGAGCACTCGACGAGACCGTCCCGCGCGGCCTGCGCCTCGATGTGGTCGCGAGCCTCGGTGAGCAAGTCCAGGCCAGTGGTGCGGCGCAGCTGCTCGACGACGGCGGCACCGAAACCCGCCGGCGCGTTCAACCGGGTGCCCACCGCGGTGCCCCCGATGGGCAGCTCCGCCAGCCGGGGCAGGCAGCTCGCCAGCCGCTCAACACCGTAGCGAGCCTGGGCGGCCCACCCACCGGCCTCCTGGCCGAGCGTGATCGGCACCGCGTCCATCAGGTGGGTGCGACCCGCCTTGACCACGTTCGCCCAGTCACGCGAGCGGCGGGTCAGTGCCGAAGCCAGGTGCACCAGCGCCGGCATCACGTCGTGCGCGATCGCCTCGGTCGCGGCCAGGTGGATGGTGGTGGGGAACACGTCGTTGGACGACTGCGAGGCGTTGACGTGGTCGTTGGGGTGCACATCGTGGCCGGTGGCCCGGCTGGCCAGGGTGGCGATCACCTCGTTGGCGTTCATGTTGGAGCTGGTGCCCGAGCCGGTCTGGAAAACGTCGACGGGGAACTGGGCGTCATGCTCACCGGCGGCCACCTGGTCGGCAGCAGCGGCGATCGCCCCGGCCAGCTCCTCGTCGAGCACGCCCAGTTCGGCGTTGACCCGCGCGCAGGCGCCCTTGACCAGCCCCAGCGCGCGTATCTGGGCGCGTTCCAGGCCTCGGCCGGAGATCGGGAAGTTGTCCACGGCGCGTTGGGTCTGCGCCCGGTACAGGGCTTCGACGGGCACCTCCACCTCGCCCATGGTGTCCCGTTCGGTGCGGTAGTGCTGGGTCATGCCCGGGGGAGCTGATCGAAGTCCACGGCGGCGTACTGGCGCAGCTTGTCCAGCCGGTGCACGCTGTCGATCATTCGCACTGTGCCGGACCTGGAGCGCATGACGATGGAGTGCGTGCGGCACCCTCCGGTGTGGTAGGTCACCCCGCGCAGCAGTTCCCCGTCGGTGATGCCGGTGGCGCAGAAGAACACGTTGTCGCCGCGGACCAGGTCCTCGGTGGTGAGGATCTGGTCCAGGTCGTGCCCGGCGTCCAGTGCCGCCTGCCGCTCGGCGTCATCCCGCGGCCACAGCCGGCCTTGGATCGCGCCGCCCATGCAGCGCAGCGCGGCGGCGCTGATGATGCCCTCCGGGGTGCCGCCGATACCGATCAGCAAGTCCACGCCGGTGTCCGGGCGGGCGGCGGCGATCGCCCCTGCGACGTCGCCATCGGTGATGAAGGTGATCCGCGAGCCGGCCTCACGGACCTGACGGACCAGGTCGTTGTGCCGGGGCCGGTCCAGGATGCACACGGTGATGTCGGAGATGTCCATTCGCTTGGCCTTGGCGACCCGCGCGATGTTCTCGGCCACCGGCGCGGACAGGTCGATGGCGTCGGCTGCCTCCGGTCCGGTGGCGATTTTCTCCATGTAGAAGACCGCAGAGGGATCGAACATCGTGCCCCGCTCCGAGACCGCCAGAACTGCAAGCGCGTTGGGCATGCCCTTGCTCATCAGCGTGGTGCCGTCGATCGGGTCGACCGCGACATCGCATTCCGGGCCCTGCCCGTTGCCGACCTCCTCGCCGTTGAACAGCATCGGTGCTTCGTCCTTTTCCCCCTCACCGATCACCACGATCCCGCGCATCGAGACGGAGCCGACCAGCTTGCGCATGGCGTCCACAGCGGCCTGGTCACCGCCATTCTTGTCACCGCGACCGACCCAGCGGCCCGCGGCCATCGCGGCGGCCTCAGTGACCCGCACCAGCTCCAGAGCAAGGTTGCGGTCGGGTTCCTCTTGCTTCTGATTCTGGCGTGGAGCCGACAAAGTACTCATAAGTCCTCCCGAAATATCCGGCGCGCCAAAACCAAGATATGGAACCCTCGCAATCCTCCCAGATTCTTCAGTTTGTGAGCGGAGGGGCATCAGCGCGCTGCTCGCGAGCGGCTATCACCGACTCGATGCGCTCACGGGCGCCGGTGAGATGCCGCTGGCAGGTCTCGGCAAGCTGCTCTCCGCGTTCCCACAGCGCCAGCGAGTCCTCGAGGGTCAGTCCTCCGGCTTCCAGCCGGCGCACCACCTCGGCCAGCTCGTCGCGCGCGGCCTCGTAGCCCAGCGTTGCCGGATCGGCGTTGCTGCTGTCACTTGTCACCGGTCACCACCGCACCCAAGGCCCCATCGCATAGCCGTATGCGCAGCTCGGTGCCCTGCGGGGCGTCGGTCACCGATCGCAGCACCGGGGCCGGCCCGGTGTCCGTGGTCACGCGCTGGACCACCGCGTAGCCGCGGGCCAGGGTGGCTGCCGGTCCCAGCGCCGTCAAGCGTGCCGCCGTGTGCGCCAACCCGCCCTCTGCGGTTCGTAGCCCGCCGAGCAGGGCCCGGTCGGCGCGGGTGCGCAGCTCGGTCACCATCCGGTCGTGCTCGGACAGCGGGCGCAACGGGTTGGCCAGCACCGGGCGGGTGCGCAGCGCGTCGAGCAGCCGGCGCTCCCGATCGACCCAACCGTGCAGGGCACGCCGGCAGCGGTTACGCAGTTGGTGCACCACAGCGGTTTCCTCCGCAACGTCGGGCACCACGCATTTGCCGGCGTCGGTGGGGGTGGAGCAGCGCTTGTCCGCGACGTGGTCGACCAGCGGAGTGTCCGGCTCGTGCCCGATCGCCGAGACCACCGGGGTGGTGCAGCGCGACACCGCGCGGCACAGCTCCTCGTCGGAGAACGGCAACAGGTCCTCCACGCTGCCTCCGCCGCGGGCCAGCACGATCACCTCCACGGCGGGGTCTGTATCTAGTGCGGCTAGTGCTTCAACGATCTGGCTCACCGCCAGCGGGCCCTGTACCGCCACGTTGCACACCCGGAAGTTCACCGCGGGCCAGCGGGCGGTGGCGTTGCTGAGCACGTCGCGTTCGGCTGCGCTGCCCCGGCCGGTGATCAGCCCGACGCAGCCGGGCAGCAACGGCAGCGCTCGCTTGCGCCGGGGATCGAACAGGCCTTCGGCGTCCAGGATGCGCCGCAGCCGCTCGATGCGGGCCAGCAACTCGCCGATCCCCACCGCGCGGATCTCATCGACACGCAGGCTCAGCGTGCTGCGGCCCAGGTGCAACGACGGCTTGCCGTGCACCACCACCCGGCAGCCATCCACCAGCGGCGGCTGCCGATCCCGCACCAGCGCGGTCGCGCAGGTCAGAGTGATCGACACGTCGGCCACCGGATCGCGCAGGGTCAGAAAAGCGGTTCCAGTGCCCGGTTTGGCGCTGATCTGGGTGATCTGCCCCTCGACCCAGACCGTACCCAACCGGTCGATCCACGCCGCGATCTTGCGGGCGACGGTGCGGACCGGCCAAGGCGCCTCCGGTGTCGTGGCGGGCAAGATTTCGGTCACGGGAGTTTCGGCCACTGAGCTCTTGATCACTGCGAGCGGACTGTGGAGATCCGGTTCGACAGCAGCGTGACGAACGCCGGCCGGTCCCGGTGGGCGTGCTCGTACACCAGCAGCGCCTCCAGCTGGGGCAGGGACAACGCGCGCAGCTTGGTTCTCAACTCGGCCAAGGACATCTCTTCGTATCCGGCGAGCAGCTCGGATGGCCCGCTGGCGGCGGCGGGCCGGGTACCGTCCGTACTGGCGTGCGACGGCGCCAGGGCCTGCGCGACGTCGGCTTCGTCGACCTCGGCAGTATCGGGCCGGGCACCGGCTCGGGCGCTGGGGCTAGCACCAGCAGAGACACCGTCACCTGCGTTGGCTGGCTCGCCTGCGCCGGCCTCGGTACCAGGGTTCGGCGGTTCATCGTCCTCGTCGAACCTGGCCCACGGTGCAGTGTCCTCCACCGGCTGCAACAGCGAAAACACCTGGTCACCTTTGATCGCCAGCTCAGTGACCCGCTGCTGCATCCGCATCCCGGCCTGCACGGCGCGGCTGGCGGCGGTGACAGGAAGATCAACGAGCTGCTCGGGCAGCTTGCGAGCCTGCTCCACGGCGGTGACCACCAGGCCCACGGCGACGCGGACAGGCAAGGGTACATGGCTCATGGTCGTCAAGCCTGCCCCAGCCGCCCGGCTTATGCCTACTCGGGATTAGTTCGCCGACTAGGGGTAGGCGCACCACAGGCTGTCGCCGCGGCGTTGCGGAGGCCGCCCGTAGGGTAGGGGCATGACCAAACGCGTGCTACTCGCCAGACCCCGCGGCTACTGTGCCGGGGTCGACCGTGCGGTGGCGACGGTCGAGAAGGCACTCGAGGCGCACGGGGCCCCGGTGTACGTGCGCAAGCAGATCGTGCACAACCGGCATGTGGTACAGACCCTGGAAAGCCGCGGCGTGGTCTTCGTCGACCACGCTGACGAGGTGCCCGCGGGCGCCGTCGTGGTGTTCTCCGCGCATGGCGTGTCCCCCCTGGTGCGCGAGCAGGCCGCGACCCGGGGACTGCGCACGATCGACGCCACCTGCCCGCTGGTCACCAAAGTGCACCAGGAGGTCAAGCGGTTCGCGCGGGACGGCTACGAGATCCTGCTCATCGGTCACCGAAGCCACGAGGAGGTCGAGGGCACCGCGGGGGAGGCGCCCGACCATGTCCAGCTCGTCGATGGACCGGAGGCGGTGGATTCTGTCTCGGTGCGCGACCCCTCCCGCGTGGTGTGGCTGTCTCAGACAACCCTGTCGGTCGACGAGACGATGCATACCGTGGCCCGGCTGCGCGAACGGTTTCCCGAGCTGGCCGACCCGCCCAGTGATGACATCTGCTACGCGACCCAAAACCGGCAGGTGGCGGTGAAGGCGATGGCCCCCGAGTGCGACCTGGTGCTCGTCGTCGGGTCGCAGAATTCGTCCAACTCGGTGCGCCTTGTCGAGGTCGCGCTCGGCGCCGGCGCGCGTTGCGCCCACCTGGTGGACTGGCACGGGGATATCAATCCACGATGGCTGGACCGGGTGCGGACGGTCGGAGTCAGCAGCGGCGCCTCGGTGCCCGAGCTGCTGGTGCAGGGCGTCTTGGACTATCTGGCCGAACGTGGGTACGCCGAAGTACAAGAGATCATCACTGCGGACGAGTCGTTGGTGTTCTCGTTACCTCGAGAACTCAAGCGCTCGCCAGGGGGGTAGCGATCATTCGGTCGTGTGCCGGGCGCTCGGCCGTCGCTCGAGGAACAGCCGGAACGCACCGATGGCGACGGTGAACGCGGTGGTGATCGCCATGGTGGGGAACCCGTTGATCAAAGGGGTGCCGACGGCGAGCGCGGTGGCGACCAACCCGCCACCGGTGGGCGTTGTACCGGTGGCCCAGACCACCCCCGGTACGGCCACGGCCAAGATCAGTGGGGGTGCAACCATCGGTGCGAATACCCCTTTACGTTGCACGACCAGCACGGCGAACAGGCAACCGAGGAAGTAGCACGCCTGGAACACGACGCCCAGCCGGTTGAGTCGCTCCAGGTCGGCGAAAACACCTGTCGCTGCGAGCGCGAGCGTGCACAGCAACGCCGCCCACCACGGCATCCCCGGACCGTCCGGCAACAGCGCATACTCATCCCAAGACCCGCGCGCGCTGGCGCTTCGGGCTCGGGTTCCCGTCACTCGTTCACACTAGCCCGTGGCGGATCCTCGCCCGGCGCCCGGTGTAACGCTTCGATAACCCACGCCCAGTTCTGATCGGAGTCTGGCGCACCATCGGTCTCCGCATCCCGCGGTGCGCGCTGCCCGGCATCCAGGGCCACCAGTGAGTCCGTTGCGGACGCCACCAGTTCCACCGCTTGCACGGTGCGCGGACTTCGCTCGACCTGCTCGGGCGTGTCGAGTTGTTCGCTGACCACGCCGAACTCGCCGAAGCGGCGGGCGGTGACCAGTACCCGCGACTCCAGTGAGCTGACGGTGCGGTTGTACGCATCCACCGCACCACCGAGCTGCTTGCCGAGTTTGGCCACGTGGCCGCCCATGGTGGCTAGCCGGGAGTGCAGCTCGCGGCCCAGCTCGTACACCCGCGCCGCGTTGCTGGCCAACGCCTCCTGCCGCCAGGTGTAAGCCACCGTCCGCAACAGCGCGATCAAGGTGGTCGGAGTAGAGATCACGATGTTGCGTTCGAAGGCATGCTCGAGCAGCGCGGGATCGGCCTGCAGCGCTGCCTCGAGGAACGGGTCGCCGGGGACGAACAGGACCACGAACTCCGGGCTGGTATCGAAGCGCAGCCAGTAGGACTTGTGCGCCAGCGCATCGACGTGCGCGCGTAAGTGGCGGGCGTGCGCGGCCAGCCGGTCGGCGCGGCGGTCGGCGTCGGTGGCCTCGACTGCTTCCAGGTAGGCGCCGAAGGGCACCTTGGCGTCCAGCACGATGTGCTTGCCGCCGGCAAGGTGCACCACCAGGTCGGGGCGAACGACCGCGTCGTCGTCGCCGCTGCCGTCGGTGGCGGTGACCTGGCGGGAGAAGTCGCAGTGTTCGACCATGCCGGCCAGCTCCACGATCCGCTCCAGCTGCAGCTCACCCCACCGGCCGCGGACCTGCGGGGCGCGCAGCGCGGTGACCAACTGCCGGGTCTCGCTTTGCAGCTGCTCGGAGGTGCGATGCATCGCGCCGACCTGCTCGCGCAAACCCGCGTAGGCGGCTTCCCGCTCCTTCTCCACCGTGCGCAGTTGACCATCGAGCCGGTGCAGGCTCTGCGTGATCGGGCCCAGCAGCGACTCGATGGCCTGCTGACGCTGGGTGGCGTCGCCGTCTGACTTGGCCGATAGGGCCGCGGTGACCTTGGCCAGCCGGGCTTCCGCGAGCTGGACGAACGCCTCGTTGTTGCGGGACAGCGCTTCGGCCGACAGCGCTTGGAAGCTGTCCCTGAGCTCTGCTTCGCGCTGGGTGAGCAAACGCTCCCGGTCGGCCGCGGCGGTCCGCTCGGCGTCGAGCGCGGCTCGGACACCGGCCAGCTCGGCCTGCGCCGCCGCGGCTCGCGCACCGGCCTCCTCGGCGCGCTGGTTGCACTGCTCGGCCCGGGCTGTTTGCGCGTCCCTGGCGGCGCGGGCCACGTCGCCCTCCTGGCGGGCCGCGGCCAGCTCGGCCTCGACGGCGCCCCGGGCGGCGTCCGCTGCCCGCCCGGCCTCGGCCACCGTCGCCCGCCGGAGCGCACCCCCGACCACCCAGCTGATCCCCGCCCCAACGGCGAGCGCTACGGCCACCACCGCGATGAGCACTAAGTAATCCACGCGTCACACCCTGCAACACCCCACCGACAGTTTCGGCGAGGCGCGCCGCCTCCCGCGCATCGAGCGGGCTCAGCGGGGTTATCCACCCGCTCTAACCCCGCTGCGCCTGCTGAACGCGTCGGTGCCGGCGGGCGGCCCAAGGGTGGCGCCTAGACTTGACGTCTCGTGAGCCTCACCCTTGGGATCGTCGGGTTGCCCAATGTGGGCAAGTCGACCTTGTTCAACGCGTTGACCAGGAACAACGTTCTTGCGGCGAACTATGCCTTCGCCACCATCGAGCCCAATGTCGGCGTGGTGCCGTTGCCTGATGACCGGTTGACCGTGCTGGCTGAGATGTTCGACAGTGCGAAGGTGGTGCCGGCGACCGTGTCGTTCGTCGACATCGCCGGAATCGTCGCCGGTGCTTCAGAAGGCGCGGGGCTGGGCAACAAGTTCCTGGCCAACATCCGCGAAGCCAACGCGATCTGCCAGGTTGTCCGGGTTTTCGACGATCCGGACGTGCTGCACGTCGAAGGCCGGATCGACCCGGCCGACGACATCGCCACCGTCGAGACCGAGCTGGTGCTGGCCGATCTGCAGACCGTGGACCGTGCGCTGCCCCGGCTGGAGAAGGAGGCCCGCACCCACCCGGCACAACGCCGCGCCGCGTTGGCCGCTGCGCTGTCCGCTCGGCAGGTGCTCGACACCGGGCGCACCTTGTTCGCCGCCCGCGCGCAGCTGGACCCCACCGCGCTGGCGGAACTGAGCCTGCTGACCACCAAGCCGTTCCTGTACGTCTTCAACGCTGACGAGGGCGTGCTCACCGACCCGGAGCGGCAGGCCGAGCTGCGCAAGCTGGTCGATCCCGCCGATGCGGTGTTCCTGGACGCCAAGGTCGAATCCGAGCTGCTCGAACTGGACCCGGCATCGATTCGAGAGTTGCTGGACTCGATCGGCCAACCCGAGCCGGGCCTGCACGCACTGGCCCGTGCCGGGTTTCACACCCTGGGGCTGCAGACCTTCCTCACCGCCGGACCCAAGGAGGCGAGGGCGTGGACGATCCGGGCCGGCGCCACCGCGCCCGAGGCTGCCGGCGTGATTCACAGCGATTTCCAGCGTGGATTCATCAAGGCCGAAATCGTGTCCTACCACGACCTGGTCGCTGCCGGCTCCATGGCGGCGGCGCGAGCCGCCGGGAAGATCCGGATGGAGGGCAAGGATTACGTGATGGCCGACGGCGACGTCGTCGAGTTTCGCACCGGGCTAACCTCTAATTCTAATAAGTAGCTGCCCTTCCTGGCGTGCTGGAAGGGGGGAGTTCTGGCAGGTCGGGATGTGGCAGCGGAAGGTCAGCCGGCTCCCGTCACGGTCTGGCCAGCAGGCACGCGGCTGGGTGGCCCTGCTTGCCGGCCGCGGCTAGCGGTCTCCCAGAAGTTTTCCAGGAGTTCGCTGAACGCTTCGGCACGTTCAATTTGCGGCATGTGGCCCGCGTCGGGGAACAGGTGAGCTTGCGCGTGTGGAAGGTGTGTTCGGGCCGCGTTGAGGTGGGTGGCGGGCAGGATGAGGTCGCGGTCACCCCACAGGATCAACGTCGGTATGTCGAGCTCGGCGAGGGAGCGTAGCAGCGTTGTGCGCCACTGCGGCCGGACACCGCGGATCGTGCCCAAGGCGCGAGCGGTCTCCAGCAACACCCGTGCGGCATGCGGTCGTTGCGCCAGGGCGAAGGCGTGCTCGACACGTGCCGGGGTGACGAAGGTGGGGTCGTGAAACAGGCTGCGCTCGATCCGTCGTGCACCGTAACGGCTGGGTCGCAGCAGCAGACGGCCCAGCGGACGGATAGCGAGCAGACGCAAGCCGATAGTCACCTCGCGCCCGAAACCCGCGCTGTTCACCAGCACCAGGCTGGCGACCCGGTCGGGGGCGTCAACGGCCAGCTGCATAGCAATCGCGCCGCCCAGGGAGTTACCCGCGACGTGGGCCGGCTCGGCGATCTTCACCGCGTCGAGGAACTCCACAACAAAGCGGGCCAGGGCCGGCAGTGTGTAGGGCTCGTCGAGCGGCTCAGACCGGCCGAAGCCGGCTAGGTCCATGCTGTATACCCGGTGCCGGGCCCGCAGCAATTCATGCTGTTCGGTCCAGTCTTCGAGGCTGCGGCCGATACCGTGCAGGAGGACCACCGGTGTGCCCGTTCCATCTAGTCGGTATCGGGCCTGCCGGCCACAGACGGTGACGGTGCTCATGCGCGCTGCCCTGCCTGCGCCACCAGCTGCGGGCGGTGTGCTCCACGGCTCGACATTCCGATCCGGGCACGTCTCACGACCGTGAGAATCCGTCCGTAGGCCGCCGGCAGCAGCCGCGCCAGCAGGTCCGGGATCTTTGCCGACCACCCGATGAGCACCCGCCCGCGGCGCCGCTCGATCCCGTCGATGATGATCTCGGCTGCATCGGCGGGATCGATAGTCAGTAGGCTGGCGAACTGTGCACGGCCGTCTTCCGCATCCTGGCGCGACACGCCGCTACCGACACGCGCTGACTCGGCGATGCGGGTACGAATGCCGCCAGGATGGACGGACGTGACGCCAATGCTGTTGTCAGCCAGCTCCTGACGCAGCGCCTCGGTGAACCCGCGGACAGCGAACTTGCTGGCGGCGTAGGCGGTTTGGCCGGCGGGTGCGATGAGCCCAAAAAGGCTTGACACATTGACCAGATGCGAGCCGGGTTCAGCCTTTAACGCGGGCAACAGGATATGCGTCAGCCGCACCGTCGCCCGGAAGTTGATGTCGATGACCCAGTCGAACTCCTCCAGGGTCACTTGATCGAACCGTCCACTCAGCGCCACACCAGCGTTGTTGACCAGCAACCGGATCTGCGGGTGCTGTCGCAATACCGCATGGGCACCGTGCGTGGTGGCGTCCCGGTCTGCGAGATCCACCACGTGGGTCTCGACGTCTAGCCCAGGGTTGGCGCCCTGGATGACCGCGGCCACGTCCGATAGTCGCTTGGCGTCCCGGTCGAGGAGGACCAGATGACTGCCCCGCTGGGCCAGCCCGTGTGCTAACGCCTCGCCGATTCCGCTGGCGGCGCCAGTGACGACGGCGGTGCCGCCGCCGAAGATGTATCTCCGCATGCGATGCTCTCCTGAGTGCTGAGGTCGATGAGGTCAGTCAGCGCGGCACCCTGAGCAGGTACTGAGGCCGAGGCACGGGTGAACCGCATACCCGCGTCGTGCAGCGGGCCGTGCCGCATGAACAGCACATCCCGCGGATAGTTCTGGTGTACCCGCCACGGGGTGGCCGATCCCTGCTTGGGCAGTTCATGCACGCTACGGAGCACGTAGCCGGACCGCAGAGCGATGATCGGCTCACGCCGGAGGCTGTCCGGTGCTGTCGGAGTGCAGATCTGGTAGCCACGCCGATCCATGTGGTTGAGCAACCGGCAGACGTACTGGCTGACCAGATCAGCTTTCAGAGTCCATGAAGCGTTGGTGTATCCGAGGGTCAGGGCGAAGTTGGGCACCCCCGACAACATCATGCCCTTGTAGGCCACAGCGTCGCTGAGTTGCACCCCGGCGCCGTCGACACGCAATTTCATGCCACCGATCGCGAGCAGGTTCAGGCCGGTGGCGGTGATCACGATGTCGGCTTCCAGTTCGTTTCCGGAGGCTAGCCGGATCCCGTGCTCGGTGAACGTTTCGATCTGATCGGTGACGATCGATGCGCGGCCATGGCGGATTGCCTTGAACAGATCACCATCTGGCACCAGGCACAGCCGTTGATCCCATGGGTTGTATCGCGGCGCGAAGTGGGTGTCGACGTCGTAGCCCCTCGGCAGTTGCGCTCTGGTGCCCTTGCGCGCCAAGGACTTCATCAGCCCAGGGATGCGGCGGCTGAGCTGGAAGATGAACGTGGCGAGCAGGGCGTTTTTCCAACGAGCCAGGGGGTAAGCCACTGTGGGTGGCAGCCACCGGCGCAGCGCATCGGCGGCACCGTCCCTGGACGGCACCGACACCACGTAACTGGGTGAGCGCTGCAGCATCGTCACGTGCGCAGCCTTCTCGGCCATCGCCGGAACCAAGGTCACTGCGGTCGCGCCGCTGCCGATGACGACCACTTTCTTGCCGGTGTAGTCCACGTCGGTGGGCCATTGCTGGGGGTGCACGATGGGCCCGATGAAGCGCTCCGTGCCCGGCAACTGCGGTGTGTAGCCCTTGTTGTATCGGTAGTAACCCGAGCAGACGAACAGAAAGCCGCACGTCAGCACCACTGACTCGGTGGTGTCCGTCCGCTGCGCCTCGACGGTCCAGCGGGCATGCTCGCTGGACCATTCGGCCCGCAATACCCGGTGATGAAAACGGATGTGCTGATCGACCCTGTACTCCTGCGCGGTATCTCGGATGTACTGGCAGATGGACTCACCGTCAGCGATGGCTTGGGGACCCGTCCACGGCTGAAACGAGTAGCTGAGGGTGAACATGTCGGAGTCCGAGCGGACACCCGGATAACGAAACAGATCCCACGTGCCGCCAATCGTCCCCCTGGCTTCCAGGATCGCGAACGTCTTGCCTGGACAGCGCAGCCGCAAGTGGCAGGCGGCGCCGATCCCGGACAGGCCGGCGCCGACGATGAGCACATCCACGTGATCCGCAGGTTGCGTCGAGCCGTGGCCCTGGTCTGCTACCGGGACCGGGTGAGTGCGCATGCCGAAATCTCCTGAGTGAAGGTCTTCAAGCGCGGCTTGGTCGTCGTGGTGGGTCGTCAGGGACTCGGTCGGCCACGCGGGTGGGCCAGTGAGTCGTACTGCTGCGCCAGCGTGTCCCGGGCAGCGCTGTCGGGTGCCTGCGTCGGCGTAACCGGCCGGGGTACGAGAGATTCGGCGCCGGTACCAGAGAGCCGGTGGGCGACGAAGGCGAACAGGGCACTCCACACCAGTGCCGCGGTGGCTAGCCCGCCGTAGCCCAGCACGCCGGGCCAGGCGGGTCCGGGGTGCTGCTCACGAAGCAGCAACGTGGTGTTGCGAACGAACGCCGCTTGCCGCTGTGGCAAGGCCGGAATCGCGGGTGCGTCGATCTCTGGGTCGGCCCGGAAATACACCGGAGCGGCCATGACCTCATCGCGCCGCTGCAGGCCCACCATGGTCTTCCAGTCGCCGGTAATCGGCACGGGACGGTCGGACACATAGCGGCCCGGGCCTACTTCGTTGAGCTTCGCGCTGACCTGTCCTCCGCCTTGCCAAGAGACAACTCGAAACGCCGTCGCGTTGCGTGCCGCGTCTGCGGGCTGAAGATCGACGCCCACGATGGCCTGCTCACCTACCGGAGTCAGCCGGATCGTTGCGTTGACGTTGCCTACGTTGCGGGGCAGCAGGGCGAGCAGGGTGCCAGCGAGGACGAGGCCGGCTAGACCGGCGGCCAGCGCCGGTACTGCTCGCTGGGCTCGAATGGGCTTGCTCAACGCGCCCCCGAGCACGGCGGCGGCAATTGCCGCGGCTGGAACGACAAGGAATATCCGGGCGTCATTGGCGGGCAGGTCACCCCAGCCGGACAGCTTCACCCACGCCAGCTCGCCCGCCACGCCGACGGTGGCGATACCCACACCGGACACCAGGGCGTAGCGCAGGCGGTTGTCGGTGCCCAGCCAGGCGGCCACGGCTTCCACCACCAAGGCACTGGCCAGGTACAGCGGGAACCGGGGGAAGGTGTGGTACAGAGCACCCCAGACGATGAGTGCGACAGAACCGCGCACGATCAGGTACGCCACGAGCGCCTTGATCGCTCCCCATGGTCCGAGCGCGGCCCGAGCGAGGACGAGGGTGAAGCCGCCGGCCGCGGCGATCAGTACCGGTAAATAGATCACCTGGAACTGGGGCACGCCGAAGTCAAACTCGCCTTCGAAGCAACAAAGACCGACGAGGATGGCGCCCAAAGCCAGTGCGAGGATGCCCCGGCCGAGTAGCGTGGCGCGCCCGGTGGGGCGGCCCTCGACGAGCATCAGCCAGGTGGCGATGGTGGCCAGGCCACCGCCGCCGACCATCATCAGGTGTGTCGGGCTCCACAAGGTGACGTCGAGGCCGTAGGCCTGGTGCCACAACGCGTCGAGCGGAAAGCTGGCCAATGCCCCGAGGCCTAACGCGGCCATGGGTATCGCCGAGTAGGGGATGCGCAAGTCTTGGATGCGTATCCCGACCGGCGCGTCGTCGAGGGTGGCGAACACCACGGCGATGCATGCGGTGTAGACGATGCCGGCCAGCCCGATGACGATCATGGTGTGGGGTGGGGTGAACAGCTGCTTATCCCGCCCGAAGTCGATGTGCCAGGCAACGTCCCAGTAGAGGCCGACCACGGCGGTGCCGAGGGACCATAGCCCGCTCAGCCCGCCGGCCATTGCCCAGCCCGGATAACCGGTCACCCGCTCCAGCCCGGCGGAGATCATCTTGAAGAAGATCAGCAGAGGATTGCGGTGAAGGTTGGCCCGCATGCCTGCGTCCCACCCCAATAGGGACAGGGCTGCCACGATGCCGCCATAGACCAGGAAGGGCACTATCACGTAGGCCCACTGGTCGGGGGTCACATGCTTCATTGCTGCACCTCCTGGTCCGGCGCCGGACCACCCTCGGAGATCAATTTCACCTGTGCGGCAGTGGACGCTGCCGTCTGATGCTCCATGGCCCGGGCGAGCATCGCCTGGACCGACGTAGCGGCCAGCGGACGCATCCGGCGAAGCGCCTCGGTGACCTGCGGCAGTTGCTCGGATGGCATCCCGGCGTCGACGAAAGGCTGCCATACGTAGCGCTCGAAAAGCTCAACAAACCGTGCTGCGACGCGCTCCATGTCAGCGCGCAATGCCGCGAACTCGTCTTGAGTAGCGGCCAGCGGGATGCCCGCGGCGACCAGCTCGGCGCCGGCCCGCAGCATGGTCGGGCTGGGTACCCGGAACCCTTGCCCTTCTGGCTGGATAAGACCGAGATCGATGGCCCGAAGCCCGAGCGAGGGATCCTGTGCCGCCTGCGGGAACATTTCAAGCAGTTCTTCGGCGGTCAGGTACTCAGGCTCCTCCACAGTCCAGGGCGAGGTTAGGGCCTGCTCGAAACCGAGCAGATCAGCCAGACTCTGGCCCTGCTCCCATGCCTGAACCAGCTCGCGGATCCCCGCCAAGGTGAAGCCCTGCTCCTGGAGCCGCGCGATCAGCCGCAACCTTCCCAAATGCCCCTCGTGGTAGTACCCAACCCGCCCCACCAGCGAGGGTGGTGGGAGCAGGCCGAGGGTCTGGTAGTTCCGGATGTTGCGGGTGGTGGTGCGTGCGCGGCGGGCCAATTCGTCGACCGTCATCTGTTCGGACTGTTCCGCCACGGCTCGAGGGTAAGACGACTATGCCATTCTCACAAGTTACATGATTCGATGTAATCGTTTGGCCTAGTGGGTGGGTGCTGTCCCAGCGCGGGATCTCATCGCGCAGCTATTGCGATGGCAGCGAGGGTGTGGGTGCCGAACTGGTCATCCACGACGGTGACCTGCGGATCGCTGGACAGCTGCCCGTGGGGCATGATCGTCGGCCGTGGCGGTAGGACTGTCAGTCCTCGCCGGCGTTGGACTGCAGGGTGCACACCAATCGCGTCACGGCCTTGCCCCAGGTAGATCGCGCAACGTGCCGTATGTTGGGGCCACGCACGATGCGTTGCACGACGATGTCGGCGAGTTCCGCTTCAACGTGTAGCCACTTGTTTTCGCGGGTCGCGCGCTCGTGGCAGTGTGGGTACGGGTCAGCCGCGGCGTGCCTTTGCGCTCAGTGAGGTGCCCGAGGTCAGCCGGAGACGCCCGCACCCGCTGCGGCGATGGCGATCAAAACGGGCCACACGGCCATCGTGATGATGCCGAGTACGAGCCCCGCGACGGCCATACCCTTGTTCGTGGCCTCGCCTCGGTTGGCCTTGCCCAGCCCGACACCACCGAAGACCGTCGCCAGCAGGCCTAGCACGAAACCAACAACCGGCACCAAACAAAGCGCTGCCCCTACGATTCCCAACACCATGCCCGTGGTCCCCAGACCATTGGCGGGAGCAAGAACTGGTGCCATCGGTGCCGACGCGTACGTGCCGTCAGTTCCGCCAGGCGATGGATCTGAATTGACCGGCGCGTTGCGCTCGTCGGCGGGTTGGGCGCTCATCACAGTGGTCTCCTAAGCGTCAGTATGGGAATCAGCGGGCTGCCATCAGGACTGACTGCTGGAGCTATCGACGTTCAACACGGTGATCGTTACCGCGGTGTGGCGTCAGTTACCTGTCCGTGACCGTCCAAACCAGGAGGCCGGCGGTCAGCGCGATCTGTGCGTGTCGGACGTTCGCGCCTTTCCCAGCCCGGGCGGGCACCGATACACTCCGTACACGGTGAGGGGAGGGCCGCGCTGGAGGTGGATCGGGCCCAATCAATGCGAACCCTGATGCCCGGTACAAGATGCCCGCCGTACTTCCTGAACCCGTCGAGGTTCCGAATATCAAGGAGAAGACATGCACGAATACGGCGTTTCATTATTTGGCATCTTGTACTTACTCATCGGCGTGGTCGTAGCGCTGACCAATGGATATGCGATTCATACTATTGGCGAGCTACTGTCGTTCGTCCTGGCGATCCTGCTCTGGCCTCTCGTGCTTCTCAACGTAAACCTGCACGTCGCTGTCTAACACGCTGGCTGCCCAGCGCGCCGGGTTCCCGACCAGTGGGCGGCTGCGCTCAGCCCATCGCGCCGGCCAGCACGCGGTCGATCTGCTCGGCGAGTTCGATGTCGAGATCGGTGATACCGCCCTCGGAATGCGTGCTGCAGCGGAAAGTCACGGTGCGCCAGCGGATATCGATGTCGGGGTGGTGATTGCGCGCCTCAGCGATCTCAGCCACTTCGCGGACCGCCTCGATCGCCCCGGGGAAGCTCGGTAACTTCGCGGTGCGGACGATCGCGTCACCGTCGCGCTGCCAGCCGGTGAGCTTGTCCAGCGCAGCTGTTACTGCCTCGTCATCCAACAACTTCGCCATACCACTCTCCCTAACGGTCTGATGGATGCTTGTGCACCTTCGGACGCCCATCGAAGGGTCTCATGGATGCATAAGCACCTCGCCGAGCGCACGCGGGCAAAGTGGAAGTCACGCTTCGCGGGTGGCCGTCCGGGCCAATGTCAGCGCCACGCCGATGACCAGGTAGCAGCCTGCCCGGATACTGCTGGAGGCCAACCCGGCCAGCGGCATCGGGTCGCGCAGCACATCGGTGATGGCAAACCAGCCCCTGGTGAGCAGCACGGGTTGCAGCCAATCCAGGACCGGGACCGCAGAGAGCACTCCGAACCCGATCAGTCCGCCCAGCACCGCCGCGAGTACCACCAGCGGGTGGTCGGTGGTCGAGGACACCGCCAACGCCACCGCGCCCACCGCGGCGAGCTGCGCCACCGTCCAGGCCGCCGCCAGGAAGACCCGCATCATTGCCGACCACGGCCCGACTTCGGTGCCGGAAAGCGTGAACATGCCGCGGGCGCTGCCGGTGGACCCGACCAGGATCAAGCCGGTGACGCTGCCGAGCAGGGTCACTACCGCGACCGCAGTCACCGCGACGGCCAGCACACCGATCGACTTGACCAGCACCAGCCGGCTTCGGCTGACCGGCGCCAGCAGCAGCCCGCGCAGCGTGGCGTTCGCGGACTCGCCGGCCAGGGCGTCGGCGGCGGCCATCGCCACGGCGAGCGGGAACAGCAGCGTCAGGCAGATCGACAGTGCCACCACCGGCAGCACCAGGCCGTTCCCCGCGACCTGGGTGAGCAGTCCGGCACCCGCTGGTGAGCCGGCGGCCGCGATGCCGATCCCGGTCACCACCGGGACCAGCGCGAGCAGGACCAAAGTGATCTGGGTCCGCGGGCGGCGCAGCACCAAGCCCAGCTCGCTGGCCAGCAGCCGACCTAGTGGGGCGCGCACCGGCCCGGTTACGGAAGTCGTCACTGCCCGTTTCCCTCGGTCAACTTTGCGAAGAGTTCGTCCAATCCGGTCCGCCGGCGGCGGGCTTCATGTACCGCAACGCCCGCGCCGACCAGCAGCGCCACCACCGTCGGTGCCTCGGTACCGGCCAGCTCGACTTGTATCCCCTGCGGACCTGCGACGGCACTGATCCCGGCCGCGCGCAGGGCCCGCACCGCGGCAGGGGCATCCGGGGTGCGCACGTCCAGCGTAGGGGTCTGGCCATCCAGCAGGGCACCCAACGATCCCGCGACGATCAATGATCCGCGGTCGAGCACCGCGACATGGTGCAGGTGGCTTCCACTTCGGCGAGTAGATGAGAAGACACCAGCACGGTGGCCCCTTCGGAGTGCAGTTCGGCGATGATTCGCCGGACATCCCGGGTGCCCGCCGGGTCCAGGCCGTTCGTGGGCTCGTCGAGCACCACCAGCCGCCGCGGTACCAGGAGCACCGCGGCCAGTCCCAGCCGCTGTTTCATGCCCAGCGAGTACGCGCGGTAACGGCGCGCCGCCGCACCTGTCAAACCGACGCGGTGCAACGCGCGCTCCACTGCATCCGGAATCGCCCGGGAAGCCAACAGCGGCTCGGCTGCCGCGCATCTCCTCAGGTTGTCGCGACCGGACAGAAACGGGTGGAAACCGGGGCCCTCCACCAGCGCGCCGACGTGCGGCAGCACCCGCCCGGCGTCGGCCGGCACCGGTGCACCGAGTAGCTCCACGGTGCCCGCAGTAGGCCTGGACAACGCCAGCAACAGGCGGATCAGCGTGGTCTTGCCCGACCCGTTGGGACCGAGCACGCCCATCACAGCGCCCGCCGGGACGTCGAGGTCCACGCCGCAGACCGCGACGGTGGCACCGAACACCTTGCGCAGACCCTGGGCCCGGATCGCCGCATCCGTCTGGACGAAAGCTGGCACGGTAGCCGGTCTACGAAACGTGCTTCTCCAGGTTCAGCGCCTCGCGCAGCCGGCGCGGGTTCATCAGGCCCACCGTGGGCTGCCCCGCGCGCCGGGCTTCCAGCAGTATCGCTTCGATGTCGTCGATCATGCTGCGCAGCTCGGCGCGGGTCGCGGGATCGCTGGACGCGGCGGCTTTCCGCGGGCTCAAGCCACCGACGATGCCGGAGACATCGAGCCAGCTGGATTCGGCATCGCGGCTCAGTTGTTCGGCAGCCTCGGCTTCGCCGGCAGCGTCCGCATCGACGAAGTAGCTGTCCACGATGAGAGTTCGGGCTTCGCGGTCGCCGGGGTCCTGGCTGACGGGCTCGGCGTGCCGGTCCTGTTCGAGGGCATCCGGAGCGACTTCCCGCAGCTGGGCCTCCAGACTGGCGAGCCGGGCCGGTGAGTTCGCAGCGAGGGTAAACCGCTCGCCGGTGCGTTCGATCACCCCGAGGTTCAGCACTCGCCCATCAGGTTCGTGCCGGTGCCAGCCGAGCATCTCCTCGCCAGTGCGGGTCATCTGTTCGCCGAGCTGGTCGAAGGCTTGCTGCGGGTGCGGCACGCGGTAGGTGACGCGGCAGTCGTAGACCTCGTCACCGTCACTGTTGCGGAACTGGATGGGCGGTTCCGGGCCGAGGAAATCGGCGATCTTCTCCGGGGGTGGATCTGATGCGAGCAGGCCGGCCAGCTCGCGGCGGCGCTGCCGGGGAATGGGCACGGGGACCGCGAACAGCCGGGGCTGGGAGTGGTCGTGCAGGACCCGCCCGCAGAACAAATCCAGCCGCTGAGCGGACTGCGAGAACAGTTGGTCGGTCAGCTGGATCGGCTCCCCGTACGGCAGGGCCCGCAGCGTCACGCCGGTGTCGCGCTGGACGTCGACGGCCTCGTAGAGGGTCACCGGGACCTGCCGCCAGTCGTCGATGAGTTCGCGTTCGTCCTCATGCAGCCAGTGGCCCCGAGCGGCGAGGAATCTGTCCACCAGGCCACCCCGGAACAGGGCTAGATCCAGCAGGAACATCGCGTGTTGGGCAGCGTTGCCGGCGCGCTCGATCAGCGGTGTGATCACTTCGAGTCCGGGAGCACGCTCGGCGTAGGTACCCAGCAGCGCGTAGAGGAGCTGGGCTCGGGCGCTCAGCGGGGGCAGCGCATCGCGCAGGCAGCAGGCCTTGAACTTGCGGCCTGACCCGCATGGGCAGGGGCTGTTGCGCCCAACGGCCGTCGCTGGGTCGGTCGCGGCGATGGCCTCGCTGAGCCCCGGTCGCAGCGGGCTCGGTTGGTCGGCGCGCCGCAGGTAACGGTCAGCGGTGGCGTAGTCGCCGCGCGCCGCGGCGTACTGGGCGCCGTCATGCAGCGCCGGCTCCAGACCCGGACGCAGCGTCAACGCCTCGTTGATCAGATCGCGGGCGGTGGCCGAAGCACCAGCGCCCTCGGCGGCGCGCGCCGCGACGAGCGCGACTGCCGCCTTCTCCTCCCGGGTACGGGCCTGCGAGCGGAGCGCGGTCAGCTGTGCATCGATCACGCCGCCCTGGGCGGTGTGGCATTCGATCCGGCCGGACAGAAAACCCAACGCGCTATCGGTCGCCGACGCCAGCGCATCCAGCACGAACCGCACGCCATCGGGCTCCAGCCCGTTCGGATCGATCACCGTCCCCACGACAGTCTCGACGTCGATCAGCACCTCATCCTCAGCAGCCACGCCCAGCACCCTACTGCCGAAACGATCCGGAAGCCGACATGGAGACATATCGGGGTTCGCGGCCGGCCGGAACCCCGATATGTCTCCATGTCGGGGAAGGGGGGAGGGGAGCGGGAGGGGGAGGATGGGGTTCGTGCGGCAGGTGGTGGCAGCAGCTCTGGTGCGTGATGGCCGGGTGCTGGCCCAGCAGCGGGCGTTCCCGCCGGAAGCTGCCGGCCGCTGGGAGCTGCCTGGTGGCCGGGTCGAGCCGGGGGAAAGTGCTGCGGACGCGCTGGTCCGGGAATGCCGCGAGGAACTCGGGGTGGACGTGGTGCCGGGCGAGCAGGTGGGGCCCGACGTTGTACTACCCAGCGGCTCCACGCTTCGGGTGCACCTCGCGCATCTCGCCCGGCCGGGGGCGATGCCGAGCCCGGTGGAGCATGCGGCGCTGCGGTGGGTGAGCCGCACCGAGCTAGCCGAGCTGGACTGGCTGGACGCCGACCGCGCCGTCCTACCCGATCTCCACGCGCTACTGAAGGCCCAGGATAACGGGCGTCGTGGTGGCTCCGGGTAATCTTGAGGTTCCCCGGCATCCCCCAAGTCCGCTGAGGAGTTCCCGCGTGCCCACCGCCGCCCCTGCCCGCATGCGCACCGACCTGCGCAATGTGGCCATCGTCGCGCACGTCGATCACGGTAAGACCACGCTGGTCGACGCCATGCTGCGGCAATCCGGCGCCGTCGCCGGGCGCACCGAGCTGGACCGGGTACTGGACTCCGGTGATCTGGAGCGGGAGAAGGGCATCACGATCCTGGCCAAGAACACCGCGGTCACCTGGTCCACCCCGGACGGTGCGGTCACGATCAACGTGGTGGACACGCCGGGGCACGCCGACTTCGGTGGCGAGGTGGAGCGTGGACTGTCCATGGTGGACGGTGTGCTGCTGCTCGTCGACGCCAGCGAGGGTCCACTGCCGCAGACACGCTTCGTGCTACGCAAGGCGCTGGCTGCGCACCTACCGGTGGTGCTGGTGGTGAACAAGGTGGATCGGCCGGACGCTCGCATCGAAGCGGTGGTTGAGGAAACCCACGACCTGCTGCTGGATCTCGCAGCCGACCTGGAAGAAGACGCGGCGGAGCACGTGCTGGACATGCCGGTGCTCTACGCCAGTGCCCGGGCCGGCCGGGCCAGCCGCACCCGACCGCGCGACGGCGACATGCCCGACGCGCAAGATCTCACCCCGCTGTTCGATGCCATCCTCACCCACGTGCCGCCGCCCGCCGGTGATGCGCAAGCGCCGTTGCAGGCGCACGTCACCAATCTCGACGCGTCGAGTTTTCTGGGCCGGATCGCGCTGTGCCGGGTTCGTGCCGGCCGGCTGTACAAAGGCCAGACGGTGGCGTGGTGCCGGGAGGACGGATCGATCCGGCCGGTCCGGATCACCGAGCTGCTGCGCACCGAGGGACTCGACCGGGTGCCGGCCGCCAGTGCCAAAGCGGGTGATCTCATCGCCATTGCCGGCATTGCGGACATCACCATCGGCGACACTCTTGCCGATGTCGACGATCCACATCCATTACCCAGGATCACCGTGGACGAGCCGGTGATAGCAATGACGATCGGGATCAACACCAGCCCGCTGGCCGGCCGCGGTGGGGGCCGCAAGCTCACCGCCCGTCTGGTGCGCAGCCGGTTGGACGCCGAGCTGGTCGGCAATGTGAGCATCCGTGTGTCGCCCACCGACTCACCCGACACCTGGGAAGTGCAGGGGCGCGGTGAGCTGGCGCTGGCCGTCCTGGTGGAGACCATGCGCCGGGAAGGCTTCGAGCTCACCGTCGGCAAGCCCCAAGTCGTGACCCGCATCGTGAACGGCGCCCGGCACGAACCGTTCGAGCACCTCACCGTAGACGTGCCCGAGCAGCACGTCGGTGCCGTGACCCAGTTACTGGCTGCCCGTAAAGGCCGGGTGGAACAGCTCGGCACGGTCTCCGGCGATGGCTGGGTACGGATGGAGTTCACGGTGCCGTCCCGCGGGCTGATCGGCTTTCGCACCGAGTTCCTCACCATGACCCGAGGCACCGGCGTCGCGCACCATGTCTTCGACGGCTACCGCCCGTGGGCCGGTGAGCTGCGCACTCGCCGCTCCGGATCACTGGTCGCCGACCGATCGGGGGCGGTCACCGGCTACGCGCTGGCGCAGCTGGCGGACCGGGGCACCTTCTTCGTCGAACCCGGCGCCGCGGTCTACGCCGGGATGGTGGTCGGCGAGAACCCGCGCGCCGAGGACCTGGACCTCAACGTGTCCCGGGAACGCAAGCTCACCAACATGCGTTCCTCCACCGGCGAGGAACTCGAGCGGCTGGCCCGCCCGCGGATCCTCGGGTTGGAGGAGGCATTGGAATTCTGTGCCGCCGACGAGTGCGTCGAGGTCGCGCCGGATGTGGTGCGGGTGCGCAAGGTGGTACTGGACCCCACCCAGCGCGCTCGCCAGCGGTCCCGTGATCGGGCTCGGGCTTAGCCGCGGACTGCTACCACACCCCGGTCGCTGCCCGGGAGATCGCCCTGCGGCAGCATGTCGCCTCGTGAGAACGCCCGGCGGTGCGCGCAGAGTGGTGACGGCGCTGATGGCCGGCGCCGCGATCGTCGGGTGCGCCCCGCAGCCGCCGCCGCTGGGAGCGCCCCGCATCACGCCCCCTTCGGCCTCCACGCCGCTGGTGCGCGAAGTGGTGCTCGGGGTGGATCGGTTGATCGGCGGCTTCAACCCGCACACCCTGGCCGACCTGACCCCGATATCGGAGGCGGTCGCAGGTCTGCTGCTGCCCTCGGCCTTTCACCAGACCCCCACCGGCCAGTGGATTCTCGATCGCACTCTGCTGACGTCCGCTGAGGTCACGGCCACGACGCCGTTCACCGTCACCTACCGGATCCGGCGCAACGCGCAGTGGTCGGACATCACCCCCATCGCGGCCGAGGACTTCGGGTATCTCGCTGGGCAGATGCGCACCCAGCCCGGCGTGGTGGATTCGGCCGGCTACCAGCTGATCGACCAGGTGATCTCGCGGGATGGCGGCAAGACCGCCGAAGTGGTCTTCACCCGGCCTTACGCCGGCTGGCGCACCCTGTTTCGCCACCTGCTACCCGCTCACCTGCTCAAGGACGCGCCCGGTGGCTGGAGCAAGGCGCTCGACGCCGGGTTGCCGGTCTCCGGTGGCCCGTTCGCGATGACCTCGGTGGACCGATCCCGCGGCGAGATAGTGCTGGAACGCAACGACCGGTACTGGGATACCCCGACGCAGGTGGGCCACATCCGGTTGCGGCAGGGCAGCGAAGCGGCGCTGGTGGAGGCGCTGCGCACTGGTGGCATGCAAGGGGCCCTGTTCGGACGCCCCAATGCCATCACCGAGTCGCTGCTACGCGCGGCCGACCTGGGTGTGAGCCCGACTGTCGTGCCGCAGCCGGTGCTCGTATCCGTGCTGCTGCGCCCGGCCAGCCGGGTGTTGAGCGATCAACGCATGCGCACCGCGGTGGCCGCGGTGCTCGACCGGGCTTCGCTGATCGCCACCGGGGTGGGTAGCGGGCCATCCGCGGCCCTGCGGGCCGACTCGGAGATCATCGCCCCGTCAGCCCCGGATTACCACCCCACCGCGCCGACCACCGGAGTACCGGTGGTTCCGGATCCGGACGCCGCACGCCGGTTGCTCACTGACGCCGGGTACACGCGTGGACCAGCAGGCTGGCAACGTGCCGGGCAACCGCTACGCCTGGTGGTGGCGGCGCCGGCGAACCGCGAGCCCTACGGCACCCTCGCGGCCCGGGTGGTGGCCCAGTTGCGGACCGCCGGGATTGACGCCGAGCTGCGTGAAGTCGACCCCGATGAGCTTTTCAGCACCCTGCTCGGCCCGAGCTCGGACGCCGGAGTCGCGGTGCCGCCCCGCGGCGGCACCGCTCAGGTACTCCCTGCTTCGGTTGCCACGCCGGATATCGACATCGCGGTGCTGCCGCAGCCCGCGGCCGGTCACCCCGCCACCCAGCTGGAGTCCTGGTACGGCTGTCCACTGGTGGTGCCGGCCAGGCTGGCGCCGGCGCCACCCAACCCGGCGCAGTTCTGCGATCTGACGCTGCAGCCGATGATCGAGCGGGCCCTCATCCAGAATGATCCGGTGGAAGCGGTCTCGCCCACCCTGGAAGCGGCGCTGTGGGAGCGCGCTGTGACGATTCCGCTCTACCAGCCCGCGTCGTTGCTCATCACCAACGGTCAGCTGCCCGACGTGGCTCCGGGCACGCCGCTGGAAGGTCCCCTCGACGGCGCCGCTCGCTGGCAGCTGCGCCCGTGATAGCGGGAGGCAACCAGTTGCTGGGACCGAGACGCGTCCGGGTCCTGACCAGGCTTCTGGTGGGGATTATCTGCCTTGCCCTCGCGGTGGCCGGTTGTGTGGGCGTTCGGGAAGCCGACCGTCCTGACGGCGGCGGCCTCGCCAATACGCAGGCGCGCGGTGACGGCGGCGATGGGACCTACCGGGCTCCGAAGGTGCCACCTGGTCATGCGGTCGTCATCGCGCACGGTGCCCCGTTTTCCGCCTATAACAACACGACGTCTCAAACGATGAAAAATCCAGACAATGATCTAGTGCTCAACCAGGTGCTCGTCAATCCGTTCATCGTCGATGGCAACGGAAAGCTCCTGCTCAACTCTGACGTGCTCGCCTCAGCAGAGCTGACGTCAAAAGATCCACAAGTCGTCACCTACAAAATCAAACCGAACATTCGATGGTCGGACGGGCAGCCGTGGGACTGCCGTGACTTCTACCTGGCGTGGCTTGCGGGCAGTGGTTCCACACCGTACTTCACGCCGGCGAGTACCCGCGGATTGGATCGCGTCACCGCCGAGTGTCGAAATAACAACACCTTCGTCGAGACCTACCGATCTCCCTACGCCGATTGGCGCCGAAATTATATCCAGCACGCCATTCTGCCCGCGCATATTCTCGAGCAGGCGACCGGCATCTCCGACGTCACCGCGCTGCGGCCGACCTCCGCACCCGCTGAGCTGCGCAAGGCCGGTGAATTCTGGAACAGCAGATGGACCGGCTTCGACCTCAAGACGATGCCGGCATCGGGTCCCTACCAGTTCGACAGCTCGACGTCGAGCGCGCAAACCGTGCTGATTCGCAACAACAACTGGCCGGGCAATCCCGGAGGCCCAGCGAGGATCGTGTTCACGGCTGTGGCGGACGGGGCTGCTGCGCTGGCGGGTCTGGCGAACCGGCAGTTCGGGGTCGTCCAACTGCCGGCCGATCCGCTACTGGCCGATCGGTTGCGGGAGCTGTCCGCGCAAGGTGTGATATTTCAAACGCGGGACGGCCCCACCGTCGAACACCTGGATCTCAATCTGGCCAGTCCGTTGTTCAAGGATCCAGTCGTCCGGACGGCCTTCGCCCAGTGCATCGACCGTAACAAGTTAGTCGACGAACTTGTTCGCGGAGTGCGCCCGGAGGCTCAACCGCTGGGTAGCCTCATATTCCTTCCGGGTGATGCGAGGTATGAAGACCTTTACACGGAAAAAATGGTCGCCGACGCGCAGAAGGCGCAGGTTACATTGGAGCGTGGCGGCTGGGTGCTGGGCTCCGACGGCGTCTACTCGCGGGCCGGTCAGCGACTTTCCTTCGCGATCAGCCACGACGGTTCGCCGGCTCACTCTCAAGAGGTTGACCTGATCAGGACGCAATGCCGGCAGGCCGGAATGGAGATCGCCAATAGTGCCAGGCCGAACGACCTGGACGATGCGGTGTCCCACGGGCGGTTCGATGTGGTTCTGACCGCGAGCTCGCGTACGCCCCGTGCGTGGTCTGCGGCCGACCACTATGAAAGCACGGGAAGGCTCAATCACCAGCATTACAGCAACCCCGCTCTCGATACCGCGCTGGGTGTCGCGGAGACGGAGTACACCGAGTCGACCCAGACGGATGCGCTGGCGAAGGCCGATCGGCTTCTCGCCGATGACATGGTGTCACTTCCGCTGTTTCAAATCCCCATTATGTGGGCCTACTCGAACAACATCGACAGTGTCTACCGGCAAGGTTCGGATGGCGTCACCTGGAATGCGAACGAATGGAATGTGAGCTAGCAGGTCCTCGTCATAGGAGCGGGCACGCACCATCACCCCATCGGCGGATGTGCCGTGAACCCGACAAACCGACGCCTGGGCGGCCTCGAAACGTCGGTCCTGTCGAGTTCACGACGTGATCGCTGCGGTAGCGACCTCCTGGCCTCGGTTGCTGCTGACCTGACCTGCATTCGCGAGTTGATCTAGGCGATCACTTTCGCAGCACCACCGCGACGATCCCAGCCAAGTGCTCCAGGCGGGCGAGCTCAGCTGCTCGAAACATCGGTCCGCCCGGGCGGCCTACCAGCAACACCCGATCCGGGCCGCCCAGCGGGGTGGCCGCGAGCTCAGTGCCCAGCTCGCGCCACGGCAGCGGCACCCAGGCCTCTTCACCGTCCAAGATCGTGGCCCGGCGCAACGGCCACCAGGGCAGGGTCCCGGCCACCGTCTCCGGCGCGGCGAACGACGCGGTGACCCGGCGCGGTTCGCCGTCCGTGGTGGCGAACACGACCGCCCAACCTGCTCGGACGATCTTAGGCACCCCGTCGGTAAAGACCTGCAGGCCGTACTCGGGGTCGGCGGCGATCCGCTCCACCAGCTCCAGTTCCCGGTGCGTGTCCAGGACTCCCGCCCATGGGCGGACGGCATCGACCTCCACACCCTGGACCGATTCCGCAGCGGTGATCAACACATCCGGTAGCCGGCCGGAGGGAAGTTCCACGACGAGATCGTCGATGGCCACGCCGGATCTGCGCTCGACGACGTCCAGGCTGAGGATGTCGACTCCTACCTTGCCCAGCGCGGTGGCCACCGCGCCGAGCGCGCCAGGACGGTCCGGCAGCTGGACCCGGATCAGAAAGGACATCCGCCGCCGTGCCTGTTCACCCGCCGCGCCAACTCCATACAGATCCTCCATTACGACGCGCCGATTCCGATAGCCCGAGCGCTCGCCGGCCGCCGATTGTCGCAGAGCGATGCAGCCGGTCGCGTCCCCAGCACGTGACCGGGTACCCGGCTTGGAAAAAGATCCGAGGCTAGACTCGCCGGATCAGCAATCCCACGAGCATTCAGGAGTCTGCGTGCCCAGCATCTCCCGTGACGAGGTCGCGCATCTCGCCCGGCTCGCCCGGCTGGCCGTCACCGAGGAGGAATTGGACCTGTTCGCCGGCCAGCTCGACGTCATTTTGACTTCGGTGGCCCGGGTCAGCGAGGTGGCGGCCGACGACATCGCTCCCACCTCGCACGCGATCGGCCTGGAGGATGTGTTCCGCGACGACGTGCCGCGCCCCGGATTGACCCAGCAGCAGGCACTGTCGGGGGCCTATGCCACCGAGGACGGTCGGTTCCGGGTGCCGCGCATCCTGGACGAGTCATGACCCGGTTGACCAGGCTGCCGGCCGCCGAGCTGGCCGAGCGGATTCATCGCGGGCAGACCTCGGCGGTCGAGGTGACCCAGGCGCACCTGGACCGAATCGGCGCGGTAGATCCCGCGGTGCGCGCCTTCCTGCACCTGGACACCGAAGCCGCGCTGGCCGCTGCCGCCGCGGTGGATCAGGGCCTCCAGCGCGGGGATCCGCCCGCCTCGCCGCTGGCCGGCGTGCCGCTGGCACTCAAGGACGTGTTCACCACAGTTGACATGCCGACCACGTGTGGCTCGCGGATCCTGCAGGGTTGGCGCCCACCGTATGACGCCACCGTCACCCGCAGGCTGCGGGAGGCGGGTGTGGTCATCCTGGGCAAGACCAACATGGACGAGTTCGCCATGGGCTCCTCGACGGAGAACTCCGCCTACTGGCCCACCCGCAATCCGTGGGACCTCGACCGCGTGCCGGGCGGGTCCGGTGGCGGGTCGGCGGCGGCGGTGGCCGCCTTCGAGGCGCCACTGGCGGTCGGCACGGACACCGGCGGCTCGATCCGCCAGCCCAGCGCGGTAACCGGCACCGTCGGCGTGAAACCCACCTACGGGGGAGTCTCCCGGTACGGCCTGGTGGCGTTCTCCTCCAGCCTGGACCAGGGCGGTCCGGTGGCGCGCACGGTGCTCGATGCCGCGCTGTTGCACGAGGTGATCGGCGGGTACGACACGCTGGATTCCACGTCTATCAACGCCCCGGTGCCCCCGGTGGTGGCGGCGGCTCGCGCCGGCGCTACCGGTGAGTTGGCCGGTGTCCGGGTCGGGGTGGTCAGCCAACTCCGCGGAGACGGCTACCAGCCGGGGGTGCTGCGCGCTTTCGACACGGCGGTCAACCGGCTGCGTGACCTGGGCGCCGCGATCGTTGAGGTGTCCTGCCCGGCTTTCGACCACGCGCTGCCCGCCTACTACCTCATCGCGCCCAGCGAGTGCTCCTCGAACCTGGCCCGCTTCGATGGCATGCGCTACGGGTTGCGCTGCGGGGACGATGGCACCCGCAGTGCCGAGGAGGTGATGTCGCTGACCCGCGAGGCCGGTTTCGGCCCCGAAGTCAAGCGCCGCATCATGCTCGGCACCTACGCGCTGTCCGCCGGCTATTACGACGCCTACTACGGCCAGGCGCAGAAGGTTCGCACCTTGATCATCCGTGACTTCGTCGCGGCCTTTGAGCAGGTGGATGTGCTGATCTCGCCGACCAGTCCGACCACCGCGTTCCGTCTTGGCGAACGGGTGGACGACCCGCTGGCGATGTACCTGTCGGACCTGTGCACCATCCCGTCGAACCTGGCCGGCAACGCCGCGCTGTCCGTGCCGGCTGGGCTGTCCGATGACGACGGTCTGCCAGTGGGCCTGCAAGTGATGGCGCCCGCGCTGGCCGACGACCGGGCTTACCGGGTGGCCGCGGCCTACGAGGTCGTTCGGGACGCAGCCGACGGGGGCCCGCTGTGGTGCCGGGTGCCCGACCTGGAGGTTGCAGCGTGATGACGGCGGCACTGATGGACTACAGCGAGGTGCTGGAGCGTTTCGACCCGGTACTCGGGCTTGAAGTGCACGTGGAGCTGTCCACCGCGACGAAGATGTTCTGCGGCTGCGCCAACGTGTTCGGAGCGCCACCCAACACCCACGTGTGCCCCACCTGCCTGGGGTTGCCGGGATCGCTTCCGGTGCTCAACCGCGCCGCGGTGGAGTCGGTGATCCGGATCGGGCTGGCGTTGAACTGCTCGATCGCGCCGTGGTGCCGGTTCGCCCGGAAGAACTATTTCTACCCGGACATGCCCAAGAACTTCCAGATCTCGCAATACGACGAGCCGATCGCGGTGCACGGGTCGCTGGAGGTGCAGCTGGGTGACGGCTCGACATTCACCGTCGGCATCGAGCGCGCCCACATGGAGGAGGACACCGGCAAGTCGCTACATATCGGTGGCGCGACCGGCCGGATTCACGGGGCGAGCCACTCGCTGCTGGACTACAACCGAGCCGGCGTCCCACTGATCGAGATCGTCACCAAGCCGATGGTCGGCACGGGGGACCGCGCGCCCGAGGTCGCCCGGGCCTACGTCACCGCACTACGGGATCTGCTGCGCGCGTTGGGCGTGTCCGACGTGCGGATGGATCAGGGATCGCTGCGCTGCGACGCCAACGTCTCGCTGATGCCGCGCGGCTCGTCGGTGTTCGGCACCCGTACCGAGACCAAGAACGTCAACTCGCTGCGCTCGGTGGAGCGCGCGGTGCGATACGAGATGTGCCGGCAGGCCGCGGTACTGGCCTCCGGTGGCCAGATCGTGCAGGAGACCCGGCACTTCGACGAGGCCAGCGGCACCACGTCGGCCGGGCGGCGGAAGGAGACCTCGGAGGACTACCGGTACTTCCCGGAGCCCGACCTGGTGCCGATCACCCCCAGCGACGAGTCGGTGGAGAAATTACGCGCGACACTTCCCGAGCTGCCCTGGCAGCGCGGGGCCCGGGTACAAGCCGAATGGGGCCTGTCCGATCTGGAGTTGCGGGATCTGATCAACGCCGGCGCGCTGGAGCTGGTCGCGGCCACCGTCGATGCGGGGGCGCCGCCCACCGAGGCCCGGTCATGGTGGGTGGCTTATCTCACTCAACAGGCCAATTCCCGTGGCGTGGAGCTGGCCGAACTGGCCATCACCCCGAAGCAGGTAGCCCGGGTGGTCTCACTGGTTGCCGAAGGGGCGCTGACCAACAACCTGGCCCGCCAGGTCGTCGATGGCGTCCTCGCCGGTGAGGGGGAGCCCGACGACGTCGTCGCCGCCCGTGGTCTCGCCGTGGTGTCCGACGACTCCGCGCTGACCGCCGCCGTCGAACAGGCTTTGGCTGCCCAGCCCGACATCGCGGCCAAGATCCGCGGCGGCAAGGTAGCCGCGGCGGGCGCGATCGTCGGCGCCGTGATGAAGGCCACCGGTGGCCAAGCCAACGCCCAACGGGTGCGCGAGCTGGTGTTGGCGCGCTGCGCCCCGTGAGTGCCAGTCAGCGGCTCGCCTCGATGTACGGGTCGCGCGCGGTGATGTCCGGAAAGCGTTTAAAGTCCCGGTCCGCCGTCCAGATCGTGGCAACGCCATGCTGGCGCATGAGCGCGGCGATGTGTGCGTCCGGAACAAGGTTGCCGCGCACCACGTCACCGCGCACGGTGTCCTGGTAGAGCGTCCAGAATCCGGGGCCCTCACCAGGGCACCGGATATGCGCCCGTTCGAGCAGCGCGCTGAGGTTGGCCTGCGCGACCTGCGGATCAAGCGGATGCTCGAACACGGCCGGATGCGTCGCGATCCTCAGGTAGGCCATTGCCACCGGCCAAAACAGGTAGACCAGGCCGGGTCCGGCAGCGAGCCGCTCGAGCAGGTCGCGTGCACTGTCGTGCCGCGGGCTGCGCTGATCCGAGGCGTACAGCAGCACATTGGCATCGATCGCGACACTCATCGATCCGCATCCATGATCCGATGGAGTGCGTCACGATCGTCGAGATCGACCCGCGCCCCCATGGGCTGGGCGGTCCAGACCAGCGAGCCTGGCTCAGTGTGATCCTCGGTGTCCGCCAGCGCCTTGGCCAATAACTGCGACGCGACCTGTCCGAGGGTCTTGTTCTCCCGGCGCACGCGCTGCTTGAGCTGCGCCAGCACCGAACTGTCCAGATCTAACGTCGTACGCATATGCGTGATGCTATCACTACGCGCATCACGCATCTTGCAATAGCTGGTCGCCTGGCGGCCTCAGGTCACCCTATGGTGGGCCTGATCACGGTTCGCCGTCGTGTAGCCCGATTAGCTTCCGATCTCACCGGGCACAGCGGCGCGACACACCGGGCAGGAGGACGCGACACACCGGGCAGGGAGGCGCGACACGCGGGGAGGGGGTTCGGGCAGGGGAGCGTTAGTCGTGGCCTGCTCCGGGGCCGACCAGGTCGGGGAGGATGAAGACGCGGTCATCGCTGGACACGCGCTTGGCGCTCGTTTTGTTCACCGTGCCCAGCCACAGCGCCCGACCGTCCGGGCTCAGCGCGGCCGCAGAGATCCGGCCGTAGCGCTCCAGCGGGATCTGCAGGGGCGGGCCGATGAAGGTGCCATCCGGTCCGATCCCCAGCGCGAACATCGGCGCGCCACTGGTGAACGCGATCTGGATACGGCCCAGCATGACAACGCAGCCTGCCGCGCCGCTGCCTCCGGGCCAGGTCCAAGAGGCTCGGCCTAACTGCCGTCCCGGCTGTACTCGGTACAGCAAGTCGTGGTCGGGTACCCGGTCGGTGATCCACAGTTCCTTGGTCACCGGGTCGATGGACAACCCACCCGGTAAGTGCAATCCACTGACCAGCACCATGGAGCCGGCGGGGTTGCCCGGCGCTGGGTGGCCGAAGGTATCGATCCGCAACACCTTGCCGGCCAGCGACTGCGGGTCGGCGGCCGACGCGGGGTTTCCAGCGTCGCCGGTGGCGACCAGCAGCATCCCGTGTGAGTCGACCGCGAGTGCCCCCGCGTTGCCGGTAGCCCCCCGCGGTATGCCAGCCAAAACCGGCTTGGGCATGTCACCGGGGGCAATCCGGACCACCCGGTTGTCGACCGGGGTGGTGATGTAGGCGTAGATCAGCTCGTCCTCGGCATAGCTGGGGGACAGCGCCAGCCCAGTGAGACCGCCATCACCTGCCGGGTCCACCGCCAGCGCGGCGACCTCCTGGTTCGGACGCTGCCGCTGCACCTGCAGGATCCGGCCGGTGGTGCGCTCCGCAGCCAGGCCCACCGGCCTGGAGCCGGGCAGGACCACCAGCGCAGAGACCGGTTCCAGACAGGTCGCGACCACCGCCGGGTCGGGATCAGTGCAGCCCTGCGGCGGGCCCGGTGGTGCCTGCCCGGGTGCGCCCGGACTCTCGTTCCGCAGCGGCCCCGGGATCTGCGGCTTCGGTCCGGCCTCCGCGCCGCCTTCCAGCTTCGGGTGGAACGGTCCGGCTTCGCGGTCGGAGAAGGTCGGCGTCACCGAGCATGCGCACAGCAGCGCCACCGACGTGATCAGTACGCGGGGCGCGCGGCGGCGGGCGCCGGCTACACCCGCCACGAGGGTGCGCACGATCGGCCAGATTAAATGCAAGGCTGTATGCCGCGGGTGAGCGGTTACCGACGCCGGTATGGCCTTAGCAAGCAGTGATCGTTTCACCCGGCCCCAATGATCAACTGTGTGCCGTGGGTCGCTCGTCGGATGTTGCCAGGGAAGCCGGCAGCCGGCCCCCGCTGATCGCCGCCAGGATGGGCAGGTGACGGGCGCGCACCGCGGGTAGGCCGACTTCGTCTCCTGCGTGCAACACCGCCCAAATCCGGGATCGACCATCCACCCGTAGGCCTGCGAGGTCGGACCATGCCATCCGCTGCGAGCCCCATACTCGATGCGCGACCACCGTCTCGGGGCCGACCACGGTGCGGGTCCGTACCAGCCAGAAACCCAGCATCAGCGGCGCCAGGTACAGCACCTGCAGCCCCGGTGCGCCGAAGGCTACCGGCGTCATGCATACGATCAATCCGAAGATCCCGAGCAGCGCGGTCAGCGGCAGCCGGAAAGTCACCGTGGTGCGGTCGGTCACAGTCACATAGTGACGGGCTATAGCGGCTGCCCAAATAGGCGTACAGTAGGCGTATGCCACGGGTTCAGATCTACCTGCCAGAAGAACTCCATCAGGCCGTCAAGGAGTTACAGCTACCGATCTCCGAGCTCGCTCAACACGCCGTCCGCGTTGAGCTTCGCAGGCGGGAACTGGCCGCGGTAGCAGATCAGTACCTCGCGGAGCTCGCGGTGGAGCTCGGCGGCCCGCCCACCGCCGACGAGCTGGCAGCGGCGGATGCCTGGATCGATGCGGCGAACGTGCCGGCTGCGCGCCGCCCCAGATGACCCAGACAAGGCGGCCCGGATGACGCACCGCTGATGAACCTGGTTCTGGACTCGGGTGCGGTCACCGCGTTGGGCCGTCGGGACCGGCAGACCGCCGCTCGCATCACGGCGCTGCGGCAACGCGGCCTGTGGCCACCGATCCTGCCCGCAGTTGTGCTCATCGACTCGCTGACCGGCAACCGGGTGCGCGACGCGCTGGTGAACCGCACCGTGGCGTTGTCCGTGGTCCATCCGCTGGAGGAACCGCTGGCCCGCCGCGCCGCGCAGATTCGTGGCCGGGCGCGCGCGGGTTCTGCAGTGGACGCGTGCGTGGTGGCCACCGCGGAGCTGTTCGACGCAGTTGTGATCACCGGCAATTCCGGGGAACTCGCCCGCCTCTCCCACCACACCGATGGTGTTTCGCTGCTACCGGCCTGACGTTGCCGCCATCGTCGTCAGGAGAGGAGATCCAGATGCCGACTGAGCACGATCCTCAGATCGAGACACTCGCCGTGCACGCCGGTGAGCGCCGACCCGGACCCGAAGGGTCGGTGGTATTTCCGATCTACCAGTCCACGGTCTTCTCCGTGGAGCCAGGCACCGGCTACCACGACATCAGCTACATCCGGCTGAGCTCGACGCCATCGCAGACCTACCTGCACGACAAGCTGGCGACGCTGGAGGCCGCGGAGGCCGCAGTTGCAACCTGCTCAGGCATGGCCGCGGTGACAGCGGCGCTGCACGCTCTGCTGCGCGCCGGAGACCATCTGCTGGCCGGCGACTGCCTGTACGGCGGCACCCACGACTTCCTCACCCACCACGCCCACGACCTGGGCTGGAGCTACACGTGCCTCGATCCGAGCCGGCCCGAGACGTGGGAGGCCGCCCGCACTCCCCGTACCCGGGCAATCCTGGTGGAGACGATCACGAATCCGCTGATGCGAGTGGGCCGGTTGCGGGAGCTGGTCGCGTTCGCCCGGCGTCACGAGCTGGTCACTGTGATCGACAATACCTTCGCGACCCCGGTGAACCTCCGGCCTGTTTCGATCGGCTTCGATCTGTGCTTCAACAGCGCGACGAAGTACCTCAACGGCCATTCCGACATCGTCGCAGGCAGCATTGCGGGCAGCGCGAGCTTGATCAACCGGGTCCGGCGCACCCTGAACCATTACGGCGGCAGCCTGGATCCGCACGCCGGATTCCTGCTGGCCCGCGGTCTGAAGACGTTGGCCCTGCGGGTCCGTGCGTGCAACGACAACGCCGAAGCACTGGCCGGCTTCCTCAGCGAGCACCCGAAAGTTGTCGCGGTCAACTACCCGGGGCTGCGTTCCCATCCTGATCACGCACACGCGGCCGAACTGCTCTCCGGCTTCGGTGGCATGCTCAGCATGCGCCTTGCAGGCGGTAGGGACGCAGCGGAAAGCCTGTTCGAGGCGTTGCGAATCCCGTATGTAGCGCCGAGTCTCGGCGGCGTCGAGACGCTCATCACCCGGCCGGCGGCCACCTCACATGCGGGCATGGATCTCGAAGACCGTGAACGCGTCGGCATCACCGACGACCTGATCCGGGTGAGCTGCGGCGTCGAAGCTCGCGACGATCTTGTCGCCGACTTCGTCCAGGCGCTGGCGAAGGTATGAGCGATGGTGGACACCACGGCGGGCTCCCACCATACGGGAGCGTGTCTTACTAGGTTGACGGTGCCGGGGTGCGGCGGTTACCGTCGGCGACGTGCTTATTCCCACGGTTCTCGTACGTCGAAGGCGCGTCGTCTGAAGAACTCACAGACGTCGACGCGCCAACCCTCGCTTGAGCCCGACCGGGCGGCGAGGGTTTTTTGATGTCCGGGGCTGTGTAAGCGAGAAAGCAAGCGATGAAAATAAGGCAGGACAATGACAACCGCGAGTCCCAGAGACCTGTCCAGAGAGATGGCCAGCCCACCTAACATGCCCAACCCGACGCAACCGCCCCGACCGGCTCCACCAGTAGGCGCACCGGTGCGAGTCAGCGGCGCGCAGTCCCTCGTGCGCTCGCTGGAAGCGCTCGGGTGCGAGGCGGTGTTCGGGATTCCGGGTGGCACGATTCTGCCTGCCTATGACCCGCTGCTGGACTCCACGAAGGTCCGCCACGTGCTGGTCCGCCACGAGCAGGGCGCTGGACACGCCGCCACCGGGTACGCGCAGGCCACCGGGCGGGTGGGGGTGTGCATGGCGACGTCCGGCCCCGGGGCGACGAATCTCGTCACGCCACTGGCCGACGCGCACATGGACTCGGTGCCGGTGGTTGCCATCACCGGCCAGCAGACCAGAGCGCTGATCGGTACGGACGCCTTCCAGGAGGCGGACATCACCGGTATCACCATGCCGGTCACCAAGCACAACATGTTGGTGAAGGATCCAGCGGAGATCCCGAGGGCGATCGCGGAAGCCTTCCACCTGGCCGCCACCGGCCGCCCGGGCCCCGTACTGGTGGACATTCCCAAGGACGTGCTGCAGGAGCAGACCTCCTTCGCGTGGCCCCCTGAGCTGCAGCTGCCGGGCTACCGGCCGATCACCCGGCCGCACGGCAAGCAGATCCGCGAGGCTGCCCGGCTCATCACGCACGCCCGCCGCCCGGTGCTCTACGTCGGCGGTGGTGTGATCAAGGCGCGGGCCACCGCGGCGTTGCGCGAGTTGGCCGAGCTCACCGGAGCGCCGGTAGTGACCACGCTGATGGCCCGCGGCGCTTTCCCGGATTCCCATCCGCAGCACGTGGGCATGCCCGGCATGCACGGCACGGTGGCCGCGGTCGCGGCGATGCAGCGTTCCGACCTGCTGGTGGCGCTCGGTGCTCGGTTCGACGACCGGGTCACCGGGCAGTTGTCGTCGTTCGCGCCGGGCGCCGCAGTGGTGCACGCGGACATCGATCCCGCGGAGATCTCGAAGAACCGCCGGGCGGACGTCCCGATCGTCGGTGACTGTGCGGATGTGATCGACGAGCTGATCGACGCGGTGCGAACGGAATTTAAGACCACCAGTCCGGATCTGACTGCCTGGTGGCGGCAGCTGCGCAATTGGGAGCAGACGTTCCCGCTGGGTTATGACCGCCCCACCGACGGGATGCTGGCCCCGCAGTACGCGATCGAGCGGATCGGTGCCCTGGTCGGTCCCGATGCGATCTACACGGCCGGCGTGGGCCAGCACCAGATGTGGGCGGCGCAGTTCATCAAATACGAAAGACCCGGCAGCTGGATCAATTCCGGCGGCTTGGGCACCATGGGTTTCGCGGTGCCCGCCGCGATGGGCGCCAAGCTGGGCAGGCCAGAGCTCGCGGTGTGGGCCATCGACGGCGACGGCAGCTTCCAGATGACCAATCAGGAGCTGGCGACCTGCGCGATCGAGCACATCCCGATCAAGGTCGCTGTGATCAACAACGGCAGCCTGGGCATGGTCCGGCAGTGGCAGACCCTGTTCTATTCCGAGCGCTACTCGCAGACCGACCTCGGCACCCACTCCCGCATCCCGGACTTCGTCAAGCTAGCCGAGGCACTGGGCTGCGTGGGCCTGCGTTGCGAGGCAGAGCCCGACGTCGACAGGACCATCGAGCACGCCATGGAGATCGACGACCGCCCGGTCGTGATCGACTTCGTGGTGGGCAAGGACGCCCAGGTGTGGCCGATGGTCGCGGCCGGCACCGGGAACAACGACATCATGGCGGCCCGCGACATCCGCCCGCTGTTCGACGAGGACGGATCATGACCACGCACACCATGTCGGTGCTGGTGGAGAACAAGCCAGGCGTGCTGGCCCGGGTGGCCGGGCTGTTCAGCCGCCGCGGGTTCAACATCCATTCGTTGGCGGTCGGGCCCACCGAGAACCCGGACATCTCCCGGATGACCATCGTTGTGGCCGTCGACGAGTTGCCCTTGGAGCAGGTGACCAAGCAGCTCAACAAGCTGATCAACGTCATCAAGATCGTGGAGCTGGATCCGGCAATGGCGGTGCAGCGGGAACTGCTGCTGGTCAAGGTCCGGGCCGACACCACGGTGCGTTCCCAGGTGCTCGAGACGGTCGCGCTGTTCCGGGCCAAGGTGGTCGACGTCTCCCCGGAGGCACTGACCATCGAGGCCACCGGCACCGCCGACAAGCTCGATGCACTGCTGCGGATGCTCGACCCCTACGGCATCCGCGAGATCGCCCAATCCGGCATGGTCGCCCTAGGCCGCGGTCCCCGCGCCATCACCGCCGGTTCCCTCCGCTAAACCGCGTTCTGGCGGCAGAACGCTGTTTTGTGACCCCCAAAAACCGCATTCTGCATCCAGAAGGCGGGATCTGACCAAGGAGTGAGTAGATGAGTGCAGAGGTTTTCTATGATCAGGACGCTGATCTGGCGGTGATCGGCGAGCGGAAGGTTGCCGTGATCGGGTACGGCAGCCAGGGACATGCGCACGCGCTGAGCCTGCGCGATTCCGGGGTGGATGTCCGGGTCGGCCTGCCCGAGGGCTCGAAGTCGCGCCCGAAAGCAGCCGATGAGGGGCTGCCGGTGGTCACGCCGGCGCAGGCGGCCGCCGAAGCCGACGTCATCATGATCCTCGCGCCCGACACCAAGCAGCGCACCATCTATGCACAAGACATCGCACCGAACTTGAATTCGGGCGATGCGTTGATGTTCGGGCACGGGTTCAACATCCGGTACCGACTGATCGAGGCGCCGTCTGATGTGGACGTCGCCATGGTGGCGCCGAAGGGTCCCGGGCACCTGGTGCGCAGGCAATTCGTCGACGGCAAGGGAGTGCCCTGCCTGATCGCGGTCGAGCAGGACCCCACCGGGGGTGCCCAGGCGCTGGCGCTGTCGTACGCCAAGGCGATCGGCGGCACGCGCGCCGGGGTGATCAAGACCACCTTCACCGAGGAGACCGAGACTGACCTGTTCGGTGAGCAGACGGTGCTCTGCGGCGGCCTCACCGCCTTAGTTCAGGCCGGCTTCGAGGTGCTCACCGAGGCGGGATACGCGCCTGAGGTGGCGTACTTCGAATGCCTGCACGAGGTCAAGCTGATCGTCGATCTGATGTACGAGGGCGGCATCTCCCGGATGCGCTACTCGATCTCGGACACCGCCGAGTACGGCGACCTCACCCGTGGACCGCGGATTATCACGTCGCAGGTCAAAGACGAGATGCGCCGGATCCTCGCCGAGATCCAGGACGGCAGTTTCGCCCAGGAGTGGGTAGCCGAGGACGACAACGGCCGGCCGAACTTCACCAAGCTGCGCGCGGAGGGAGAGCGCCACCCCGTCGAGCAGGTAGGCGCGCGGCTGCGGGGATTGATGTCCTGGATCGACCGCCCGCTCACCGACACCGCCTGAGCTATCGCATAGCGCAATCGCTATCAGGTAGCTATATTGGGGCCGTGTCCGAAACGATCAAACAGTCCGAGCTGCGCAATAACAATGCGGAGATCATGCGGCGAGTAGCCGCTGGGGAGTCCTTTACGGTAACGGTGCACGGCCAACCGGTCGCCGACTTGGTACCGCACCAGCGGCTTGGCCATCGGCGCAGGCGCCTGGTTCCGGCGGCTGAATTCGACGCTGCCCTCGCCGCGTTGGTTCCTCTGGACGTGGAGCAGTGGAATCGGGACCTCCGCGACGCGGACGACGTCTTCGGGGATGACCTGCCCGCCGACCCCTGGGACGAGGCCTCCGCTCGGTGACCGAGCGCAGGGTGCTTCTCGATACTTCGGTCATCATCGACCCGCCCGCACAGGGGATTGCCTCGTTCGCCGACGAGGTAAGCGTCAGCGCTGTCGCGGTGGCCGAGCTGTATTACGGCGTGGGTGCGAGTACTGACCCCGTGCAACAGTTGCGTCGCCGCCAGCGGCTACAGCTCGTGCTCGACATCTACGATGTCTTGCCCTTCGACGCCGAGGTAGCCGAGTTCTACGGGCTGCTCGCCAACATCGTGCGTCAGTCCGGGCGAAATCCGCGGCCGCGCCGGATGGATCTGCTTATCGCCGCCACCGCGCTACGCCACGGCTATCCCCTCGCAACCCGCAACGGGGCGGATTTGCGCCATCTGGAGCGCGTGCTCACTGTCATCGACGTGCGCTGAGTTCCTGATCACGACAGACCTGCGGCGCCGTGAAGGAGATGCGGCCGCGGGCAACCCGCGACGAGGTGCGCCGCAGGCGCCTCCGTAGACTGGGCGGTCGTGACCACATCGAGTCGACCCGTAGTCCTGATCGCCGAGAAGCTTGCGCCGTCGGTGCTGGACGTGTTCGGTGACGAGTTCGACGTCCAGCACGTCGACGGAACCGACCGTCCAGCACTGTTCGAGGCACTGGTACACGCCGAGGCGTTGCTGGTGCGCTCGGCCACCCGAGTAGACGCCGAGGTGCTCAGCCGTGCCCCCCGGCTCAAGGTCGTCGCCAGGGCTGGCGTGGGGCTGGACAACATTGATGTGCCGGCGGCCACCGAGCGCGGCGTGATGGTGGTCAACGCCCCCATCTCCAACATCGTCTCGGCGGCCGAACACGCAGTCGCGCTGCTGCTGGCGGTGGCTCGCCGGATCCCGGCGGCCGATGCCAGCCTGCGCGGTGGGCAATGGCGGCGCAGCTCGTTCAGTGGCGTCGAGCTGTCCGGCAAGATCATCGGCGTGGTAGGCCTGGGCAAGATCGGCCAGCTGGTGGCGCAGCGGCTGGCGGCTTTCGGAACCGAGCTGATCGCCTATGACCCCTACGTGTCCCCGGCGCGAGCCACGCAGCTGGGCATCGAACTGGTTGATCTGGACGAGTTGCTGTCCCGCGCGGACGTCATCTCCATCCACCTGCCCAAGACTGCCGAGACGCTCGGCTTGATCGGTGCCGATCAGCTCGCCAAGACCAAGCCGGGCGTGCTGATCGTCAACGCCGCTCGTGGTGGACTGGTCGACGAGCAGGCGCTAGCCGACGCGGTGCGTAGCGGCCAGGTCGGTGGGGCCGGCATCGACGTGTTCAGCATCGAGCCGTGCACCGCCAGCCCGCTGTTCGAGCTGCCCCAGGTGGTGGTCACCCCGCATCTGGGAGCTTCCACCGCCGAGGCGCAGGATCGTGCGGGTACCGATGTGGCGCGCAGCGTATTGCTGGCGTTGCGTGGCGAGTTCGTTCCGGACGCCGTCAACGTGATCAGCGGCGGAGTGGTGGGCGAGGAGATCCGGCCATGGCTGCCGTTGACCCAGAAGCTGGGGACCGTGCTGGCGACTCTGACCGCGCGTTCGCCTGATTCGGTGACCGTCGACGTTCGCGGTGAGCTGGCCGCCGAGGACGTCTCGGTACTCCGGCTGGCGGCACTGCGCGGTATCTTCGCCGGGATAGTGGACGAACAGGTCACCTTCGTCAATGCGCCGCGGCTGGCCCAGGAACGCGGGGTGGCCATCGCCGTATCCAGCGCGCCGGAAAGTCCTACCCACCGTAGCGTGGTCCGCGTGCGGGGAGCCTTCGCCGACGGCACCGGCTATTCGGTCTCGGGGACGGTGGCCGGACCCGCACAGGTCCCCAAGCTGGTCGAGGTCAATGGCCGCAACTTCGACTTGCGGGCCCAAGGCGAGGCGGTTCTGCTGGAATACCCGGACCGCCCCGGCGTGATGGGCATCGTTGGCACGCTGCTGGGTGAGGTGGGGATAAACATCGAGGCGGCCCAGATCAGCCAGACCACCGCGGGCAGCGATGCGATCATGATGCTGCGGGTGGACCGGCCCGTTCCCGCCGACGTGCTGGCGGCGATCGGACCATCGGTGGGCGCCCGCACTGCTCGCACGATCACGTTCGGGTAGTGACGGTAACGCTGTTACAGATGCGCTTCGCCGCCCTGGTCCGTCGATGGCCTGGCCCACTCCACCGATCGGGTCGGTGGCGGCCGGCGCCTTGGCGGTCCATGATGTCGGCAGACGTACCCGTTCGAGTGTCCCCGTTTGGAGTATCCGCCGTGCGGTGCTCTGTGTAGCTGCGGGTAACCTGCCCGCTGCGGAGGGTCCCCATGGCGGGGGCCGGGCACTGGAGGTGGCTCATGCGGCTCGCGGTGATCCCCGGCGACGGGATTGGTCCGGAGGTGATCGGCGAAGCGCTCAAGGTCCTGGACGAGGTCGCCCCCGATGCTGAGACCACGCCCTACGACCTCGGCGCCGCGCGCTGGCACGCCACCGGAGAGTTACTCCCGGAGTCGGTGCTGGCTGAGCTGCGCCAGCACGAGGCCATCCTGCTCGGCTCGGTGGGAGATCCGTCCGTGCCCAGTGGCATTCTCGAGCGAGGGTTGCTGCTGCGGTTGCGTTTCGAGCTGGATCACCACGTGAACCTGCGCCCGGCGCGGCTGTATCCCGGAGTGCGCAGCCCCGTCGCGGACCCAGGAAGCATCGACATGATCGTGGTCCGGGAGGGCACCGAGGGTCCTTATGCAGGCAATGGCGGGTTGCTGCGCAAGGACACCCCGCACGAGATCGCCACCGAAGTCAGCATCAACACCGCCTTCGGGGTGGAACGCGTGGTCCGCGACGCCTTCGCCAGGGCTTCTGCGCGCCCACGCAGGCACCTGACCCTGGTGCACAAGACCAACGTGCTCAGCCACGCGGGGTCGCTGTGGTCGCGCATCGTGGAGGAGGTGTCGTTACAACACCCTGATGTGACGGTGGCTTACCAGCACGTCGATGCGGCCATGATCCATCTGGTCACCGATCCCAGCCGCTTCGACGTGATCGTCACCGACAACTTGTTCGGCGATATCCTGACCGACCTCGCCGCTGCCGTCACCGGCGGGATCGGCTTGGCCGCCAGCGGTAACCTCGATGTCACCCGCCGCAATCCCAGCATGTTCGAGCCGGTCCACGGCTCCGCCCCGGACATCGCCGGCCAGGGCATCGCTGATCCGACCGCTGCAGTGCTGTCGATCGGGCTCATGCTCGCCCATCTGGGTATGGACGAGGCGGCGCGCCGGGTGGAAGCCGCGGTCGCCTTCGACCTCGCTACCCGTGATCACACCCATCCCGGCGGCACGCACGCGATCGGTGACCGCCTCGCGGCCCTGGTCTCCTCCAGCCAGCGCGTAGAGCGCGCCGGCCTCTAGTCGGCCTCTAATCCCCGATATGTCTCCATGTCGGGGTCGGGGTCGGGTCAGAGCACGTCGAACTCGCCGTCCTTGGCGCCGAGCACGAACGCCTCCCACTCGGCCGGTGTGAAGATCAGCGTTTCGGAGTCCACTGGATTCTCCGAGCTGCGCATCGCGACGTAGCCGTCCTGCACGAACGCGATCTCCAGATGCGGTCCCTCGAGCTCCTCGGAGCCTGCTGCGCGCTGCCACACCGCGTTCGATAGGTCGATCGTGCCGCGGATGTGCTTTTTGTCATCGACGATGTCGGTCATAGGCTCACGGTAGCGAGCCGGTGGCGGGATCAGCTGGCGCACCCGTACACCAGCACGCACAGCACGTCACAGGCGCTGGGCATGGCGTCGATCTCGGTTTGGATACCGGCCGCGGCGTGCCGGAAAGCTGGATCGGTGATCAAGCGCTCGGCGGCTGCGGCCACCGCGTCGGCGGACAGTTCGTTCGTGAACTGGTCAGCACCCTGCGGCAGGATCAGTTGCGGTAGCCCGTGGGCGAGTGCGCTGAGCATGATGCTGGCGCCGCCGTGCGATACGACCAGGGTGCAGTGCGGCAACAGCAGGCTGTGCAGCGCACCGGCCAGCTCGGTCTCGTCATGCACGACGATTTCGGGCTTCCACTGCTGCGCCCGCGGGACCAGCTCGACCGCGCGCTTCGCCGCGGACTCGATGAACAGCACGGGTGCCGCCACGCGCGTTCGTTGCTCGACGGGCAGCTGCTCCAGGTTCGGGTGGGCAGCGCGCACCCAGGCGTCGACCTCGGCTCGGCTGGGCCCGACCTGCCA
>DASUVX010000134.1:0-2894 GCA_036378735.1 Pseudonocardiaceae bacterium | reverse complement strand
CTACCCGGTGCGCAGCTACCCGCTGACCTACAACGGCTACCCCTACCACTTCTGCTCGCGACCTTGCCGGCAGATCTGGTGGGAGGACCGGGACACCCTGCACAACCCGACGGTGATCGAGCGGCTGCTGCGTGGCGAGATCCAGCCGCCCACGTTCGAGGGCATCCTGACGTGGATGGGTCTCACCTCCGACGTGATGGGTGACGACGCCTATGGCTACCGGTGGGCGCGCAACCCGCAGGCTGACAACCGGCCCAAGTCCTGGGCGCAGGACCGCTCACCGTCTTCGGATGAGGCCCAACCCGTGCCGGTCAACGCGCTGTTCGACGACGACTTCGTCACCCAGCTCGTCGTTGTGCTCGACACCGACACCATCGCCGACGCCGCCCGGAAGGTCGCCGCGCACGTGGTGGGCCGGCGGGTGCCCCGGCGCGACGCCGGACTCGTGGTCCGCCTCGAGGGCAGGGTTGTCCCCGGCGACGTCACCGTGGCCGAGTCCGGCATCTCTGCGCTGGACATCGTGCACGTCGGCTGGGCTGAGTAACGGCCGGGGAGGGCACCGATGAGCAAGCCCGTGGGGCCGGTGTTGCGGATGTCCGACAACGTGGACGCCATCGTTGGCGCCATCGTGGACGACAACCCCGACCAGGACGTCACCATCGTCGACCGCGGCGCCTACACCCGGGTCAGCGGGCACGGTGAGCTGCGAGTGACCCGGAAGTCCATCCAGCGCCATCTCGGGCGTGACTTCGAGATGCGCCAGCTCGAAGAACTGATGTCCGCCTTCGCCGGGCGCATCGACATGACCTCAGAAGAGGTGCGGTGGCGGCTCAAGAGTGAGCCGAAATGAAGCGGAAACTGAAGACTTGGAGCTCGCTGGGTCAGCTCGGGCGCATCCCCAGCGAGTACGAGATCGTCACACACAACCTCAACTACACCACCCGGCCCGACCGCACCTCGGCACTGGAGTCGAACCCCACCACCCCGGCGAACATGTGGTTTTTGACCTACCGGGACCGCTCGCCGTTGCAGGCCGACGACTGGCTCGGTTTCCGCGATCCGGACGAGATGATCTACCGCAAGTACGTGACGATGCAGGACGAGCAGGAAACCGTCGTCGAGGGCGTTCTGGACGAGTACGGCTGCGCCGGGCACGATGCCTCGCTGCCTCAGCGGTGGGTGGAGTGCCTGGCGACCTTGTTCACGCCTACCCGGTTCCCGGTGCACGCGCTGCAGATGTGCACCGCCTACCTGGGACACATGGCGCCCGCGTCCTACATCTCCAACTGTGCCGTGTTCGCCGCCGGGGATCTGCTGCGCCGGGTGTCGCTGGTGGCCTACCGGACGCGGCAGCTCGCCGACGCGACCAGCTCGTCCATCGGCAGCACCGAACGGATTGTGTGGGAGCGCAACGAGGCCTGGCAGCCGGCCAGGGCAGCGCTGGAGAAGCTGCTGATCGCCTACGACTGGGGCGAGTGCTTCACGGCGATGAACCTGGTGCTGCGACCCACCCTGGACCAGATCCTGCTGCGGCAACTCGCCAACGCCGCCCACGACAATGGCGATGACCTGGCCTGGTTGCTGCTGGGCAACCTCGCCGCCGACGCCGACCGCTGTATCCGCTGGAGCACCGCGCTCGCCCGGTACGCGATCGAGCAGCGCGCCGGCAACCGGGACGTGCTCCAGCGCTGGGTCACCCGGTGGACACCTCGCGCGGAGGCGGCCGCAGCCGGGCTCGGCCAGTTGTTCGAGCAATTGCCCTCCGGAGGCCACTGCGCACAGACTGTGGTCAACGCCGCCAACTCAGCTCGGCGCCGGATACTCACCGAGGCGGGACTGCCGTGACGTGGCAGGTGGTGATGCCGGCAGCAGACCTCTGGGCAGGTGAACTGGTGGGGGTCCAGCTGGGCGGGCACAAGATCGTCCTGCTCAACGTCGGGGGCGAGATCCGAGCCTTCGAGGATCGCTGCCCCCACCTGGGTTTCCAGCTCAGCGCGGGCGAGCTGGACGGGTACACGCTGACCTGCGCGAACCACCGGTGGGAGTTCGACGCGCTGACCGGCAAGGGCACCAATCCGGGAAACTGCCAGCTGACCGCGTTCGGCACCCGGGTGCGGGACGGCCAGATCGAGATCCTGGCGCCGAAGTAGCGCCGCGCGCCCCGGATGGGTACCGGGCGGCGAGCGGGCTACCCGGCCGCCTGGCACCGGACTACCGTCAGTCCGGGGAGCGCGCCAGACACCGGAAACCGACGTGGACCATGCCGACGATGCGGGGCCAAGCCGTGATCCCGCGGACCGGGTACGGCTGGATGAGCTTGCCTCTGAGCAGGCCGCGCTGCGGCGGGTGGCCACGCTAGTAGCCAGCGGTGCCCGGCCGGACGAGGTGTTCACCGCGGTCGCGGATGAGCTCGGCCGGCTCATCGGTGCCGAGGCGACGTTCGTGTCCCGCGTCGATCAACCGCCGGGGAAGCGCAGTGAGCCCGGCGACTGCGTCGGGGAGTACGTCACCGTCGTCGCGTGCTACGGCCGGGTCAGCGACCAGGTACCAGTCGGCTTCCAGCTCAAACTGCTACCCGGGATGATTCACACTGCCGCGTTGCGGACCGGTCGCCCGGCCCGCATCAACGGCGAAAGGCTGGCGAAAGGCCCGTACGGCGCCTGGGTCGCCACGCTGGGCATGCAGGCCGGGGTCGCCACCCCCATCGTGGTCAGGGGACGCCACTGGGGCGTGATGGTGGCCGCGACCTCGCAGGAGGACTTCCCAGCGGGCACCGAGTCACGCATGGCGGATTTCATGGAGCTGGCCGCGATGGCGATCGCCAACGCCGAGGCCGCGCAGAAACTGCGCGAACTGGCCGACACCCAGGCGTCCTTGCGCCGCCTGGCCATGCT
>DASUVX010000133.1:0-4548 GCA_036378735.1 Pseudonocardiaceae bacterium | reverse complement strand
GCGGCTGATCCGGCTGGAGCACGGCCAGCCGGTGACCTACGGCGGTCCGGGCGAGCCCCGCGGGCTGCGGTTCGGCGGCCATGGCCAGCTCGAGCCGGCCGCAGCCCTGGATGAGGCGATCGTCCATGACGCGCACCGGGCCGACCCGTCCTACGCGTTCGCGCTGTCCCGGCTGGACACCACCGATTTCCGGCACACCCCGATCGGGGTGTTCCGGCAGGTCGAGCAGGCCAGCTACGACCAGCTGATGGCGGACCAGATCGAGGTCGCCCGGGCCAAGAACGGCCCGGGCGACCTCGGCAAGCTGCTGGCCGGCACCGACACCTGGGAAGTAAGCCTCCTGCCCGTTGTATCGGCCTAAGGCGAGCCACGCAGGCGGTAATCGAGTGCGGTGTGGCGGCGGCCGGCTCCCTTGGTGCGTACCGCGACGGCGAGGGCGCGTCGTGAGCCGACGATGACGACGAGCTTCTTGGCCCGGGTGATGCCGGTGTAGAGCAGGTTGCGCTGGAGCATCATCCACGCTCCCATGGTGAGCGGGATGACGACGGCCGGGTATTCGCTGCCCTGCGAGCGGTGGATGGTTACCGCGTAGGCGTGGGCGAGTTCGTCCAGTTCGTCGAAGCCGTAGTCGACCTTCTCGTCTTCGTCGGTGAGCACGGTCAGCGTGTGATCTTCGGGTGACAGGCCGGTGACGACCCCCACGGTGCCGTTGAAGACACCCGCCGCGCCCTTCTCGTAGTTATTGCGAAGCTGGGTGACCTTATCCCCGATGCGGAAGACTCTCCCTCCGTAGCGGCGTTCCGGACTTTTTTCACTGAACGGCGTCAGTGCTTCCTGCAGTAGCAGGTTCAGGTTCCCGGCGCCGGCCGGGCCGCGGTGCATGGGGCACAGCACCTGCACGTCGCGCCGCGGATCCAGGCCGAATCTGGCCGGGATCCGCCGGGCCACGATGTCCACCACCAGGCCGGCGGTCTGCTCGGTGTCGTCGCAGGAGAACCAGAAGAAGTCGCCGAACCCGGTCAGCCCCGGCTGCTGGCCGTGGTTGATCCGGTGAGCGTTGACGACGATGCCGGACTGCTGAGCCTGCCGGAAGATCTTGGTCAGCCGCACCACCGGCAGCGTCCCGGCGCTGAGCATGTCACGCAGGACCTCCCCGGCGCCGACCGAGGGCAGCTGGTCCACATCCCCGACCAGCAGCAGGTGCGCGCCGGGCGGCACGGCTTTGACAAGCTTGTTGGCCAGGATCACGTCCACCATCGAGGTCTCGTCGACCACCACGAGATCGGCGTCCAGCGGGTTCGAGGCGTCGAAGGACGCCTCACCGCCGGGCCGCAGTTGCAGCAGCCGGTGAATGGTGGCGGCCTCGTGTCCAGTCAGCTCGGCGAGCCGCTTGGCGGCTCGTCCGGTGGGGGCGGCCAGGACGACCCGGGCTCCCTTGGCCCTGGCCAGCTCCACCACCGAGCGGACGGTGAACGACTTTCCGCAGCCCGGGCCGCCGGTCAGCACCGCGACCCTGGAAGTCAGGGCGAGCCGCACCGCGTCTTCCTGCTCAGGTGCCAGCGGGGAACCAGTCCGGCCGCGCAGCCAGCCGAGCGCCTTGTCCCAGTCCACGTCCGTGAACGCACTCAGCCGGTCCTCCTTCGCGGCGAGCAGCCGGATGAGCCATTGAGCCACAGACCGTTCGCTGTGATAGAAGGGCGGCAGGTAGACGGCGGGAACCTGCGTCTCGGCCTCAGCCTGGACGGGACCGGTCAAGACGGGCACATCGTCGCGCACTACTCCCTCGGCCTCGGCCAGCTCATCAAGGCACGGGGTAATGAGTTCGGCCTGCACTTCGAGGATCTTGGCCGCATCAGTGATCAGGTTCGGGACGGGCAGATAGCAATGGCCATCGTCGGCCGCCTCGGAGAGCGTGTAGGCCAGGCCGGCCTTGATCCGTTCCGGGCTGTCGCGGGCGATACCGACCGACGCGGCGATCGTGTCGGCGGTCTTGAAGCCGATACCCCACACATCCGAGGCCAGCCGGTATGGCTCATTGCGTACCACGGAGATAGAACTGTCACCGTATTTCTTGTAGATCCGCACCGCCAGGGACGTGGACACCCCGACGCCTTGGAGGAAGATCATCACCTCCTTGATGGCCTTCTGCTCGGCCCACGCGGCGGTGATCATCGCGGTGCGCTTGGGGCCCAGGCCATCCACCTCGATCAGCCGCTGCGGTTCGTCGTCGATGATGTGCATGATGTCGACGCCGAAGTGGCCGACCATGCGCTCGGCCATCACCGGGCCGATGCCCTTGATCAGCCCCGACCCGAGATACCGCTGGATGCCCTGGACGGTGGCCGGCAGCACCGTGGTGTAAGCGTGCACCTCGAACTGCTTGCCGTATTTCGGGTGGCTGGTCCACCGGCCGCGCATCCGCAGCGACTCACCCACCTGCGCACCCAGCAGCGGTCCGACCGCCGTTATCAGGTCCGGGCCGCGGCCGGCGTCTATCCTCGCGATCGTGTATCCCGTCTCCGGGTTGGCGAACGTTATCCGCTCCAGGACTCCTTCGAGGACCGAGGCATCATGCTGAACGCCAGGACGGGGAGGCATAAGGACATCATGCTCGGTTGCGCAAGTTGATGCGTGTATGTGGAGTTTGCCGAACGGCGTGGCGTCGTCAGCGGAGGTTCCGCATGGCCGGTACGGTAACGTAGCATCCGTCGCCGGGGCGGTAGCTCAGCCGGTCAGAGCAGCGGACTCATAATCCGCCGGTCGTGGGTTCGAGCCCCACCCGCCCCACTGACCGCACCATTGCGCGAACCGGGCTGGTCGCGCCGTCGGTGGCGGTTTGCTCCCCGTCGGCGGGGGTGCGTGGTGCGGGGATTCTGAACACGGGGATGACTCCTTCCTCGGTGATGCGGATCTCGGCGATGAGCGCTTCGATGGCGGCTTTGCGTTCGGCCGTCGTGCCGCTGGTGATGACGTCGGTGAGGTAGTCCTGGATCGTCTCGATGGTGCCGGGCGCGGGCATGGCGGGCTCGGTGCTGATCGTGTCGGCGAGTTCTGCGGCGCGGGCTTGGAGCTGGGTGATCTCGGCTTGGAGGATCTTGAGCCGGTTCCCGGCGGTGGCGTCGTCCATGGTGCCGTTCTCGAATGCCTGATGGTACCGGTCGATGGCGGCTTCTTTGGTCTTGATCTGGGCGAGGATGGCGCCGTGCTCGGCGTGCCGGTCGGCGTGGCTGTCGCGGTGGCGGGCCTGGGCTCGGGTGACGGCGTCGGTGATGAGGTCACCGGCTTGGGTGTAGAAGTCGCATAGGGCTTCCAGCACGGCGGCGTCGGCGTGGTCGGCGGGGAGGCGGGCGGCCTGGCAGCCGTGGGTGCCGTAGCGGACGCGGGAGAAGCAGGTGTAGTACCGGTAGGTGTGGTGGCGGCCGGTGGCGGAGGTGCCGATGTACTTGTGGCCGCATTCGGGGCAGGTGATCAGCCCGGTGAGATGGTAATCGCTGTCGCTGAGCGCCCGCTGGGTTTGCGCGCTGGCGCGGGCGGCGGCGATGGCGCTGGCTCGCTGCCAGGTCTCGCGGTCGATGAGCGGCTGGTGGGCGTTCTCGACGTAGACGTCGCCGTAGGCGATGTCGCCGGCGTAGGCGGGGTTGGCGATGATCCGCGCGATGGCGTGCCCGGACCATGGTTTCCCAGTGCGGCTGCGCACTCCCCGCCGGTTGAGTTCGTCGGCGATGGCGCGGGTGCCGTAGCGTTCCTGGGTGTAGAGGCGGAATATTTCGCGCAGGTGCGGTGCCTCTTCTCGGTGCGGTACGAGTTTTTGTGTTTCGCGGTCGACGTAATAGCCGAAAGGACGTCGCCCGCCGGGCCATTTTCCTTTGCTGGCTTTGGCGGTCATGCCTTTGGTGACCCGGTCGATGATAGTTTCCCGCTCGAATTCGGCGAATACGCCGAGCAGCTGGACGAGCATGCGGCCGATGGAGGTGGAGGTGTCGAACGGCTCGGTGGCCGAGGCGAACGCGACGTCGGCGTCATCGAGGTCGTTGAGTAGGTCGAGCAGGTCGGATAGGCGGCGGGAGAACCGGTCGACGCGGTAGACCAGCAGCACGTCGAACCGGCCTGCCCGCGCGGCGCGCAGCGCCTGCGGCAGGCCGGGCCGGTCGGTGGTGGCGCCGGAGGCGTCGTCGGTGAAGGTGGCGACCAGTGTCCAGCCGGGCTGGGTGGTGACGTAGGAGCGCAGCGAGGTTTCCTGGGCGTTGATGGAGAACGGCTGGTGCTCGTCGTCGGTGGAGCGGCGCAGGTAGATCGCTACCCGGCGGGCTCCGGTCGGGGTGTCGCCGAAGCCGGCGGCGGTGCGCTTGCGTTTGCGCCGGGGACGTGGGGGCGCTGGAGCTGCCATGCAGCCTCATTTCTCTGCAGGTCGGGTAGGGGGTGGTGCCTGGGGCGGTGCTGGGCCGCCCCAGGCCAAGTGTCAGCGTGTGCTCGTACCGGGGTGGTCGTCCCAGTAGCGGGCTATGAGGGTGGCCAGGGCCTCGACGGCGTCCTCGTATTCGGTTGTCG
>DASUVX010000132.1:0-23001 GCA_036378735.1 Pseudonocardiaceae bacterium | reverse complement strand
TGAGGTTGGTCCCACCGCGCTTGAGGCGCTCCTTGAGCTCGGCCCTGGCACGTCGGGCGGCGGCCGCCTTCTCCAGCGCAGCGGCCCGCTGCTCCTCGGTCAGCTCGGGAAGGGCCACGGTCTCCTCCGTCGATTGCTAGTGCTTGAGGGATATTTCTAGGTTAGTGCGGCGACCGTATCCCCCTGGCCACCCGCCGCTTAACCCGGGGGTATTCCGGCCGACCTGCCGCAACCTGGATGGAGCAGGCTCGCGGCCTCGTCGGCGACGCGCAGGGCGGCGCGCCGCAATGACTCGGGCTGCGGGCCATGCGCCAATAGCTCACGGGAGATCGACGGCACAACGTGCGGCGCCGCGGTACCGAAGACGTCGCGCACATCGCGCACCCGCGCGCCCTGCGCACCTATTCCCGGAGCCAGGATCGGTCCGTTGAGCTCGTCCAGGCGCAGCGTCTCCACCGGTGCGGTAGCCCCGAGGACCACTCCGAAGTCACCAACGGGATGCCGGCCGGCGTTGCGCGCCGCAACGGCGTCCACCACGGACTGCGCGACGGTTGTGCCGGTACCAGTCATGGCGGACTGCACGGCGATACCCTCCGGGTTGGAGGTCAGCGCCAGCACGAACACGCCCCGCCCGGTGCGGCCGGCCAGCTCGAACGCCGGATCGAGCGCGCCGATCCCGAGGTAGGGCGCCAATGTGATCGCGTCAGCCGCCAGCGGTGCCCCGTCGCTCAGGTAAGCCGCGGCGTACCCAGCCATGGTGGAGCCGATGTCGCCCCTTTTGACGTCGAGCAACACCAGCGCGCCCGCCTGCCGAGCGGCCACCAGTACGCGCTCCAACACCGCGATTCCCCGCGACCCGTACCGCTCGAAGAATGCCGACTGCGGCTTGATCACCGCCGCCACCGGCCCCAGTGCCTCCACCGCCTCCAGCGCGAACCTCTCCACTCCCCCCACGTCATCACTGCACCCCCAACGGTGCAGCAGCTCCGGATGGGCATCAATCCCCACACACAGCGCTCCCCGCACCGCCACGACGCTCCTCAACCGCGTCCCGAACCCGCATTCAGCGGGCTCAGTGCCGGTTTTAGGGGGATTAATGGGCACCGGATAACCCCGCTGAGCCCGCTGGATGGGGGGGCGCCGCGCGCAGCGCCGTGTGCAGGGACTGCAGGGGGCGGACGGTGAGGGTGTTGTGGATGAGGGCTTCGACGCCCTGGACCGCGGCGGCGGCGCCTTGAACCGTGGTGACGCAGGGTATTCCGCGGGCCACCGCGGCGGTACGGATCTCGTAGCCGTCCACCCGGGGTCCCGGATTGCCGTACGGGGTGTTGATGATCATGTGGACCTGTCCGGCGTTGATCAGGTCCACGATGTTGTCCGGGCCTTCGAAGTGCTTGCGCACCACGGTGCACGGGATACCGTTGCGGCGCAGCACGTTGGCGGTTCCTCTGGTGGCGAGGACCTCGAAGCCGAGGTCGGCCAGCCGTTTGGCCGGGAACACCATGGCCCGCTTGTCCCGGTTGGCCACCGACACGAACACCCGTCCTGACGTGGGCAGCGAGCCGTACGCGGCGGCCTGGGACTTCGCGAAGGCCTGGCCGAACGCAGCGTCGATGCCCATCACCTCGCCGGTGGATTTCATCTCCGGCCCGAGCAGCGAGTCCACTCCATGACCCTCAGGGGTGCGGAACCGGTGGAAGGGCAGCACCGCTTCCTTGACCGCCACCGGTGCCTCGACGGGCAGGTCGCCACCGTCGCCCTGCGGCAGCAGCAGACCCTCCGCCCGCAGTTCGGCGATGCCGGCACCGAGCATGATCCGCGCGGCGGCCTTGGCCAGCGGCACCGCGGTGGCCTTGGAGACGAACGGTGCCGTGCGGCTGGCCCGGGGGTTGGCTTCCAGCACGTAGAGCACGTCGTCTTTCAGGGCGTACTGCACGTTGAGCAAGCCGCGCACGCCGATCCCGCGGGCGATCGCCTCGGTGGAGGCCCGCACCGCGGCCAGGTCGGATTCTCCGAGCGTGATCGGAGGTAGGGCGCAGGAGGAGTCCCCGGAGTGCACCCCGGCCTCCTCGATGTGTTCCATGATCCCGCCGAGGTAGACCTCGTTGCCGTCGCACAGCGCGTCGACGTCGATCTCGATCGCGTCGTCGAGGAAGCGGTCCACCAGTACCGGGTGTTCGGGGGTGATCTCGGTGGCCCGGGCGATGTAGCCCGCCAGGGTCTGCTCGTCGTAGACGATCTCCATGCCGCGACCGCCGAGCACGTAGGACGGGCGCACCAGCACCGGGTAGCCGATCTCGTCGGCGATCTTGCGAGCCTCCGCGAACGAGGTCGCGGTCCCGTAGGCGGGGGCGGGCAACCCGGCTCGTTCCAGCAGCGCGCCGAACGACCCGCGGTCCTCGGCGAGATGGATCGCTGCCGGCGGTGTGCCCACCACCTGGACGCCCGCGTCGGCCAGCCGCTGCGCCAGCCCGAGCGGGGTCTGCCCGCCCAGCTGAACGATCAATCCCGCCACGGTGCCCGAGGTGCGCTCGGCGTGCACCACCTCCATGACGTCTTCGAAGGTCAGCGGCTCGAAGTAGAGCCGGTCGGCGGTGTCATAGTCGGTGGACACCGTCTCCGGGTTACAGTTGATCATCACGGTCTCGTAACCGAGGCCGTCGTTGTCAGGAGCGCTGCGCAGCGCCATCGCGGCGTGCACGCACGAATAGTCGAACTCGATGCCCTGGCCGATCCGGTTCGGCCCGGAGCCCAAGATGATCACTTTGGGCCGGTCCCGTTGCTCGCTGACCTCGGTCTCGGCCTGCGGGTCGCTTTCGTAGGCCGAGTAGTGATACGGGGTTCGGGCGGCGAACTCGGCCGCGCAGGTGTCCACGGTCTTGTAGACCGGTCGCACGCCCAGCCGGCGCCGCAGCGCGGCGACCTGCGGTTCGGCGAGATCGCCGCGCAGCGCGGCGAGCTGCCGGTCGGAGACGCCGGCACGCTTGGCGCGGCGCAACAGCGGCTCGTCCAGTTCGACCGCCGCAACAAGCTCCGTACGCAGCTCTACCAGACCGGCGATCTGGTCGACGAACCACGGATCGATACCCGAAACTTGCGCAACCTGAGCGACCGTCGCGCCCAGCCGCAGTGCCCGCTCCACGGTGTAGAGCCGCCCGTCATGGGGCACCGCAAGCGCCGACAGCTGCGAGTCCAGGGTGGTATCGGGCGAGTCGGGCTTGGTCCAGAAGCCGGCGATGGGGGTTTCCATCGACCGCATCGCCTTGCCCAGGGCCTCGGGGAAGGAACGACCCAGCGCCATGGCCTCACCGACGGACTTCATCGTGGTGGTCAGCGTCGGATCCGCACCGGGGAACTTCTCGAAAGCGAACCGAGGCACCTTGACCACGATGTAGTCCAGGGTGGGCTCGAAGCTGGCTGGGGTTTCGCCGGTGATGTCGTTGGTGATCTCGTCGAGGGTGTAACCGATAGCCAGCTTCGCGGCGATCTTGGCGATCGGAAAACCGGTGGCCTTGGATGCCAGCGCGCTGGATCGCGATACCCGCGGGTTCATCTCGATCACAACCAGCCGTCCGGTGGCGGGATGCACCGCGAACTGGATGTTGCAGCCGCCGGTGTCGACCCCGACTTCGCGCAGCACCGCGATCCCGACGTCGCGCATGTGCTGGTACTCGCGGTCGGTGAGGGTCAGCGCGGGGGCCACGGTCACCGAGTCCCCGGTGTGCACCCCCATCGGGTCGACGTTTTCGATGGAGCACACCACCACCACGTTGTCCCGGTGGTCGCGCATCAGCTCGAGTTCGTATTCCTTCCAGCCCAGCACACTCTCCTCGATGAGCACCTGGTGCACCGGGCTGGAGGCCAACCCTAGGGAGACGATGCGGACGAGGTCTTCTTCGGTGTGCGCCATCCCAGAACCGAGGCCGCCCATGGTGTACGACGGCCGGATCACCACCGGCAGGCCAAGCTCGTCGACGGCCTGGCGGACCTCCTCCAGCGAGGAGCACACTGCGCTGCGCGGCACTTCGGCACCCACCGCGCGCACCACGTCTTTGAATCGCAGCCGATCCTCGCCGCGTTGGATCGCCTCGATGTCAGCACCGATCAACTCGACGCCGTACCGGGCCAGCACGCCACGCTCGTGCAGGGCAACCGCGGTATTCAGCGCGGTCTGACCGCCCAGAGTGGCCAGCAACGCGTCCGGGCGCTCAGCGGCGATCACCTTCTCGACGAACTCCGCGGTGATCGGCTCGATGTAGGTGGCATCGGCGAACTCCGGATCTGTCATGATCGTCGCTGGGTTGGAGTTCACCAGGCTGACCCGCAGCCCCTCCTCCCGCAGCACCCGGCAGGCCTGGGTCCCGGAGTAATCGAACTCACACGCCTGCCCGATCACGATCGGCCCCGACCCGATCACCAGCACATGCCGGATGTCATCCCTGCGCGGCACAGCAGCCTCCGCCCCCCGCACCCGGTCTTATGGATGCTTGTGCACCTCCGGGGCCCGCTGGATCCAGCGCGGTCATCGCTGCGCCTCCATCAGCGCGCAGAAACGGTCGAACAGGTCGGCGGCGTCGTGCGGACCGGCGGCCGCCTCCGGGTGGTACTGGACGCTGAACGCGGGCACGTCCAGGCAGGTGAGCCCCTCGACGGTGCGGTCGTTGGGGCAGGAATGGCTCACCACCGCGGCGCCGAAGTCGGAGTCGAAACGCTCCCCCGGCTCACCGGCGACCGCGAAGCCGTGGTTTTGCGAGGTGATGGCCACTCGCCCGGTGGCGTGCTCAATGACCGGGACGTTGATCCCGCGATGCCCGTAGCGCATCTTGTAGGTTCCCCGTCCCAGCGCGCGGCCCAGAATCTGGTTGCCGAAACAGATCCCGAACAGTGGTACCCGCCGCGCCAGCACTGCCCGGGTCAGCGCCACCGCATGGTCCGCGGTGGCCGGGTCGCCCGGGCCGTTGGACAGGAAAACCCCGTCGGGCTGCTGCGCCAGCAGCTGCTCCACCTCGACGGTCGCCGGCAGCACATGGGTCTGCACGCCGCGCGCGGCGAGCATCCGGGGGGTGTTGAACTTGATGCCCAGGTCCAGTGCCACCACGCGGAAGCGACGCGCTGTGGTGGCGGGCACGACGTAGGGCTGCGCGACGGTGACCTCGCCGACCAGGTCCGCCCCTGCCATCGGGGGGCTGGCCAGCACGCGCGCCATCAGCTGCGCGGGCTCGGCCAGCGCGTCACCGGAGAAGATCCCGGCGCGCATCGAGCCGTGCTCGCGCAGCCTGCGGGTCAGCGCGCGGGTGTCCACACCGCTGATCCCCACCACACCCTGGCGCGACAACTCCTCACCCAGCGAACGGGTCGACCGCCAGTTGGACGGCATCCGGGCCGGGTCCCGCACGGCGTAGCCGGCCACCCAGATTCGCCGCGACTCGTCATCCTCGTCGTTCCAGCCGGTGTTGCCGATGTGCGGGGCGGTCTGCACCACGATCTGGCGGCGGTAGGACGGGTCGGTGAGGGTTTCCTGGTAGCCGGTCATTCCGGTGGCGAACACCGCCTCACCCAGCGCCTGGCCCACCGCGCCGTAGCTCTCGCCGCGCACGGTGGTGCCGTCCTCCAGCACGAGCATCGCCAGGGCACCCATCAACCCAGCACCTTCCCGTCCTCGGTGGTGACCCGGCCGCGGAGCATGCTGACCACCACCCGGCCGGGCAGCTCCATTCCCTCATAGGGAGTGTTGTCCGCCAGGCTGGCCAGCTGCGCCCCCCGCACCGTCCAGGTGGCGCCGGGATCAACCAGGATCACTGTGGCCGGCTCCCCCACGGCGATTGGGCGGCCCTGCTCGGTCGCTCTACCGATCCGCGCCGGGCGCTCGCTCATCACCCGGGCTACTCCCCGCCAATCCAACAGACCGGGCCGGACCATCGTGGCCACCACCACCGACAGCGCGGTCTGCAATCCCAGCATGCCGGGCCGCGCTGCGGACCACTCGCAGTCCTTGTCCTGCGCGGGGTGCGGGGCATGATCGGTGGCCACGCAGTCCACGATTCCCTCCGCCAGCGCGGCCCGCAGCGCCTCGGTGTCGGCCGCGGTACGCAGCGGCGGATTGACCTTGTTGACCGGGTCGTAGCCGGACAGGCGCTCATCGGTGAGTAACAAGTGGTGCGGGGTCACTTCAGCGGACACCCGGATGCCCCGCTGCTTGGCCCACCGCAGCAGCTCCACCGTCCCCGCGGTGGACGCGTGGCAGATGTGCAGCGCCGCGCCGGCGTCCCGGGCGAGCAGGCAGTCCCGCGCGACAATCGACTCCTCCGCGGCAACCGGCCACCCGGCCAGGCCCAGCCGGGCGGCGAGACGGCCCTCGTGCGCCTGCGCGCCGGCGGTGAGCCGAGGATCCTCGGCATGCTGGGCGATCACACCTCCCAGCCCGCGGGCGTACTCCAAGGCCCGGCGCATCAGCAGTGAGTCGTGTACGCACAGCCCGTCGTCGGAGAACACCCGGACCGCCGCGGCGGACGCAGCCATCGCACCCAACTCGGCAAGTCGCTCGCCGCCCAAGCCGGCGGTGACCGCCCCGACGGGATGCACATCAACGAGGCCGACCTCGCGCCCGCGCCGGTACACGAACTCGGCGACCACTGCGGTGTCGGCCACCGGGTCGGTATTGGCCATCGCGAACACCGCGGTGTAGCCGCCCAGCGCCGCGGCGGCCGACCCGGTGGCGATCGTCTCGGCATCCTCCCGGCCAGGCTCGCGCAGGTGGGCATGCAGATCGACCAGGCCGGGCAGTGCCACCAGCCCGCCGCCATCGATCACCTCGGCGCGGGCGCCGTCCACCCCGGGACCCAGCTCGGCGATCAGCCCGTCACGGACCAGCAGATCCACCGGGTCGCCCACGCCGTAGGGTCGGATCCCGCGCAGCAACAACGGCCGGGTCATGCCTGGTCCTGCGCTGCCTGATCGTTTTGGGCGGCGAGCAGGTAATAGAGCACTGCCATCCGCACATGCACGCCGTTTCGGACCTGTTCGGTGATCGCGGCTCGCGGGGAGTCGGCGACCGAGTGCGCGATCTCCATGCCGCGCAGCATGGGCCCGGGGTGCAGCACCACGGCATGCTCGGGCAACAATCCCAGGCGCGCCTCGGTGAGCCCGTAGCGGATCGCATATTCGCGTGCGGAGGGGAAGAATCCGCCTTGCATCCGCTCGGACTGCACGCGCAGCATCATCACCGCGTCGGAGCCGGGCAGCGCGGCGTCGAGATCGTGCCCCACGGTGACCGGCCAATCGCGCTGTGTTGAACTCAGCCCGCTGCCCCAATGCTCGACATCCCAGGGCAGCAGAGTTAGCGGAGCGACAAGGTGGATCCGGGCACCCAGCGTGATCAAGAGCTCGATGTTCGAGCGGGCGACCCGGCTATGCAGCACATCGCCTACGATGGTGACGGTCCGCCCATTTAGGTCCCCCAATCGCTCACGCAGAGTAGCGGCGTCCAGCAGCGCCTGGGTCGGATGCTGGTGGGTGCCATCACCGGCGTTGACAACGTGGGCAGGTACCCAGCCGGCCAGGCGATGCGCCGCGCCCGACGCGGGGTGGCGGATCACTACGCAGTCGGCGCCCATCGCGGTCAGCGTGAGCGCGGTATCCCTTAGTGACTCTCCCTTGACCACCGCCGAGGCACTCGCCGAAATGTTCACCACATCGGCGCTCATCCACTTGCCGGCGATCTCGAACGAAGCCCGCGTCCGCGTGGAGCTCTCGTAAAACAAGGTGACGACGGTGCGCCCGCGCAGGGTCGGGAGTTTGCGCACCTCCCGTCCCAGCAGCGACTGCTTGAGCGCCTCGGCGGTGTCCAGCAGCGCGGTGACGGTATCCCGCGGCAGGTCCGTGGTGGTCAACAGATGCCTCACCGCGGCCCCCGGTCGTAGGCGCCCCGATCATAAGAGCGCAGCACGACGGCATCGGTGCGGTCGGTCTCCGAAAGCAGCACACCGATCTCCTCGTCCCGGGAGGTCGGCACGTTCTTACCTACGTAATCGGGGCGAATCGGCAGCTCACGGTGGCCGCGATCGACCAGCACGGCGAGTTGCACCGCCCGAGGGCGGCCGTACTCGCGCAGCGCATCCAGCGCGGCCGCCACGGTGCGCCCGGAATACAGCACGTCATCGACCAGTACGACCAGCGCGTCGTCCAGGCCGTCAGCAGGTAGCTCGGTGGGCTGCAGTGGGCGGGTGGGCCGGCGCCGCAGGTCGTCCCGGTAGAGCGTGACGTCGAGCGTGCCGACGGCCGGCGCGGGTCCGCCGAACTCCCGGATCCGGCCGGCCAGGCGGTGCGCCAGCGGCACGCCGCGGGTGGGAATACCGATCATCACTACCGGCTCGGGGGCGGTGCGCTCGATGATCTGATGCGCCATCCGGGCGACGATGCGCGCGACCTCGGCCGCCGACAGGAGCTCACGCTGCCGCGGTGGCGCTGGCTCGCCCACCGCGCCCACCCCGGAAGGGGACGACACGGTTGACCTCCTTCCCCGCCTCACGGGACGGGCCTTAAAGGACGTCGTGGATACCGCCGGCTGAGCCGGCAATCGGATTCCGACCGGCGCCGGACCCGAACGGGACAGTATCACTGGGACGCTACTGAGACGTTTTGAAGGGTTCGGCAGCCGCCGGAGCGCTGCCCCGTCCGGGTGGTGTGCGTGACTCTGCGCGGTCTTCGGGTCCGGATGGCTTGACCTGGTGGATTACTCAGCGCAGCATTACTCTCCGTATCATCCCGATTTTCGCGGGGCGCCCCAAGGCGTTGACTGGTCGGGGTCTGAAGAAGGAGAAGGGGCCAGATGGGCGACTATGCCAAGGCACTGGGGTCCAAACTGCGCGGCATCCGTCAGCAGCAGGGTCTGTCTCTGCACGGTGTCGAGCAGAAGTCGGCGGGCCGCTGGAAGGCTGTGGTGGTCGGTTCCTACGAACGTGGCGACCGGGCGGTCACGGTGCAGAAGCTCGCCGAGCTTGCCGACTTCTACGGGGTTCCGGTTCCCGAACTGCTGCCTGAGGGCCGGGTGTCATCTGGCAGCGAACCGGCTACCAAGATCGTCATCAATCTCGAGCGTCTGCAGCAGTTGCCGGTCGACAAGGTAGGCCCACTCGCTCGCTACGCCGCGACGATCCAGAGCCAGCGAGGTGACTACAACGGCAAGGTGCTCTCGATTCGCACCGAGGACCTGCGCTCGCTGGCGATCATCTACGACATGTCGCCGGGCGACCTCACCGAGCAGCTGATCGGTTGGGGCGTACTGCCGCCTGAGGCTCGTCCCGCGAAGGACAAGGAAGAGGCCTGACTCACTCTTTGATGTAGCTCACGAACCGCGCGGCAACGCAGCCAGCGCGCCGAGTACCCCATTGACAAACCGCGGCGAGTCGTCGGTGGACAGCAGCTTGGCCAGCTCGATGGCCTCGTCGATGGCTACTGCATCATCCACCTCGTCGGAGAACAACAGCTCGAACACCCCGAGGCGGAGCACCGCCCGATCGACCGCGGGCATCCGGGTCAGGGCCCAACCGTGGGCTTGCTCGGCCAGCAATTTATCGATGTCGGCGGCGTGCTCGACCACGCCGTGCACCAACGAGATGGTGTAGTCGCTGACCGGCGGCAGCTCCGGCGCCCCGACCCGCTCAGCGAGCAGCTCCAATGGATCCAGCCCGCGCAAGTCGGACTCGTATAGGATGTCGACGGCGCGTTTGCGAGCCTTGCTGCGAGCACCCACGTCAACTACTGATCCGGCCGAGATAGCGCCCATCCCGGGTATCTACCTTGACCTTCTCGCCGGTGCTCACGAACAACGGCACCTGGATCTCGGCACCGGTCTCCAGCGTGGCGGGCTTGGTACCTCCTGTCGATCGGTCTCCCTGCAGGCCAGGGTCGGTGTGTGAGATCACCAACTCCACCGAGGTGGGCAGCTCGATGTAGAGCGGAGTGCCTTCGTGGACGGCCACCAACACGGTCTGGTTGTCCAGCAGGTATTTCGCCGCGTCCCCGACGACCTCCCCGGGAATCGTGATCTGGTCGTAGGTGTCGGAGTCCATGAAGACGAAATCAGCGCCATCGGCGTACAAATAGGTCATATCGCGCCGATCGACAGTAGCGGTATCGACCTTCGTCCCGGCGTTGAATGTCTTGTCCACAACCTTGCCGGACAGCACATTCTTCAGTGTCGTCCGCACGAAGGCGCCGCCTTTGCCCGGTTTGACATGCTGGAAGTTCACGACCGACCACAGTTGGCCGTCGAGGTTGAGCACGAGTCCATTCTTGAGGTCGTTGGTGGTGGCCACGTCAGCCTGTCACTCCCCGGTCGTAGCTGGCAGAGATGCCAGCCAGGTCAGTTACAGACCTGAGTCTGCAAGGTCTGCACAGTCAGCAGGTCAGTAAAGTCAGTATCAGCAGGGCACGACCATGAGGTCCTTCGTGGTCTGGGTGAGGAGTTCCGGCTCGCCGCCGGTGACGACCAGGGTGTCCTCGATGCGCACGCCGCCCCGACCCGCCAGGTAGACACCCGGCTCGACGGTAACCGTCATGCCTAGCTCCAGTGTACCGACCCCGAACTGCGACAACACCGGAGCCTCGTGGATCTGGAGGCCGACGCCGTGCCCGAGCCCATGCAGGAAGTTCTCGCCATGCGCTGCGTCGACAATCACTTTCCGGGCCGCCGCATCGACATCCCGGACATCGGCTTGGGCCCGCAGCGCCGCGCGCCCCGCGGCTTGCGCGGCAGCGACCAGATCATAGATGTCCCGCTGCCAGGCCGCCGGCGTGCCGAGCACCACGGTCCGGGTCATGTCGGAGTGGTAGCCCTCGACCAGGGCACCGAAGTCCAGTTTCACCAGGTCGCCGCAGCACAGCTGGGCGTCGGTCGGGCGGTGGTGCGGGATGGCCGAGTGCGCCCCCGAAGCGACGATGGTCTCGAACGACGGACCAGTGGCACCCAATGCGACCATCCGAGCCTCCAGGTCGCGCGCCACCTCCCGCTCGGTACGACCTGGGCGCAGCCCGTCGTCGGCGAGCAGCCCGGCCAGCGCAGCGTCGGCAATCGCGCACGCCGCCCGCAGCGTGGCGATCTCGGAGTCGTCCTTGACCGACCGCAACGCTTCCACCGGCCGCGAAGTGGCGACCAGCGCGTCGGGTCCGGTGACCTGCTGCAAGGCTGCGTACCCGTCGACCGTCACCACGTGGCTCTCGAAACCCAGCCGACCGATCCCCAGCTCGGTAGCCTGCTTGGCCAGCCGCAGCGCGGACGACCGCTCGATAAGCCGCCGCAGGTCGGCCACCTGCCGCTGTGACTGCGTGCGGTAACGGGCATCAGTGCAGAACACACTGTGTTCGTCGCCGTCGACGTGCACCAGCAGGGCGCCGTTGGAGCCGGTGAACCCGGTGAGGTACCGAATGTTCAACAGGTCGGTAACCAGCAATGCGTGGAGCCCGAGTTCGGGTAGCCGTTTTCGCAGCGCGGCGCGGCGCAGGGCGTGGGACATGGACCCGACGGTACTTAGGTAGTGGCGCGGCCGGCGATCCAGCGCAGCGCGAGCGGGTAACCCTCGACTCCCAAGCCGACGATGACGCCGGATGCGATCGCGGAGATGTAGCTGTGATGCCGGAAGGTCTCCCGCGCGTGCACGTTGCTGATGTGTACCTCCACCAACGGTGCCGACAACTGCGCGGCGGCGTCGGCCAGCGCGACCGAGTAATGCGTCCACGCCGCGGCATTCAGTACGACGGGGGTAGCCGTGTCGGCGGCCTCGTGCAGCCAGCCGATCATGACACCCTCGTGGTCGGTCTGGCGCACGTCCACGTCGAGCCCGAGCTCGGCTCCTACCCGCCGGCATAACGCCACCAGATCGTCGTGTGTCGTGGCGCCGTAGATGTCGGGCTCACGGGTTCCGAGCCGGCCCAGGTTGGGCCCGTTGAGCACCAGCACCCTCACTCCACACCGTCCGGCGCACCCGCGACCGCGGCGTAGGCTTCGGCGAGTAGTGCAGGGTCCGGGTCCTCCAACCGGCCCGGCTTCGCCAGACCTTCGAGCACCACGAAGCGCAAAACCCCGAGCCGGGTCTTCTTGTCGTTGCGCATGCCTTCCAGCAGCTCGGGTAGCGCGTCTGGGTCGTAGCCGGTGGGCAGTCCGATCGAGCGGAGCACCGCGCCGTGGCGCTGCGCGGTGACGTCGTCCAGCCGCCCGGCGAGCCGGGACAGTTCGGCCGCGAACACCATGCCGACGCTGACCGCAGCACCGTGGCGCCACCGGTAGCCTTCCCGACGTTCCAGCGCGTGGCCCAGCGTGTGCCCGTAGTTGAGCACCTCGCGTAGGTGAGATTCCTTGAGGTCGGCTGCCACCACGTCCGCCTTGACCCGGATCGCGCGGCCGACCAGCTCCTCCAGCACCGGCCCGGATGGATCCAGCGCGGCGGCCGGGTCGTCCTCGATCAGCTCAAGAATCACCGGATCGGCGATGAAGCCCGCCTTGACCACCTCCGCCATCCCGGCGACGAGCTCGTCTCGCGGCAGCGTCTGGAGCGTTGCGAGGTCCGCCAACACGGCAGCGGGTTCGTGGAACGCGCCGACCAGGTTCTTGCCCGCATCGGTGTTGATGCCGGCCTTGCCGCCTACCGCAGCGTCCACCATGCCCAGCAACGTGGTAGGCACGTGCACCACGCGCACGCCGCGCAGCCAGTTGGCAGCCACGAACCCGGCGAGGTCGGTCACCGCTCCGCCGCCGAAGCCCACCAAAGTGCCAGTGCGGTCCAGACCAACCTTTCCCAGCACGTCCCAGCAGAATCCCGCCACCGCCAGCTTCTTGCCGTCCTCGGCGTCGGGCACCTCGATGCGGTAGGCCTGCGAACCGAGGTGCTCCAGCACGGTCCGCAGCGATTCCGCGGGCTCGACCATGGTCGGCTGATGCACGATCGCCACGGCGCCGCTGCCCAGCACTTCCAGCAGCTCAGCCCGCAGATACCTCCCGACGACCACGTCGTAGGGCTGCGCCGTGGCCACCCGGATCCGTAGCGGCTGGGTTTCATCGACCTGGGTTTCATCAACCTGGTCCAACAGCTCGCCGGTCTCGCTCATCCAACTCCTCCGCGTCCGAACCCCAACGGAGCATCGCACGAAACGGGCATCTCTGGCGGCGAAATCACTTGGGCATGGTCTGCAAGACCTCGGCCGCGACCTCTTCAGCAGAACGGCCTGTCGTCGGCACGACGACGTTGGACACCGTCTCATAAACCGGGCGCCGTTGCCCGAGCAATTGCCGCAAATGCGCCCGGGGATTGGGCAGCAACCACGGGTGCAGTGGAACGAGACCCTCCCGGCGGAGCAGCTCGTCGAGTTCCACATCGAGGAACACGACGTGAAAGGGCGTCAATTGGTCCTGGATTGTCGGGTTCAGCGGCGTGCCGCCACCAAGCGCGAGCACTCCGGAATGATTTGCCAGAACAGCACCGATGAGTCGACACTCAATTTCACCGAATTTCTCCCGGCCCAACTTGACAACCAGCTCGCCGGCCGGCAGACCACACTCATTTTGCAGGTCATCATCGAAGTCGCGAAACGATACACCCAACTTTTCTGCGACCAACCGTCCAACGGTGCTCTTGCCAGATCCTGGTGGACCGATGAGGATCAAGACAGGTCCGCTCACCACGCGTCGAAACCTCCTTCGTGAACCTGGTACCGCTGCCGATCAGTGCGCCCACCAGCCGCGTCGAATGCCGTGATGATCTCATCGTGGGCGGCTCCGGCGGCCAGCAGCACATGCAGCAGGATTCGTGCTTTGAACGGGCCGAGGAAGCCGGAATTGATCAATCCACGGTCCTGGAGGTCGCGCTCGGAACCCGGAAATCCGTAAGTGGCGCGCAGCACCGGACCGGCGCCGGTGCGCGAGGCGAGCACCACCGGAATGCGCGAGGCGAGCTCGGCGAGCGGCGCGACGAACGCAACCGGAACGTGCCCCACGCCAAACCCGGCCAAGACCACGCCGTCGAAACCGGTACCCAGGTGATGCAGCAGCGCCCCGTCATCGCCAAAACATGCAGTGACCAGCCCGATGCGAACAGCCTGGGTGGGTGCCGGATATGTCGGCGCAGCTACCGGACGAGTGAACAGCCTGGGATTGCCCTCCACCACCCGCCCGATAGGGCCGGTGTCCGGTGAAATGAACGCGCCAGGACTCGTGCTGTGCGTCTTGTGCACGTGCCTGGCGGCGTGGATCTCATCGCCCATCACGACCACGCAGCCGACGCCTCGCAACTGCTCGCCGGCTGCGGTCTGCACCGCGGCCAGCAGGTTGGCCGGCCCGTCGGCACCGGCCATCGTCGGGTTACGCATCGCACCGGTCACCACCACCGGCGCGGCGCGGTTCACGGTCAGGTCGAGAAGGTAAGCGGTCTCTTCGATCGTGTCGGTGCCTTGGATGATCACGACCCCATCCGCGCAGGCGTCGACCTCGCCCCGAATGACCGTCACGAGCTCGAAAAGATCGTCGAAGCCCAACGATGCGCCAGGTAGGTTGCGCAGGTTCCTGGTGGTGATCTCATGATCCAGCCTGGCCAGCTCCGGTATCGCGGTCAGCAGGGCAGCCGCATCCAGCGTCGGCACCACTCCGGCACCCTCGCGTCCCGGGTTCGTCATGGCGATCGTGCCGCCGAGAGACAACACTGACACTGTGCGCCGCCGCGCCCGGCCGCCTGTCACAAGCTTCCCCTCGATGCCGTGTGTCGTGCCATCGTGCGCGTCGTGTCGCGGCAGGCTGCACAGGCATCCATGAGACCAGGTGAGGTGATCAGCGGTGGTGGTAGCTGGTGCGGTAGGCGCGGGCGTTACGGATGGTTTCCGTTAGTGAGTCGCCGCCGAACTTTTCCAGCGCGGCATCGGCCAGCACCAGCGCGACCATCGCTTCGGCCACCACGCCCGCGGCGGGCACGGCGCAAACATCGGAACGCTGATTGATCGCGACGGCCGCCTCGCCGGTGGCGACGTCCACGGTGGCCAGCGCGCGGGGCACGGTGGAGATCGGCTTCATCGCCACCCGCACTCGCAGTGTCTCGCCGTTGGTCATGCCGCCTTCAAGGCCCCCGGCGCGGTTGGTGCGGCGCACCACTCCGTCCGGCCCGGGAGCCATCTCATCGTGCGCGGCGCTGCCCCGGCGTCGCGCAGTGGCGAACCCGTCGCCCACCTCGACGCCCTTCATGGCCTGGATACCCATCAGGGCGCCGGCCAGCCGGGCGTCCAGCCGCCGGTCGGCGTGCACGAAGGAGCCCAGCCCCACCGGTAATCCGTACGCCAGCACCTCGACTACGCCGCCGAGCGTGTCGCCGTCTTTCTTGGCGGCATCCACCTCGGCGATCATTGCGGCAGCGGCCTCCTCCGAGTACGCCCGGATCGGGCTGGCATCGATGCGCTCCAGGTCACCGGGTGCAGGCAGCACGTCGGCGGGGGCCTGCGCCTGCCCTAGCGCCACCACGTGGGACAACACCTCGACATCCAGGGCTTGGCGCAGGAACGCCTTGGCCACCGTGCCCAAAGCGACCCGGGAGGCGGTCTCGCGGGCACTGGCCCGTTCCAGCACCGGTCGGGCGTCGTCGAAGCCGTACTTGGTCATCCCGGCCAGGTCGGCGTGCCCGGGCCGGGGCCGGGTCAGCGGTGCGTTGCGGGCCTGCGCTGCGAGTGTGTCCGCATCCACCGGGTCGGCCGCCATGACGGTTTCCCACTTGGGCCACTCGGTGTTGCCGATCCGGATCGCCACCGGACCGCCCAGGGTCCGGCCGTGCCGGATGCCACCCAGCAGGTCGACCTCGTCGGCCTCGAACTTCATCCGTGCGCCGCGCCCATACCCCAGCCGGCGGCGCGCCAATTCAGCCTGGATGTCCTTGGAGGTCACCTCGACCCCAGCGACCATGCCCTCCAGCACAGCGATGAGCGCGGGACCGTGCGACTCCCCTGCGGTGATCCAACGCAGCATGCCGCCATCGTGCCACGCACCAACGCGGCTTACGCCTCGGCAACGGCGGCGGCCGCGTCGACGGTGACGTCCAGGGCCGCGGGAACGGCTCGCACGCGCAGCGCTCGGTGCACCACCAGGCCGACCACCACCATCCCAGCGACGAACAGCAGGGCCAGGTATTGGAGCACCCAGCTGGTGCCGGCCGGGTCGTACACCGCCTGTCGCGGCCATGCGATGTTCACCATCATCGCCACGCCGTACACCACAGCGAACAGGTTCACCGGCAGCCCCCACCGGCCCAGCGAAAAACTCCCGGTGCGCTTGCCGGGCAGGCGCCGACGCAGCCGCGCACGCAGGGCCGGAACGGTGACCAGAAGGTATGCCAGGTAGACGATCACCACCGAGGTGCTGGTGACCGCCGCGAATGCCGCCGGGTTACCGAGGTTGATCAGCAGCACGGCAATCGCGAGCATCCCCACCGCGATACCGGTGACGATCGGTGTCCCGGTCTGCGGGTGAACCCGGGCCAGCAGCCGGGCACCGGGCAGCCGGCCGTCGCGCGCCATGCTGAACATCACCCGCGACGCAGAGTTCTGGATCGCCAGGCAGGCGGACACGATGGAGATGGCCACCACCGTCAGCAGCGCCCGACCGAGCGTGGAATCCAGCCGGCTGGTGATCACATAGGCGATTCCCCCGGCGGAAAGCCGGCCGTCGGTCAACGAGGGTGCCGCCATCAGTGCAGCCACGATCATGAATCCGCCGCCGACGAACGACACCAGCAGCGCGCGAAGGATCGCCGAGGGCACCACGCGCCGCGGCTGGCTCGTCTCCTCGGATAGCTCCGCGGCACTGTCGAATCCGTACATGACATAGGCCGCCATCAGCGTGGACGCCGCAAACGCGTACACATACGGGCTGTTACCGGACACGTTGAGGGTCTGGGTGACCACCCCCGGCCCACGTTCAGGATGGCCGAACAGCAGCGCCAGTAACAGCACCACACCGATGATCTCGCAGGTCACCCCGATCCCATTGATCACTGCCATGAACCGCACGCCGACCGCGCTGATCACGGTGGCGATCGCGATCAGCACCGAACCCAGCACGATGCCGTTGACGGCACCGGATGCCGAGGTGACCGACGGGTCAGTACCAAGGATCTGGAAGCCCGACCACACCGCGGGCAGCACCGCCTGCAGCGCGATGCCGATCGCAGCCACACTCACGATGTAGCCGATCAGCATCGCCCACCCGGCGAACCATCCGACGATCTCTCCGGCCAGCCGGCGCGACCACTGGTAGATGCACCCGGCCAGCGGCCAACTCGCGGCCAACTCGGCGAACACCAGCGCCACGCACAGCTGGCCGGCGAACACCAGCGGCCAGGTCCAGAAAAACGCCGGCCCGCCGAAGGAGTAGCCGAGCGCGAAAAGCTGGAACACCGTGGTGAGGATCGACACGAAGGAGAACCCGGCGGCGAAGGAGGAGAACCAGCCGAGCCGGCGGTGCAACTCCTGGTGGTAGCCGATACGGCGCAGATCTTCGGCATCCGGGCCGGTGGTCGGGCTCGTGAGGACTGGGGTACTCATCAGATCGCCTTTCGCGGTAGGTGCCCGGCGCGCACCAGGCAGCCGAGGGTGTCGCAAATCACCCGGGTCGCGATGAGCGCGGTGATCTCGGCGTTGTCATAGGGCGGGGAGCACTCCACGACCTCGATGCCCGCCAGCGGGCGGGCAGCGACGAGCTGGATGAACTTCAGGACTTCACGGGGCAGGAAACCGCCGGGTTCGGGCCAACCAGTGCCGGGGACGAACGCGGCATCCAGGCAATCGACGTCGAAGGACAGCCAGACGGCGTCGGTGCCGTCCCAGGCGACGTCCAGGGCGCGCTGCGCGGCGGCCTCGATGCCCATCTCGACGCAGTCGGTGACAGTCATGATCGTCGTGCCGCGCTCCCGGCCCACCTGCACGCCGGGCCGGGGCGCCTGCCAGCCACCGATGCCGATCTGCACCAGGTTTCGCGGCGGCACGTTGGGGATGTCCGTGGCGTGAAACCACGGGGTGGTGTGCATCCGCTCGTCGAGGTCGGTTTCCTGGGTATCGACGTGGCGGTCGAAGTGGATGATGCCGAGCTTGCCGCCGTCCAGGTGCTCCGCGACCGCGCGGGTGGTCGGGAAGCCGATGGAGTGGTCGCCGCCCAACACCACCGGAAAAGCACCGGAGGCGTAAACGTGCCCGACCGCCTTGGAGATCTGGTCGAAGGTTTTCTCGATGTTGCCCGGGATCGTGAAGACGTCACCGAGGTCAGCGATGGTGATCGATTCCCGTAGATCGACGCCGAGTTCGAAACTGTACGGCCCGTACAGGGCCGATATCTTGCGGATGCCCTGCGGACCGAAACGGGTACCGGACCGGTAGGTGGTGCCGCCGTCGAAGGGTGCGCCGAGCACCGCGACGTCGTATTCGCCGCAGCGGCGGACGTCCTCGAGGTAAGGCGCCTTGAGGAAGGTGTTGATGCCGGCGAAATGCGGCAACTCACCGCGGGAGAAGGTGGGGATTCGCCGGTCGACGATCGAGTCGGCCCCGGGCAGCCCCAACTCGAGGCCTCTGGCGATTTCCGCTTCCCATTTAGCGGTGGGTAACGTGGCCTCGGCCTCGACGGCGTATCGCGCCTCTGGGCCGTAGTTGTGATGCAGATCGTCCACGTTGGGCCTCCGCGTCCACGGCGCTGGCCTCCCGGGCTTTTGTCCCGCCGTGGAACGCGCAGTTGCACTGCCCGCCTGCATCTCTTGGTCCAGACCCGCTGCGTACAGCGACGGAACCCTAGATGCGCCTCACTCACTCGAGTGAGTCACATTCATCACACGGCACCGATGTGACCGGCTTGTCACCGTTATGTTGCGGTCACGTCACTTGACCGCAAGGCGCCGACTGTGATCACGGTTTATGTGCATAGCGCGACAGTTTGTGTCGTCCTTGGCACATAAACCGTGATCACAATTCTTCGCCAACCCGCGGCGCCTACTACGGTCGCAATCATGCGAATCCGAGTCATCGACGCGTTCACCGATCGACCGTTCACCGGCAACCCAGCAGCCGTCTGCCTACTTGATGGCGACGCCTGGCCCGATGCGGGCTGGATGCAGCAGGTCGCCGCCGAGATGAACCTGGCCGAGACCGCCTTCGCCCACCCCCTGCCGGGCGACGAGGCGGCTGATTGGGCGTTGCGCTGGTTCACCCCCACCGTCGAGGTCGACCTGTGCGAGCACGCCACCCTGGCCACCGCGCATGCCTTGCAGGCCGATCGGAAAACTAACGGCACCGTCCGGTTCAGTACCCGCAGCGGTGTCCTGATCGCGCATAACCGTCCCGATGGCGCCATCACGTTGGACTTCCCGGCCGCACCGGTCACCGAGTCCCCCGTCTCGAACGGTCTGACCGAAGCGCTTCGTGCCACCCCTGATGCCATCTACGGCACCGGTGCTCTCGGCGATCTCCTCGCCGTGTTCGGGGAGGAGAAGGAGGTCCACAGGATGGCCCCCGATTTCACCGCGCTGGCTGATATCACCCGCCGCAACGGCATTCGCGGGATCATCGGTACCGCCCCGGCATCGGATTCAAACGGCGGCTATGACTTCGTCTCACGTTTCTTCGCACCCGCCGTCGGCATTCCGGAAGATCCGGTCACCGGCAGCGCACACACGGCACTCGCGCCCTACTGGTCAGACCGGCTGGGCCGGGACGGCCTCACCGGGCTCCAGGCGTCGGCCCGTACCGGATTGGTGCACACCACTGTCCACGGCGACCGTGTGCACCTCACCGGCCACGCGGTACTCGTCCTCGACGGCACCCTCCACTAAGCCCTCTCCATCCGCAGTCTGGATGCAGACTGCTGTTTTCGAGGCCCCAATTACCGCAGTCTGCATCCAGACTGCGGTCGGGTCAGACCGGCGCGAAGTGGTCGAGGAGGTGGATGACGGTGGTGACGCGGTCGGCTAGGGCGAGCACTAGATGGCCCGGGCCGTCCAGTGGCGCGCAGGCCCAGCGCAGTCCCGGCTCCTCACCGGCACCATGCGCTGGATCCCCGGTGCTCTCCCCCACCATCGCCAGCATTCCCACCACGCGCGCGCCACCCGTGCCGGCGGGACCGGCGAGAACCGGATCGGTGCCGTCCAGCAGCACGGTGTGCGCCAGCAGTGGGGAACCATCCAGGTCCACGGCGAGCTCGCCGATGAAATTCCCGCCACGTTGACCCGCGCGCCCGAGCACCACGATCTCGCGCAGCACCGCGCGGGCCTTAGGCTGCAGCGCGACGGTGATCCGGCTATGCAGCTGCGCGCCGTCACAGACGACGGTCGGCTCAGGTCGCCAGTCCAGGACCGCGCGCTGCGCGACCGATGCCGTCACCGCCCACCGCGCCGGCCCCGGAGATCGGCCTGCTTGCACCACGGTGGCGGCTGCGGACCGCAGCTGGGCAGCGCAGCCCGCACCGAGACGGACGTCCAAAGCCAGGTCATCCCCGCCAAGTGGACCACCGGCGGCCTGCACCAGGTGTATCCGGTGGCCCCCGGTGGGGCGCAGCACAACCGGGGCAGCACTGCGCCAGCGAAGGCCGCCAGCGTCCACGGTCAGCTGCGCCCGGGCTTTCACCGGCGCGCGGCTGATCGAAGGCTGCCCACCCAGTCCACCACCGGCCCGGCGTCAGGTTGTTCGCGTAGCGACAGCAGCACGGTGGGCCGGTCCCCCCGCGCTGCCAGGGCGTCGCGGCGCATCACGTCCAGGTTCGCGCCGACCAGCGGGGCAAGATCGATCTTGTTGATAACCAGCAGGTCGGAGCGAGTGACCCCGGGGCCGCCCTTGCGGGGCACCTTGTCGCCTCCGGCGACATCGATGACGAAGATCTGCGCGTCGATCAGGCCGTAGCTGAAGGTGGCGGTGAGGTTGTCCCCGCCGCTTTCCACCAGCACCAGATCAGGGTCGTGGCACGCGGTGAGCTCGTCGACTGCGTCGAGGTTGGCGGTGATGTCGTCGCGGATCGCGGTGTGCGGGCAGCAGCCGGTGCGCACCGCGCGGATCCGCTCGTCGGGCAGCACCCCGTTGGTACGCAGAAAATCGGCGTCTTCGGTGGTGTAGATGTCGTTGGTCACCACCACCACCGACAGCTCGTCACGAAACGTCCGGCACAGCGCCGCGACCAGTGCGGTCTTGCCACTGCCGACCGGCCCTCCGATGCCGATCCGCAGCGCCCGATGCTCTTCATGACGCAAACAGGGTCACCTCCGCCCGGGCGTGGAGCTCGGCCAGCACCTCCGGCAGCGGGGTGCCGGTACTGGGCAGCAGGCGCGGATCTTGCTGGGCCACGGCGTCGCGTGCCCCGCTCACTGCGGCCCGCGCGACGTGGTCAGCGGGTCGGCTTGCGGCTGCCTGGACGGCGGCGACCGCGATCGGGTCCAGACCCAGCAGCCGCACCGCGGCCGCGCATGCCCCGCCGAGCAGATGGTGCAGGGCCAGCGACGCCGCCATCTCGGCGGCATCGCCGGCGGCGGCCACAGCGGCGACCGTGGCGCCGAGCACCAGCGGGTGATGCGGGCGGCCCACCTCGGCCAGCGCGTCCAGAGCAGTAGACGGCCAGACCCGGCGGGCTGTGCGAAGCAGTGTCACGCCCTGCGCCCGGGACGCTTCCCGGGCGGCGGCTGACGGGGTCCGGGCGCTCAGCGCTGCATCCCATTCATCCCATTTGACCGCTGCTACGCCAGCCAGTAGGCATCCGGCCGCAGCGACCGCAGCGACCACGGATCCGCTCCCGCGCAACCGGCCGGCCAGGAACAACTCCAAGTCGGCCTCGTTGCGCACTAGGCAGCGCTCGACGGCTGCCTCAACCGCCCCGGAATGCGCGTGCCCGCCGGTGGGCAATCGCGAATCGGCCAGCAATAGCGACGCCAGCGCGGTCATCAGAACAGGAAATAGCGCTGGGTCATCGGAATCTCCTGCGCCGGATGCGGTTCGACCACCGCACCGTCGATCCGGACGGTGAACGTTTCCGGATCCACCTCGATGCGCGGCAGCGCGTCATTGAGCGGCATATCGGTCTTGCGCAGCGCCCGGGTGTCGCGCACCGCCACCAGCCGGCGCCGAACTGCCAACGTCTCGGTGAGGTGACCCTGCACCGCGGCGGGGGCCACGAAGTGCACCGACGTGGTGGCGGCGGTCGCCGCGGCGGCGCCGAACATCGGTCGGGGCAGCACCGGCTGTGGGGTGGGGATGGAGGCGTTGGAGTCGCCCATCGCCGCCCAGGCGATCATGCCGCCCTTGAGTACGACGTTCGGCCGCACCCCGAAGAATGCGGGCTGCCACAGCACCAGGTCAGCGAGCTTGCCCACCTCCACCGATCCAACCTCACCGTCCAGGCCGTGGGCCATCGCCGGGCAGATCGTGTACTTGGCCACGTAGCGGCGGGCCCGCAGGTTGTCCGAGGTCGCCGGATCCCCAGGCAAGGCGCCGACCCGGCGCTTCATCACGTGCGCGGTCTGCCAGGTCCGCAGGATCACCTCACCGACCCGGCCCATCGCCTGCGAGTCCGACCCGATCATCGAAATGGCCCCGAGGTCATGCAGCAGGTCCTCGGCCGCGATGGTGGTGGGCCGGATCCGGCTCTCCGCGAACGCGAGGTCCTCCGGCACGGTGGGATTGAGGTGGTGGCAAACCATGAGCATGTCGAGGTGCTCGTCGACGGTGTTCACGGTGTGCGGCCGGGTCGGATTGGTCGAGCTGGGCAGCACATGGGGCTGCGCGGCCACGGTGATGATGTCTGGCGCGTGACCGCCGCCGGCCCCCTCGGTGTGGTAGGCGTGGATGGTTCGCCCGCCGATCGCAGCCAGCGTGTCAGCGACGTAGCCCGCCTCGTTGAGGGTGTCGGTGTGGATCGCCACCTGAACGCCGGTGTCATCGGCCACCCGCAGGCAGGCGTCGATCGCCGCCGGGGTTGCTCCCCAGTCCTCGTGCAGCTTGAAGCCGCTGGCACCGGCC
>DASUVX010000131.1:0-2522 GCA_036378735.1 Pseudonocardiaceae bacterium | reverse complement strand
ATGTATGCCACGCCCAGTCCGATCGCGCCACCGGCGAGCACGTCACTCACATGATGTTTGTCGCTGCGGATCAAAGACCAGTGAGCTGCGGTCGCGGCGGCTGCTAGGGGAATCGCCAACAGGGGCAACTCCTGAGCCACGCCGAAGACAAAGGCGCTGTCCGACGCGGTGTGGCCCGACGGGAAGGACGAGGTGTACGGCGTGATTCGGCCCTCGCCGGCACCTTGCGGCCGGCGCCGGTAAGTGAGGGGCTTGATAACGATGTTGGCGATGAAGGCAGCGATGAGGTAACACACGCCGCCGCGCAGGACTGCTTGCCGACTCCTTGTCCCACCCTTGACAGCCAGCACCGTCGCAACAGCGCCCCACATCGGCGGCTGCTCAAGGATACGACCAGCACGAGCGAGCCAGGTCAGCCGAGTTGCCACGTTCTGCGCCTCCTCGTTGGGCGACGATCGTTGATCAAGGAAGAGTGACGCGGAGGCAGCGCCTGCGACATGTTGGCACAGCACACGCTACGGTGCTGATCTTCTCACGGCACGCCAGAGTGGCTACCGACCCAGAGCGGAGAGCAAGGCGGGACTAAGTACCGTGCTCCCCGCCCTTCGACCCGGCAGGGTCACACCCGCGCTGCGCCGAGATCACCACGTCGGTCGGGTTGCTCGGAAAACGGCGGCTGGTCCGACTCACTCCGCTGGCATAGCCGCCTGGTCGCGGGTAGCGTCGGTGCAGACCGAACTACTTTTCGTGCGCGGCATCCGAGCCCGCGCCGTTTTCGCCCTCACCATGACACCGGCTTTCGTTGACGCCGGGACGGGACCGCCGACATGACGTCGGATCACACCACCAACCCACAACGCGTCGATGCGCACAACCTGGCTACCGGTGATTGCTTGGCACACCTGAGCCTGAAACCGAGTAGTTCCGTCAGTGACTGAACCCACCGCCGACCCCGAAGGCAACCGCGGGGCCGACCACGAGGTCGAGGTCGCCCTCGACGAGACCACTGACATCGAGGGTGGCCCAGCTGCCGAGGACCTGGCCCGCGGTGCGGGCGAGGAGATCACCGTGGACGCCGACCGGGCCGAGGCGCCCAGTGATCCCCGTGCGGAGAACTTGGTCTGGGACGAAGACGAGTCCCAGGCGCTGCGCCAAGCCAGCAAAGATGCCGAACTCACCGTCTCGGCTGACTCAGTCCGCACGTATCTCGCGCAAATCGGTAAAGTCGCCCTGCTCACTGCCGAGGAAGAGGTCGAGCTCGCCCAGCGCATCGAGGCCGGGCTCTACGCCGCCGAGCGCCTACACCGCGCCGAGGACGCGGCTGAGAACCTCCCCCCGCAGCTGGACCGGGACCTGCGCTGGATCGTCCGCGATGGCCAGCGCGCCAAAACCCACCTGCTGGAGGCCAACCTTCGGCTGGTCGTCTCGCTGGCCAAGCGCTACACCGGCCGCGGCATGCCATTTTTGGACCTGATCCAGGAAGGCAATCTGGGCCTCATCCGCGCAATGGAGAAATTCGACTACACCAAGGGCTACAAGTTCTCCACCTACGCCACCTGGTGGATCCGCCAAGCCATCACCCGAGCAATGGCCGACCAGTCCCGCACCATCCGAATCCCCGTGCATATCAGCGAGGTGATCAACACACTGGGTCACCTGAAACGTGAGCTGCTCCAAGACCTCGGCCGCGAGCCCACGCCCGAGGAGCTGGCCAGGGAAATGGACATCACCCCGCAGAAGGTGCTGGAGATCCAGCGCTACGCCCGGGAGCCTCTCTCGCTGGACCAGACCATCGGCGCGGAAGGTGACTCCCAGCTCGGCGACTTCATCCACGACCCCGAAGCCATACTCACGGTAGAGGCGGTCTCCTTCTCCCTGCTGCAGGAGCACCTGCACTCCGTGCTGGCCACGCTATCCGAGCGAGAGGCCAACATTGTGCGGCTGAGATTCGGGCTCATCGACGGCCGACCGCGCACGCTCGATGAAATCGGTCAGGTCCACGGGGTCACCCGAGAGCGCATCCGGCAGATCGAATCCAAAACAATGGCCAAGCTGCGCCACCCCTCCCGCTCCCAAGCCCTACGGGACTACCTGAACTAACACGGCAACCACACCCCCCACACCGCTGGAGGTGCTAATCGAGGCGCTGGACGCCGCTGTTCACGCCGATGGCCCTGGCTGCGGGGCTGGGTCGGCTGTCCTGGCTACTCGGCGGACCGTCGTACGGTGGCGATGAGTATGTCGATCAGGTGGCGGCGGGTTTGTGGGCTCGTGCCGTTGAGCACTGCATGCAAGCGTTTGGCGGTGTCCGGGTCAGTGTTGCCGACTATTGGTTCGGCATCGGCGGTGAGGGTCAGCTGGACGCGTCGACGGTTGTGCGGGTCCGGCGTGCGGCACACCAGCCCGGCATGGGTCAGCCGATCGACCATCGCGGAGGTGGCTGGCGGTCTAGTGCCCAGGGCCTGGGCCAGGTCGGTGAGGGTGACTGGCGCCAGCGTGCTGATGAGGTGCAGCGCGGTGAG
>DASUVX010000130.1:0-41993 GCA_036378735.1 Pseudonocardiaceae bacterium | reverse complement strand
CTGGCCGACCCGGCCAACTGGCCGCACGAGCGACTGTTCTTCGAGCTCTACGGCCGAGCGTTGCAGGGCGATCCGTACGCAGCTCCATTGCTGGATAGCATTGTCGAAAGCTGGTTGGCACCGTTGAGCGAATGGATCAGCTGCCAAGGCGTGCCGCCACCGGCAGCGCATGCCACCGCCCGCCTGGGCGTCGCTGTGAGCCGGGGCTTGCTGCTCGACCTGCTGGCCACCGGCGATCGGGAGGGTGTCGACGCGGCCATGGAGCAGTTCTTGTCGATGTACCGGGCGATCCCGAAGCCTCGTGCACAGGCCTGAAGACATCTGCGGGTACAACCATTTGTCAGTGGTCGAAGTGTTGCGCGGTTGAGCATGTCCTGGCCGCCGCCCCAGTCACTACAAATCAATCCGGCCCGCCGCGCCCTCCACCGTGATTCGCTGCCCAGTAGTGATGCGCACAGTCGCATCGGGCACCCCGACTACTGCTGGGATGCCGTACTCGCGGGCGACGACCGCACCGTGCGAGTTCGCCCCGCCCATCTCCATCACCAGCCCGCCCGCGGTGAGAAATAGCGGGGTCCATCCGGGATCGGTCGAGGGCGCGACGAGGATCTCCCCGGGCTCCAGGCGTGCTCCGACTGGATCGAGGATCACCCGCGCCGTTGCGGTCACCGTCCCGGCCGACGCCGGAGTACCAGTCAGCTGACCCCCAGCCGGCTGCTGGCCGCGGGCGGCGAGCGCCTCCGGCTGGGTGCCGTCGGAAAGCATGATCCGCGGGACCTGCCGGCGCCTCAGCTCACGGTCGTACTGTTCGCGGCGCTGCGCGACTACCGCGCGCAGATCCGCGCCCGCGAGTGCGGCTCGAGCCTGGCCAAAGTCGAGGAAGAAGATGTCCTGCGGCTGTGCCAGCATCCCCTTCTCGGCGAGCTCAGCCCCGACGGCAGCCAACTGCTCCCTGACGTGTGCCAGTACGAGCACCAGGTAATCCTTGTGTGTCTCGCGCAGGCCGGCCAGCTCGCGAACCCGGCTCAGCGCGAAACGCACCACCATGGCGCGCAGCCGGCTGCGGCGGTGAACTCGCGCCACCACGCGGCTCGCTGCCGCCTGAGCCGCCCGGTTCCCCCGGGCGAACTGCACGTCCGGAGCGCGATCCGGGTCGTCCAGGCGCAGGTAGTTGGCCAGCACACCGAGGACGTAGGTCGCGTCGTCAGACCACCGCGGCATGCCCAGGTCAATCTCGGCGACCGCGTGGTGACCATGGCGGCTCAAGAACTCCGCTAACCCCTGCTGCAGCACTGGCGGTAGGTCTCGGCTGGCGTATCGGTGGGCCAGCGCCGCCGGGGTTGCCTCGTGCAGTGCGGCAGCCGCCGGCGCGTCGGCGCGGATCCTTGCCGCCAGCGCCCACAGCTCCAGATCCATCTCGGTGGTGACGTTGTGCGGCAATCCGCGCAACACTTCGCCCAACTCGCCGGGCTCGACGTCTTTGCGGGCGAGCTTGTTGGCCAACGCCAGCGCGAGAAAGCCGGCACCGGCAGCCGGCACGACGGTGGGCATGATCGGGACGACCGCCGTGTGCAGCAGGCGCTGCGCATGATCTAGCCGTTGGGCGGCGCTTGCCCCGGCCGCCACGGTGAGCTGGGTGCGCAACCGCCGGCCGACCAGCTCCACGCGCCGCCGTTCCGCGGCAGGCCAGATCAGGCCGTGGGCAATGTGCAGTGGAATCCGGTAGCGCATGGCCACAGCCACGGCCCGCCGGATGAATGGCCACCACGACGTGCTGCACACCGTGAACCGGGGATCGTCATGGAGCTGCCGCAGCACGACCGCCGACCGCGCCTCCATCACGTCCAGGATCCGCGGCACCAGCACCCGGCCGACCCGGCTACGCAGCACCGGTGCCACGTCGATGAAAGGCCGGCCGCCGGCCTCGGCGAACACGGCAGGGCCGACCAGCGGGTCGGCAACTGCCGCGCCGAACACGACCTCCGACCCACATGAGGCGAACAACCGGGCGGCCGCGATGCCCATCGGAGTCATCGGACGGGTGAGGCCCTGCGCGAGGCTCACGCAGAAGTAGACGTGAAAGCGCTGGTCCGATCGAGCCGGCAGCGGGTACAGCGTGGTGATCGGGCGGGCTTGGGTCAGCCACAAGGCGCCCGCAGCATCCACCGCCCACTCGATGTCCTGCGGCACACCGAAGTACTCCGCCACGCGCTGGCCCTGCGCGGTCAGCGCACTGATCTGCGCATCGCTCAAGCAGGGCTGGTCGGTGCCGGCCGGTAGCCCAACCTGCTCGGTGCCGCCCCCGGGCAGGGAACGGACGGCCACTCGCTTGTCACCAAGGCGGCCTTCCACGACTGCACCGCTGGCAGAGTCGACGACGAAGTGATCGGGGTTGACCGCCCCGGATACCACCGCCTCACCCAGGCCGGGGCTGGCGTCGATCACCGTGTGCCCGCGGTGACCGGTCACCGGGTCCGCGGTGAACAGCACCCCGGCGACCTGCGGGTCGATCATCTGCTGGACCACTACCGCGAGCCGCACGGTGGCATGATCGATGCCGTTGGTCGTCCGGTAGCTGACCGCGCGGTCGGTCCACAACGATGCCCAGCACCGGCGCACCGCGTCCAGCACGGCCGGCGCGCTGACGACGTTGAGGAAGGTGTCCTGCTGCCCCGCGAAACTGGCCCACGGTAGATCCTCAGCGGTCGCCGACGAGCGCACCGCGACGGGCAGGTCGTCACCCAGGGCGTGGTAGGCGCGGACCACAGCCTCAGCAACATCGGCGGGTACCGGCGAGGTAAGGATCCCGGTGCGGGCTCGCTCGGCGAGAGAATCCGGATCCGGCGCGCCGACGTCGAAGGCATCCGCTGCCACCTGCTGGTAGGCCGCGGTGGTGACGCAGAAGCCGGGTGGCACCGGAAAATCTGCACCGATGAGCTCCCCGAGATTTGCCGCCTTTCCCCCGACCACCGCCAGCAGCTGCGCGCTGAGACGACCAAGATCGAGGACTAGTTCCTGATCGACCGAACCGGGCGACTGCACTGTGGTCATACCCGACGGTATCCCCACCCACGGAAAAACTCAACATGCGATGAAAAAATTTTACGACCTCGAGCCGGCTTGAACCTGCAAGCTGGGCGGGTGACCACCGTCAACCATCACGCCGACCATCCGGGCTTCGCCGGGCTGACTGGACTGCTGGCCGGGCTCACCATGATTCCCGGACGGGGCGCGATCGCGCGCCTCGCCGCTGACCTGGCATCTGTATCGGCTACAGACCGCGTTATCGACGTCGGTTGCGGCCCAGGTACCGCCGTCCGTGAAGCCGCTCGCCGTGGAGCACGGGCGGTAGGCGTTGATCCGGCTGCCGTCATGCTCCGGCTGGCTGAGGTGTTGACCCGCCACCAAGATGGGATCACCTGGGCCGAGGGCACCGCGGAAGACCTCCGGCAGCCGGACTCGTCGGCGACGGTGCTGTGGTGCGTGGCGACCGTGCACCACTGGAAAGACGTCAGCATGGGACTTGCCGAGGCACGCCGAGTACTCGTCCCCGGGGGACGGCTGCTGGCGATCGAACGCCGCGTGCGTCCTGGCGCCACCGGGCTCGCCAGCCACGGGTGGACCGACCAACAGGCGCAGTCTTTCGCAGCGCAGTGCCGGGCGGCCGGCTTCGACGACGTGCGTGCCGAGGAACACTCCCCCGGCCGCCGTGTGCTCTGCGTCGTGCAGGCCGTCCGGAATTGAACCCCGCCGGAATTGAACCCGCGCTGCGGAAAGCCAGCGCAACTGCGGATTCCTCCGCCAATTCAGAAGGGAGCCGGCTCGTCCGGATCGGATGCTGGGCCGGTGATGAGCGGTTCGAGGTCAGTCAGCGGTGGCGGTTCCGAGTCATACCGATGCCCGCTGGGGGTGACCCAGGTGGTGCAGCCATCTGGATGCTGGGTTACCGACCAGCCCGGTGTCTGTTTGACCTGGTGGTGCCGTCGACATTTGGCACCCAAATTATTTTCGCTGGTCGGGCCGGCGCCGTTGACTGGATCATGCGGGATGGCGTGTTCCATATCGCAGCGGTGGGCCGGTACCCGGCAGCCCGGGAACTGGCAGGTGTGGTCCCGGGTGACCACCAGGCCAGTGAGGTGCTCCGGCGGCCGGTAACGGGTGGTGCCGTAATCAACTGGCCGGCCCGATGCCGGATTAGTCAGAATCCGCCGCCAGGTGCCGGCAGCCGCGAGGTCCCGTGCCACGGCGGCCGGGATCGGTCCGTATCCGGCGAGGTCTCCGGGCAGATCATCAGCGCCCAACAGCGCGGTGTAAGGAATGGTGACTTTCACATCGACCCCGCCGCCGCGTCTGCACAGCCCGCACTGGCAGCGGCAGCCAGCCGGGCCACCGGTGCCTGCGGCCGCGACGATCTGGTCTGGTTTGTTCGTATGCTCTTGGGCAGCCTTGGTTCCCGCGCTGCAGTAACCGGTGGGGCCCAGCACCAGGTCCACCAGGGCGTCGCCGCGACGGGCATCCATGGTTCGCTCGTCACCGGGCGACCCGGCGCGGCGAGCGTGCTCATCCAGTACCGCGAATACACCCACGGCATCGGCAGCCGGCAGGTAGGCGGACAGGGTGGCCATCCCGTCCGGCTCCGGCCACATCTGGACACCGCGCTCCCGCCGGGCCTGCTCAGCGCGTTTACATACCGCTGCAGGGTCCGTTGACAGCACCGCCCGGCGGGTTGCGACCCGAAGTTGCCCAGGTGTCTGCCGGTGCGCCTTGGCCAGTACCTGCTGCTCGACCTCCGCGGTGTGCTCATCGGACAGGTTCGCGGTCTCCGTGTGCAGGATCCGGGCCTTCGACAGGGTGATCCGGCCTTGTTCCAGCGCCACCAACGTCGCGGGCAACCGGTTACACAGCGCCCAGGCGTCGTCCACCCGGCCCGCCGCGGTCCGCGCCGACACCCGCAGCATGAGCCCCACCTCGGCCACCGCCGAGTCCTGGGCCTGCGATGTGCTGGCACCCAGCGCGGCGTTGCGAGCTTCCGCGCTGCGCATGAACGAGTCGATCGCCCGCAGCTGACCAGCCTGCGCCCAGGCAATTACCCGCTCCCAGGCCCCAATGCGCTCCAGGGACTCGAACTCCCGATGCTGCGAGCCGGTATCGATGGGATGCGCCAACATGTCGGCCAGCAGACCGTCTGGAACATATTCCGACCAGCGCACTGGCGCTGCCGTGCCGCTGGGTCGGTCTTCAACCAGGCAGTCGACGACGTCCTCAGCGGGAGGAACCAGCGGGGTATCGAACATACGTTCGATTATAGACAGGTAGGCAACAAGAGATCAAGTCGGCAGTAGCCTCGTCCCGTGCGGGCTTACAAGTTCACCGCGGACGACGCGGTAAGCGTGTTCACCAGGTTCCCGTGGCCGGTGCCCGCACGGGGAAAGCCGGGCGCATGGGTCGATGCTGCGATAACGGCGAAGGTCTGCGAGACGGGCGTCCATGCCTGCCGCGTCGCAGATCTGCCGTATTGGCTGGGACGGGAGCTGTGGGAGGTCGAGCTGGGCGGCGACGTGGTCGAGGCTCCCTACAAGCTCGTCGCCAGCCGGGGCCGGCTACTGCGGCGCGTCGCCGGCTGGCCCGAGCTCGAGCGCCCCTTCGCCGAAGACTGCGCCGCGCGAGTACGCGATCTTGCGGTGTCGGGGCTTGACCGGGCGGGCCACGCCGATCTCGCTGCGGCGATGGCCACGGCCGGCACGACCGCAGACGTGGCTGCCGTGGCCGAGCGGGCCGGGGCGCAGGCACCGGCGCTGGCTGCCACGTTGGCCGGCTACGCATCGGATTGCATCTGGGATGTCGGTAAGGGCTACTACGCCATGTGCGCCTACGTGGCGGCCACCGCTTTCGGTAACTGGTCGACCGGAGATGTAGTGCAGGACTTGACTTCCGATGGTTGGAACCGAGAGCGGGCCCGTCAAGCCGGCTGGCTCGCCGCGAACCTCGGCCTGCCCGAGGAGTCCTGAGGACGGCTACCCGGTGGCGCCTTGGCGTTGCGCTCGGAACGCTAGTGCCAGGGAGTCGACCAGCGGAGCCGGCACGTCGTCTTCCCGCAAGCCGCCGAGCACGATGAGGGTATGGCGCATCTGGTAGAGGTAGGTCTCGCACCACGTACACATGGCGATGTGTCGCTCGAACACGTCGCGCCGGTCGATGGCCAGGTTGCCCTCGAGGAATGCGGTCACCAGCTCGACCACCTCGCGGCAGCTTACGTCCTCCATGGCCACCTCACCTATTCCCACCGAAATGGTCTTCGAGCCTGGCCCGCACCCGCGACCGGCCCGTATGTAGCAACGCGCACTGGTCGGCCTCGCTGATGCCGAGCAGAGCCCAGACCTCTGCTGCTGTCCAGCCCTCCACGTCTCTGAGGGTGAGCACCTCACGCGGACAGGTTGGAAGCTCGTCGATGGCGCTCATCACGGCGGCCACCGCTGCCTGCCCGATCAATCGCTGGGCCGGCGAGTCCGTCCAGGCAACGGGTGGCGCACACCAATGGCCGGCCCACCGCCGGCCGTCCGGCACGAAGCGGTCCGGGTCCACAGCCGGCGCTGCGAGATCCCCGTCCCGGTCAGGCGGCACCGCGATCCGGCGCTGGCCGGCTCCACGTTCGCGGGCCTGGTGCAGCGCGATACCGAAGATCCACACTTTCAGCGGCGATCGTCCGTCGAAGGCCTCGATGTCGCAGATCACCTGCCGCCAGGTGTTTGTGGCCACCTCCTCAGCTGCAGCTGTCGAGCCCACACTGGCTCGAACCAGCCGGACAAGCGCAGCGTGGTACCGCAACACGACATCCCGAAAGGAACTCTCCTCACCAGCGCACAAGGCAGCGACGAGAGCTGCTTCCTCGATCGCCGGCTCGGTGCCTTCCATCACGACGTGAGATTAGGTCAGCGGCTGGTAGCGGCGATACGGGCGCCGAGCCCGATCAACACACTGCCGCTGATCACGTCCCACCGCCTGCGTACGGCAGAGCCGGCAAACCAGTTCCTCGCTCGGCCAACACAACCAGCCAGTGCAAGGTAGAGAGCGGTCTCGATGAGAACCTGTACCACCGCCAAACCGGCGGTGGTCACGAACAACGGTCGATGTACCGGCACGAACTGCGGATAGAACGCCATCATGAATACGGCGGCGTTCGGATTCGCCAGCTGCACCATCGCACCCTCGCCGAACCTGCGCCACCACCTCGGCGCGGGACGATCACACCCCTCCATACCGGCGCCAGTGTTCGCTCGGTGAGCTCGCCACGCCGACCACCAGGCGCGGGCGCCGAGGTAGACCAGCACCACCGCGCCGACGACCCGTAGCACCACGAAGGCCAGTTCCGAGGCGGCGACCAGGGCGGCAAAGCCCGCCGCGGCGATCAGCGCCCATAGGTAAAGCCCCGCCTCCAACCCGAGGACGGTCGGCACCGCAACGCGCCACCCGTAGGACGCCGCCCGTCGCAAGATCAGTGCCATTGCTGGGCCTGGCGACGCCGAGATGAGCACGACCGCCACCACAAATGCCGGCAACATGGCCAGCAGGTCCATGGCGTGAGTATGCCGATTGGTAGCCTCGAACGTCTGTAAGTCACCCATTCCATGATCGGGCTCGACCCGGAGACGAGACTGACCTCACCGATGCTGGACCGCGCGGTCATCGACGCCCTGTTCCCGGCTGACCTTCCAGAACCCGAGCACTGGGAACGGCGCTACCCACCTCGATCGCTTCCGGAGGGTGCTCAAGTTACCCGGTTCGGTCCCTCGCCGACCGGTTTCGTGCACATCGGCGGCATTTACGTGGCCACCATCGACCGCGACATCGCCACCCACTCCGGGGGTGTCTACCTGGTGCGGGTGGAGGACACTGATCAATCCCGCGAGGTCGAAGGCGCTCTCGCCCAATTCGCCCGGGCGTTCGTCTACTTCAGTATCCGTCCCGATGAGGACGACGAACACGGGCACTACGGCCCCTACCGCCAGTCCATGCGCGACCGGATCTACCTCACCTACGTCCGTGAACTGCTGCGCCAGGGCAAGGCCTACCCGTGTTTTGCCACCAAGGACGAGCTGGCCGACATCACCGCGCGCCAGCAGGCGGCGAAGATACCCACCGGCTACTACGGATCGTGGGCCATCTGGCGCGACGCCAACGCCGACGCTGTGCAGGCCAAGCTCGCCGAAGGCATTCCCTATGTGGTCCGCTTCCGCGCGCCCGATGACGGGGCAGGACAGCGGGTCCGTTTCACCGACACCATCCGGGGCGAGTTGGAGCATGAGGCCAACCGCAACGACACGGTCATCCTGAAATCGTCCGACCAATCCCCCCGGCTGCCGACCTACCACTTTGCGCACGCCGTCGACGATCACCTGATGCGCGTCAGCCTTGTCATCCGCGGCGACGAATGGATCTCTTCGGTCCCGCTACACCGCCAACTGTTCGACGCGCTGGGTTTCGCGCAGGTCCGCTATGCGCACGTCGCCCCGCTGATGAAGCAGATCTCCGGCGGGAAACGGAAACTGTCCAAGCGCGCAGATCCCGAAGCCAGTGTCGATTTCTACATCGAAGCCGGCTACCCCGCCCATGCGGTGCTGTACTACCTGCGCGGACTGGCTAACGGCCGGCTCGCCGAAATGCCGCTCCAGCAGGCACTCGCCACGCCGATCCGGCTCGATCAGTGCGGCGTCGCCGGACCGTTGGTGGATCTGGTCAAGCTGGAAGACATCAGCGCCGACTACATCGCCAGCCTACCGGGAAGTCAGGTCCTCGACGCGGTGCGCATTTGGGCTGCTCAGTACGACGCCGACCTGGCCGAGGTCCTTGATGCCGAGCGCGATCTCGCACTGCGAGCGTTGGCCGTGGAACGCGACGGGGTTGCCAATCCTCGGAAAGACCTACGCAAATGGTCTGATTTCCGAACTACGTACGGTTTTTTCTTCCCGCAGCTGTTCACCGTGCTTTCCGGGCCCACCGATGAACGCCTGCGCCCCCTCGGTGTGGAGACCACCATCGCCGCGAGCTTCGCCCATGACCTCGCCGACAGTTACCAGCACCTGGACGACCCCCAGGAATGGTTCAGCCAGATCCGCGAACTCGCCGCGAAACACGGTTTCGCAGCTAATGCCAAGGAATACAAGAAGAATCCCGACGCCTACCCGGGTTCGATACGTGAAGCATCCCAACTCATCCGCGTCGCTCTCACCGGCTCGACCCGAAGTCCCGACCTGCACGCCATCTCCCAGGCACTGGGCGCTCCCGAGGTATTGCGCCGGCTGCGCGCGCTGGGTGGCTAACGCGGTTCCTGTAGCGGAAGCCGGACCTGGAAGCGGGTGTCGCCGGGTTGCGAGTGCAGCTGCAGGTCGCCGTGGTGGCGGTTGACTACGACGCGCCAGCTGACGTCGAGGCCCAGGCCGGTGCCCTGGCCGACCGGCTTGGTGGTGAAGAACGGTTCAAAGACCCGTTTAGCCACCTCGGGCGGGACACCGCTGCCGGTGTCGCCGATCTCTACCAGAGCGAACTCACCGTCGCGGGCGGTGCGCACGGTGAGGGTGCCTTCCCCGTGCATGGCATCGGCGGCGTTGTCGATGAGGTTGGTCCACACCTGGTTGAGCTCAGCCGGGTAAGCGGGGACGGCGGGTAGCTCACGGTCGTAGTCCTTCACCACCCGGATGCCGTCGCCCAACTTCCGGGCGAGCATGACCAGGGTGGCATCCAAGCCGTCGTGCAGGTCGATGTTCTGGTGCGGCGCGCGGTCCAGTTGCGAGTATTGCTTGGCGGCGGCGACCAACGCGGTGATTCGAGCGGTGGCGTCGCCGATCTCCCGGAGCAGGTTCTCGGTGTCCACGGTGTAGGCCAGCCAGCGCAGCGCCCCTGCCAGCGACTCCGGCGGAGCGGTCTGCGCGACCTCCTCCAGATCAGCCACCCGCAGCCCGCCCGCGACGAACACCGGCGCCAGTTCCCATCCCTGCGCCACCTTTTGGTCATCGAGCCAGTCGGCGAGCTCGTCTTCCAGGTCACCGGCCTGCAGCGCGGTCAGGGCCGGTGCGTTGCGACCGGCCGCCACGAAACGCTCCTGCAGAACCGTCAGCGTTTTCAGGGCGTCCCGGTCCAGCCGGCCCTCGGCGAGCAGCGCCAGCTTGTGCCGCATCCCGGCCAGCCGTTCGCGCAACGTGTCGGCCGCGCGGCTGGCCGCGGCAGCGGGATTGTTCAGTTCATGGGTCAGCCCGGCGGACAGCTTGCCCAGCGCCAGCAGCCGCTCGCGTTGACCCACTAGCACGTTGGTGTTGGAGATGCCGACGAACATGCCCTGCAACAGGTGCACGGCCATCGGGTACCAGCGGCGGAACACCTCGTTGAACTCGCGGCTCGGCAAGGCGAGCAGCCGGCAGTCGCTTAGTGCCCGCACCGAGGCCGAGTACGTCTGATCGACCTGATCACCGAGGTAGAACTGAGTCGCGCCGAAGTAGACCCCGCGCTGGTCGGTGCGAACGATCTCGACCTGATCCCCGGCGACCAGCCGGGTCATCTGGATGGTTCCCGACAGCAGTACGTAGAAGCCGCGGGCCTGCTCGCCTTCGGAGACGATGATCTCGCCGTCGCCGACGTCGACCGTCTCGCTGTGGTCGGCGATCCACTCCAGTTGACCATCGGTCAGATCCGTGAACAGGAACAGTTCGCGCAGCTCGGAGTGGGTCACTGGTCCTCCAGGTAACGGTGCACCAAGGTGACGGCCATAGCGCCCTCCCCCACCGCGGAGGCCACCCGTTTGACCGACTCGGCGCGCACGTCCCCGGCCACGAACACCCCGGGCAAGCTCGATTCGAGGTAGTAGGGGTCCCGATCCAGCGGCCATCCAGCCGGTCGCCGCCCGTCGATCACCAGGTCGGGGCCGGTCCGGATGAACCCGCGAGCATCCCTGGCCAGCACACCGTCGAGCCAGTCGGTTCGCGGGGCGGCGCCGATGAAGACGAACACGTGACCGGTGGGCACGGTGTCGGTGGCGCCCGACCGGGTGTGTCGAAGGGTCAGCCGATCCAGGTGCGCCTCGCCGTGCGCCGCGGCGACCTCGGTGCAGGTCCGCACCGTCACGTTGGCCAGCGCGCCAAGCTGCTGGATGAGGTAATGCGACATCGACCGCGCCAGCGAGTCTCCGCGCACCAGCAAGGTCACCTGGCGGGCGTGGCGGGAGAAGAACACCGCTGCCTGGCCGGCCGAGTTGGCGCCGCCCACCACATAGACGTCCTGGCCGGCGCATGCCGCGGCCTCCGTCATCGCCGAGCCGTAGTACACGCCGCGGCCGGTGAGCTCGGCCACGCCGGGTGCCTCCAGCGCCCGGTAGGCGACGCCGGTGGCGAGCACCACGGTATGCGCGGCGATCTCGCTGCCGTCACCGAAGTGCACCACCCGCGCGGAACCGCGCGCCTCCAGACCGACGACTTCCCGGGCAGACAGCGCTTCGGCGCCGAACTTCTGGGCTTGGCGCCGCGCCCGGTCGGTCAGCTGCGCACCGGACACCCCATCGGGGAAGCCCAGGTAGTTCTCGATCCGGGAGCTCTGCCCGGCCTGCCCGCCGCTGGCTTTCTTCTCGACGAGTACCGTGCGCAACCCTTCGGAGGCGCCGTAGACCGCGGCACCCAGTCCGGCAGGCCCGGCACCGATCACGATCAAGTCGTAGAACTGCGCCGCGGGCTGGGTAGACAGCCCGACCGCGTCGGCGATCTCAGCGACGCTGGGCTGACGCAGACTTCGCCCGTCCGCGGTGATCACGACGGGGATGTCCGCGGCGCCAGCACCGGCCGCGTCGAGCAACCGTTGACCTTCCGGGTCGTCGACGCTGTACCAGCGGTAGGGCACCGCGTTGCGGGCAAGGAAATCCCGCGTGTGGAACGACGGCGCCGACCAGCGGTGCCCGATCACCTTGGTCTCCTCGACGGCGGCCTCGCCGATCGACCGCCAGGTTTCCACCAGCGCGTCGACCACCGGGTAGAGCTTCTCCTCCGGCGGGTCCCATGGCTTGAGCAGGTAATGGTCGACGTCGACGACGTTGATCGCCTGGATGGCCGCGTCGGTATCAGCGTAGGCGGTCAGCAACGCCCGCCGGGCCCGCGGGAACAGATCCATCGCTTGTTCCAGGAACTCGATACCGTTGAGCTGCGGCATCCGGTAGTCGGCCAGGATCGCCGCGACCGGTTCACCCCGGCGCTTGATCTCCTTGAGCGCGTCCAGGGCGTCCAGTGCCGAGTCGGCCCGCACCACCCGGTAGTGCTCGCCGTAGCGGCGCCGCAGATCCCGTGCCACCGCCCGGGAAACGCCGGGGTCGTCGTCCACGGTCAGCAGCACGGGCTTTGCCATCATTCCCACCAACGCCGTGGAGCGAACTACATATTTCTCTTCAGCTGCGGCTTCATTCATCGCCGCCAGGTGACTCGATGTCAGCGACCGGAACAACCGGGACAACTGAAGTAACGGGGGCGTCTGTGGTGACTGTGGCGACTGTGGCGACTGTGGCGACTGTGGCGACCACCGCCTCCGTCGGCACTGCGAACCAGCACAGTGTCGACGGGTCCGGTTCGATCGACACCAGCGTCTCCGCGTCGGTCGATACCTTGAGGTTGTCGTTGAGGCAGACGCCGCCCGCGCTCGAGAACGCACAAGCCAGTACGGCCTGGTAATTCAGCGCCTGGTGATCGTAGAGCTTGGCCAGCGGGTCCAGCCAACCGGCATCCTTGTTGTAGAAAGCGACCAGGTACGCGTCGCCGACGTGCTGGTAGCCGGCCAGGAAGCTCGGCCCGCAGGGCACGATGTCGTATGTGTTCTGAATGCGCAGGGTTCGTGTCTTCGGATCCTTTTCCCGCAGTTGGCTGTCGTACAGCTGGGCGAACGCTTGGTCGCCCACCTGCGGACCGGCGTAGTTGTAATTGGTATACGCGATGTCCCGGTACGGCGACAGCGCAAGATCGAGGGTGAACAGCTCGCACAGTGCAGCACCGAGGCTGTGACCAGTGATAAGAAGCTGATGGATTGGTTGAGCTGACGCCTGATACTTATCAAGAAGAGCGAAAAGTTGCTGCTGCATCGATGGCGAGCGCGCCGAGCTTGCGCTGTAGATGCTCCAGAAGCCGCTGGCAACCATAGCGTCCACGGTAGGCCGCGGTGCCCGCAAGGGCACAAACGCATCTTTCCACCAAAATTCCGCGTCACCAAGTGCATCGAGCATGGAATAGGTGCCACGGAAAGAGAACACGTAAGAGTAGGGCGCCGATTTCGAGCGGAAGACCACGCCGAAACACTCAACCTCGTTGAAGGTACTGAAGACTCTATCGATCCCGGTCCAACAGTCGACGAGATCATAGCCGGGAGGCGGGATGACCCCCCGCGGACTGCACTGGGCCGGATTGTGTGCGTCGTACGCGTAGTACGACTGGATACTTGCGTCGACGAGTAACAGCGCCAACGATGGATCAATTTTCGTAGTCACAGACATCCGCATGCTCCGTAGCTAGGTAACGAGAGTTTCATCGACCTCAGGCGTCGCACGTGTGAGGCACACCCGCTGAGCGGGACGTACCCTACCCCGGTAACCGCCGCCGAGGATGATCGGCAGCGGTCGGCGATGTGAACTTCTCAGCTCGGGCGGACACCTCGGGCTAGCAGGCGGGCCACATAGGTCGCCAACTCTGCCGCGGTCCACGGGTGGCGTTCCACGACCAACATGCGGGCGCACGATTCGGAGACCGCAGCGATCAACTCAGCGACGACGGGCGCCCTGCGGTCGATGTCGTCGACCTCGCCCGCCACCATGTACTGGCGCACCAGTTCGCCTAACCGACCCACCACCATCTCCCGGACGCGTCGCACTCGCTCCGCAACCGCGGAACCGGATCCCCAACCGGAATCGAAGACCACCCGCCATGAGTTCGGCGCCTGAAGCGCGCCGGTGAGGAAAGCGGTGAGCCCGGCGGCCAATACGGCCTCCACGTTGTCGGAGATGAGGTTACTCGGCAACGACTCGGTAATCGCGCCCAACAGGCGACGCTCCTCCCGGTCCAGCAATGCCAGCAGCAACTCGTCCTTGTTCGGGAAGCACTCGTAGACCACCGGCTTGGTCACTCCTGCCGCATCGGCCACCGCCTGCATCGAGGTGCCCTTGTAGCCACGCTCGACGTAGACCTCCAGCGCCGCGTCGAGAATCAGCGGACGCCGGCGCTCCGGGCCGAGATGGGCGGCGCGCGCACGTCCACCTTCGCTCCTGCGCCTTACCTCCAGCGGAACCACAGTCTGCTTCTCCACTTGACAAAACTACCATGACGTAGGAACTTCCTACTGTGGGGTAGGAACTTGGTCCGTCGGGGACCGCGGAGGTGGCCCCAGGAGGTGACACGTGGCTGGAACAGTGCTGACTGATCCCGCTGCCTTGGAGAAGTTCCGCGCAGTCCAGCAGCTGGCCTACGCGGCAGCGGAGTCGGTCGGGAAGTCCCTCGAACCGGGTGTCACAGAGAAAGCGGCCGTCCGACGGATCCGCGAGTACCTGCTGGAACGAGGAGTGCAGGACTGGTTCCACACGCCCTTCGCCTGGTTCGGTGACCGCACGGCGTTTAGCAACTTCTGGACTCCGCTGAAGTTCTTCCCCACCCAGCGCAGGCTAGAAGAGGGCATGCCGTTCATCCTCGACTGCGCGCCTGTACGCGACGGGTACATGGCCGACATCGGCTACGCCGGCTGCCTGGGTACCAACCCGATCTACGAGCAGCTGATGCACGACCTGGCCGAGTATCGCGCGCTGATCGTCACCAGGGTGCGTGACGGCGCGCCGCTACGGCAGATCTACCGCGACGTCGACGCCCTGCTCGCCCGGCACGGGTACGACAACCGGCATCGGGTCTATCCCGGGCGGGTTATCGCACATCAGGTCGGCCGGGTGCATTCGCGACTGCCGAAGTTCATCGTCGCCGGTTTCGGTATCCGTGCGCTGCAGACCCTGGTGGGTGACCTGATCGTGGAACGGATGCATCACCGCTCGCCGCTGTGGGCCGATGGCGAGATCTCCAACCATCCGGCCACGCCCGGTTTGTGGGCGGTCGAGCCGCACATCGGTTTCCGAGACGTCGGGGTGAAGTTCGAGGAGATCCTGGTGGTGCCTCCCAGCGGTGATGCGTACTGGCTCGACGATGACCTCCCGCACGTGCGCCGCTGGCAGCGAGCGGCGGCCACGTCATGACCGTCACGACTCAGGACCTCACCACGACCGATGGCGTGACGCTGCGGGTGCACGAATCGGGGCCGCCCGGCGCCCCCACCGTGGTCTGCGTGCACGGCTATCCCGACGACCACACCCTGTGGGACGGCGTGGTTGCCGAGCTGGCGCAGCGCTACCACGTGGTGCGCTATGACGTCCGGGGCGCCGGCGAGTCCGGGAAGCCTCGCGGACGCCAGGCGTACCGGCTTGACCAGCTCGTGCGGGATCTCGCAACGGTGATCGAGGCAGTCAGCCCGGACCGCCCGGTGCATCTGCTGGCCCACGACTGGGGAGCGGTCCAGGCCTGGCATGCGGTGACCGGCCGGCGGCTGCATGACCGGATCGCCTCCTACACCTCGATCTCCGGACCGTGCCTCAACCACGCCGGCCACTGGTTGCGGGCACGACTGCACCGGCCGACGCCGCGAGCGCTGCGGGAACTGGTCACCCAGCTCAGAATGAGCTGGTACATCGCGTGGTTCCAGCTGCCGTTGCTGCCGGAACTGGCCTGGCGCGCCGGGCTCGCCCATCGGCTGCTGGCCCTGGTAGACGACGCCGGCGCGCCCGCGGTGGCGGACGGGGTGAACGGCCTCCAGCTCTACCGAGCCAACATGATGCCCCGGCTAAGCGCACCCGGTCCCCGCACGACTGACATCCCGGTACAGGTCCTTGCGCCCCAACGAGATCCTTTCGTATCGAGATCATTACAAACCGAAATCCAACGCTGGGTCTCCAACCTGGCCGTTCGCGAGCTGCCCGCCGGCCATTGGCTGCCACGTACCCGGCCCCATACCGTGGCGCGGTGCGCCAGCGAGCTGATCGACCACGCCGAAGGCGGTCCTGAAGCACGCGGCCTGCGCCGCGCCCGGCGCACCGACCGTAAGCGGCACCGCTTCGGCCACACCCTGGTGGTGATCACCGGCGCGGGCAGCGGCATCGGCCGGGCCACCGCGCTGGAATTCGCCGAGCAGGGCGCCGAGGTGATCGTCACCGACATCGACCAGCAAGCAGCTGAGCGCACCGCGCAGCTGGCCGGCACGCTCGGCCCGCGCGCGAGCGCGTACCTGCTCGATGTGTCTGATCGCGGGGCGATGGAGAAGTTCGGCACGGCGCTGCGGGAAAATCATGGCTTCCCGGACATCGTGATCAACAATGCCGGCATCGGTGTGGCTGGGCCGTTCTTCGCCACCACGGAGGCCGACTGGGAACGGATCATCGACGTCAACCTGTGGGGCGTCATCCACGGTTGCCGGGTGCTGGGCGGTCTGCTGGTGGAAGGCGGTACCGGCGGCACCATCGTCAACATCGCCTCCGCCGCCGCCTACCTGCCCACCCGGTCACTGCCGGCGTACGCCACGACCAAGGCCGGGGTGCTCGCGCTGAGCCAGTGCCTGCGCGCAGAACTGGCCCAGGCCGGAGTCGGCGTCGTGGCGATCTGCCCGGGTTTCGTGCACACCAACATCGCCAACAGCGCCCGGTTCGTCGGGCTCGACGCCGCCGAAGAACAGGCCACCAGGCAACGCGCGACGGCGCTGTACCGCCGCCGCAACTTCACCCCGCGGCACGCGGCACGGGAGATCCTTCGTGCCGTGGAACGTGACGCCGCCATTGCCCCGATCACCGTCGAAGCCAAAGTGGGACTGGTCGCCTCCCGGTTGACTCCGGGACTGCTCCGCGCGCTGGCGCGAACCGATCTCATCCCCCGGTAACAGCCCCACCTCGAAGGGAGATCTCGATGTTCCGCCGCCATGCCCCGGCGCACCAGAACGTGGACAACCTCGTCCTCCAACCACGAGACGTCGGCTTCGACTGGACCAGCCTGCCCACGCATTGGGTGCCGGGCCAACCCTTCGTCACGCACACCATCAACGTGCTGCACCTGCTGCTACCGGCGGGAGAGCGGTGGTTCGTCGACGTGTTCACCCAAGCTCTCCCGTTCATCAAGGACGACAAGCTGCGAGAGGAGGTACTCGGGTTCATCGGCCAGGAAACCATTCACGCCCGTTCGCACCAGAGCGTGCTCGATCACTGGAAGGCCAAGGGCATCGACACCGATCCCTACGTGCGGCAGATCGACTGGATGTTCTTCAAAGCGCTGGGTGATCGCGACCTGATATCCAAGCGGCGCGAAGAGTGGCTGATCGAGCGGCTGGCGATCATCGCTGCCATCGAGCACGTCACGGCGATGCTGGGCAACTGGGCACTCAACTCCCCCGCGCTGGATGAGGCCGGTGCCGATCCGACGATGCTCGATCTGCTGCGCTGGCATGGTGCTGAGGAGGTCGAGCACCGAGCGGTAGCTTTCGACCTGTTCACCCATCTCGACGGCCGGTACCTGCGCCGGGTGCGGGGCATGACGGTCACCTGGCCAGTCATGTTGTGGCTGTGGGTGCGGGGCGTGGTCTTTTTGCTGCGTACCGATCCCGAGCTGACCGGCCGGCGCAGGAAGGCGCGCTGGCGGTACTACTTCCGGGCCAGCCGCCGCCACCTGCTGCCTCCGGCGAACGAAATCGTCCGCGGGGTGCTGAGGTACCACCGACCCAGGTACCACCCATCGAAGGAGTTCTCCACCGGGCAGGCCGTCGCCTACCTGGCCAGCTCCCCGGCGGCGACCGCTGCGGCGGTGTGACATGGAAACAGCCGCACCACCCGACTTGCGGGGTCGCCAACGTCCCGACCGGATGTTCACGCTGTTAGGGAAACTGATCACCAGCCTTGAGTGGCTTTCTAGCGGTGGCTACATCCGGCGCCGGCAGCCTCAGCAGGTCGATCGAGAGCTGCATCTGGTGGTGGACAAAATCCGCGATGAGGCGTCCGACGCCCGCAGCTTCTGGCTGGTCGCCGGAAGTGGTGCCGAACTGCCCCGCTGGCAACCCGGCAGCCACCTCGAGGTGCTGCTGCCCTCCGGCCGGCGCCGGCACTACTCGCTGTGCGGTGACCCGGCCGACCGCGGCTGCTACCGGATCGTCGTACGGCGGATCGCCGACGGCGGCGGTTCGCGGGAGCTGCATGATTCGGTTGGTCGCGGCGCTAGCCTGACCGTCCGCGGTCCGCACAATGCCTTCCCCTACGCGCCTGCGACCGGGTACCTGTTCCTCGGCGGCGGGATCGGCATCACGCCGATCCTGCCGATGGTCAAGCAGGCGGCGGCCGACGGTGCACCCTGGCAGCTCGTCTACACCGGGCGTTCCCGGGCCTCGATGCCCTTTCTCGACGAACTCAGCGAGTTGGACCCAGACCGTATCCGGATCCGACCGTACGACCAGCACGGCTTCCCGGCCGGTGCCGAGCTGCTGGAGTACGCACCGCCCGGCGCCACCGTGTACTGCTGCGGTCCCGCCCCCATGATCGCCGGAGTTCGCCAGGCCTTCCCGGCCAGCGCGGCGGCGGCGTTGCAGTACGAACGGTTCACTACACCGCCCGTGCTGGACGGCGTACCTTTCGAGATCGCACTGCAGCGCAGCAACCGGCTGATCACCGTGCCCGCCGACGTCTCTGCGCTCGACATTGTTCGGCAGACGCTGCCCGACGTCGCCTACTCCTGCCGGCAAGGCTTCTGCGGAACCTGCCGGACCCGGGTGCTGTCCGGTGATGTCGAGCACCGCGATCGGGTGCTGACCGATCAGGAGCGCGCGGACACCATGACGATCTGCGTGTCCCGAAGCCGGGGCGGCCGGATCGTCTTGGATGTCTAGGTACCGTCAGCGCACGCTGACCAGGTCAACGACGAACACGAGGGTCTCACCGGGCTTGATCACCGCGCCGGCGCCGCGATCTCCGTAGGCTAGGTGTGGCGGGATGGTGAGCCGCCGGCGCCCGCCTACCCGCATGCCGACGATCCCATCGTCCCAGCCTTTAATCACCCGGCCGGTGCCAAGCCGGAATTCCAGCGGGGAGCCTCGATTCCAGGATGAATCGAACTGGCGCCCGGTGGAGTGCGCGACACCGACGTAATGCGCCTGGATCTGCGATCCCACGATGGCCTCCGGCCCGTCGCCGACCACCTGGTCTTCGATAACCAATTCGGTCGGCGCCGGCCCCTCTGGTACCTCCACGGTGGGGCGCGTCAGCTCGCTCACGTTGTTGTCCTCCTCGTCTTACCCGCTGCGTTCGACGGCCACCATCCTGGCACCCTTCTATCAGTGCGGCGCACTCGAAGGGTCTGATGGCTGCATATGCCCCTTTGCCTGGCCGCGCTAAACGACTCTCGCCGGTGAGTGCGTAGAGTTTGGGCATGGCGCACGTGCGACTCGGTACCCGATCCAGCCCGATGGCGCTCCATCAGGCTGAGCAGGTCGCCGCCGCCTTGGAGACATTGGATCCCACGGTCACCACCGAACTGATCAAGGTCACGACCAGTGGTGACCAGTGGATGGGCGACCTGGCGAAACTGGGCGGTAAGGGCGCGTTCGTCCGCGAGATCGACCGCAACCTGCTCAATGGCTCAGTCGATCTTGCGGTGCACTGCCTCAAAGACATCCCGGGCGACGTGCCAGCCCCCCAGGGTCTGAGCTTCGCCGCCCACCTGCCCCGGGAAGATGTCCGCGACGCGGTCATCTCGCGCACCGGCGCCACCTTGGTTGAACTACCCGAGGGCGCCGTCATCGGCACCAGCGCGGTGCGCCGTGCCGCTCAACTGCGCCTGCACCACCCGCACCTGGAGATCAAACCGTTGCGGGGCAATGTCAACACTCGCCTGATGCGCCTGGATGAAGGACACTTCGACGCGATCGTGGCCGCGGTGGCCGGCCTGCGCCGGGTCAACGAAGCTCACCGGATCACCGAGATCCTGCCGCTGGAGACGATGTGCCCGGCCGTCGGCGCCGGAATTATCGCCTTGCGGTGCCGCACCGCAGATACCGAGATCCGTGCGCTGAGCGCTGCGCTCAACGACGCTGAGACCGACCGGCATGCGACCGCTGAGCGCGCCATGCTGCACGCCTTGCAAGGGCACTGCAACTCACCCATCGCCGGCTACGCCACCACCGAGGCCACCGGCAAGCTGACCTTGCGCGGCAAGGTCTTCACCCTCGACGGCAGCCAGTGGCTCGACTCCCACCATTGGGGAGTGCCCGAGGAACCAGCGGCGCTGGGCTACTTCGTCGGCGCGGATCTGTTGCGCCAGGGAGCCCGGGCGCTCATCGACGCCATCGCGCACTAACGCGCTGCCGAGCACAACCCGAGCTGTTCCGCCAACCACGCCGCCTGCCATTGTCGCTCAGCGCGGTAGCCCTGCTCGTACGCCGGGCACCGCTCCTGGCCGGAGGCACAGCCAGCGGCGTGCGCCGTCACGTACGGCACCGCCTTGACCAGCGCCATCGAGCCGGTGGCAAACGAGGCGGCGTCAGCCAGGTAGCCGGCAATGAACTCGTCGGGAACAGCGTCGACCAGGGCGGTTGCCGTGGCGGCCAGCGAGTCGAGGCCGGTGGACGCAGCCAGGGCATGGGCGGCGTCGGCGCGGCCACGCGCCCGCAATCGCGCCATACTGTGATCTCGCAGCCGCCAGGCACAAGCCTGGGCGTAGCGTCGCATGGTGAGCTCATCCCATGCGCCCACCTGGCGCAACAGGCGCCCCCGAGCACCGAGCACCACCCGGCCGGCATCGGTGATCGGCTCGGTCAACTCGATCTCCCACAGTTGCGGCCCCCACCAGTACGGGAGCTGCGCAACCCGGCAGGCATGGATGCCGTTGCGACACAGCTGGAGGCGACCCCGAACCTCAACCCACGCGCTGGGCAGATCCTGTTGTAAGGGCAGCGGCCAGGAGAAACCTGAGTATGGCCCGGTGCCGTCGGGATTCAGGAACTTGTACCCGATCACCGGCCCTCCTGCGGATGCGTACGGGCTACGTCCTGCCAGCCGCGAAATGCGGAAAGCAGTTGCGCTTTAGCGGCGGGAGTAATCCACTCTTTTCCCAGCGTGGCGCCAACTTTCACCGTCTTGCGTATCTCAGCCAGGTAGTGGGCGCAGCCATCGCAGCGGGCGAGGTGCTGTTCAAAGCACAACTGATCGCCGGGTACCATCGCGCCGTCGAGATAATCAGTGACGAGCTCGACGAGTTCTTGGCACAGCAGCTCTTGGAAGTAGCCCGCCTCAAAGTCGCTTGTCATGGTGACCCCAAATAGCGTTCCAGCCCGCGCCGCAGCCTGGACCGCGCCCGATGTAGCAGGACCCGCTGGTTGTTCGGCGTCACCCGCAACACGCAACTGGCCTCCTCGGTGGTCAAGCCGGCAATGTCCCGGAGAATGAACGCCTCTCGCTGAGCTGCCGGGAGACTATCCACCAACCGGCCGATGACCTGACGTAGCTCCTGGCTGAGCAGCCGCTCTTCAGGGATGTCAACCCATCCGGTAGGCACTACCTCGGCGCGGTCCAGCCGCCAGATCCCACTCCAGCGGTGACCGGACGGAAAGAACCGATCCGGCTCCAAGGCGGATTCACCCGGCGCCGTCTCAGCATTCCAGACAGCTGAGAACGGTATGCTGCGCCCCTCATGATCTCTAATCCTGGCGGCACAACGCACGAGGATCGCAAATAGCCAGGTTCGCAGCGAGCAGCGCCGCTCAAAGCGGGGCAGGCTGCCCAAAAAGCCCAGCCAGGTTTCTTGGACGGCTTCCTCGGCCAGCGCATTGCTGGAAACATAGATCCGGGCAACCCGGAGCAGGCAGGCGTGGTAGCGCTCCAGCAAAACGGAAAATGCGTCCTCGTCACCGCGGATTAGAGCCTCGAGCAGCACATCATCGGCCCATAGCGGTTCACTGTGTGGCGCCGGAAGAACTTCCGCGTCCGCCTCGTCACCGCCTTCGGCAAGGCCTGCATGACACTGCCGCCGCAACGGCCGCTGACTCACCAGCAAGAGCCTGCTCCCGGTCTTGCTCACCAGCAAGGTTTTTAGGACCCTGCCGCCAAGGCTTGGACGATGCCATCGAGGACGGCAGGATCGTCGATCGTGGGCGGGACGGTGTATTCCTGACCGTCAGCAATGCGACGCATGGTCCCGCGCAGGATCTTGCCGGAGCGGGTCTTCGGTAGCCGCGCGACGATCTCTGCGCGCTTGAACGCTGCCACGGGGCCGACTCGATCGCGGACCATCTGCACGAGTTCGGCTTGCAGCTTGCTGGCGTCGCCGCCGGCGCCGGCCTTGAGCACCACAAACCCGAGCGGCACCTGGCCCTTGATCGCATCGCGCACGCCAACCACGGCACACTCAGCGACATCTGGATGGGAGGCGATGACCTCCTCGATCGCGCCGGTGGACAGGCGGTGGCCCGACACGTTGATGACATCGTCGGTGCGACCCATGATGAACAGGTAGCCGTCCGCGTCGACGTGCCCACCATCGCCGGTGAGATAGTAGCCGGGGTGTGCTGACAGGTAGGTCTCAACGTAGCGATCATCAGCCTGCCACAGCGTCGGCAGCGCACCCGGCGGCAGCGGCAGCTTGACTGTCACGGTACCGTCGCGGTTCGCCGGTAGCTGCGCACCATCATCGCCGAGGATCCGCACGTCCCACCCGGGCACCGGCTTGGTGGGCGACCCGGCCTTGATCGGCAGTGGCTGGATGCCTACACAGTTCGCGACGATCGCCCAACCGGTTTCGGTTTGCCACCAGTGGTCGATGACCGGGACATTCAGCAACTCCGAGGCCCAGTGATAGGTGTCGGGGTCAAGCCGTTCGCCGGCCAGAAAGAGGTAGCGCAGCGTCGACAGGTCGTATCGGGCGCAGTGTTTGCCGTACGGGTCTTCTTTCTTGATTGCCCGGATTGCGGTCGGCGCGGTGAACAGTGCTTTGACCCGGTGTTCGGAGATGACCCGCCAGAACGCGCCGGGATCCGGAGTGCCCACCGGCTTGCCCTCGTACAACACGGTAGTAGCCCCGGTCAGCAGCGGGGCGTAAACGATGTAAGAGTGGCCGACGACCCAACCGATATCCGAAGCTGCCCAGTACACCTCGCCGGGGCCGGTGTCGTAGATGTTTGTCATCGACCAGCGCAAGGCCACCGCGTGACCGCCATTGTCGCGCACGACGCCCTTGGGTTGGGCGGTCGTTCCGGACGTGTACAGGATGTACAACGGGTCGGTCGCCGCGACCGGAACGCAGCCGGTGGGTTCAGCGTCCGCAACCGCACTGTCCCAGTCGACGTCCCGGCCGGTGACCAGCTCGGCTTTGGCCTGCAGTCGTTGGGCGACGATGCAGAACTCGGGCTGGTGTGCGGACAGCTGCAGCGCGCGGTTGACCAGCGGGGCGTACTCCACAACGCGCCCACCCTCGATCCCGCAGGAGCCGAACACGATCGCTTTGGGCTTCGCGTGGTCGATGCGGCTGGCCAGTTCGGCCGCCGCGAACCCACCGAAGACGACCGAATGGACCGCGCCCAGGCGCGCGCAGGCCAGCATCGCGATCACCGCCTGGGGCACCATCGGCATGGAGATCACGACGCGGTCGCCCTTATCAATTCCCCGGGCGGCCAACGCACCGGCGAACCGGGCGACCTCTGCCCGCAGCTGGCGATAGGTGAAGCGCTGGACGGTAGAGCTAACCGGCGAGTCGTAAATAAGCGCCACCTGGTCGCCGCGACCGCCCTCAACATGCCGGTCGAGCGCGTTATGGCAGGTATTCAGCACTCCCCCGGCAAACCATTGGTAGAACGGCGCGCCGGAGTCGTCCAGCACTCGCTCCGCAGGCGTGATCCACTCGATGTCCTTCGCCGCCTGCGCCCAGAAACCGGCAGGATCGGCCAGGCTGCGACGATAGACAGTCTCAAAGGTCTCCTCAGTTGCCACGGCGCGTCCTCCTGTGGAAAGCCTGTGGTGGCCGTGGGTCCGGCCGTAAGAGAAGTGCAGGTAGGGGCGAGTCCATTACACCCGAGTTCCCGGGCGAGGGTTCGGCCGTGCTTGTGAGGTGGCCCGATTTGCTGTCCCGGGCGCAGGCCCTTGCCGGCGTGGCGGATCGGCGGATCTTGGGCATCACCGGAGCGCCGGGAGCCGGCAAGTCCACGCTGGCGCGGCAGCTGGTCGACGCACTGGGCGGCGCAGCGGTGCTGGTCGGGATGGACGGCTACCACCTGGCGCAGGCGGAATTGGAACGGTTGGGTCGCGTCGAGCGCAAGGGTGCTCCGGACACCTTCGACGCTGCCGGCTACGTCGTACTGTTGCGCCGGCTGCGCACGCCTGGCACCAGCACCGTGTATGCCCCGGAGTTCCGGCGCGCCATCGAAGAGCCGATCGCGGGCGCCGTGGCGGTACCGCCCGAGGTCGCGCTGGTCGTCACCGAAGGCAATTACTTGCTGCTCGATACTGAGCCGTGGTCGGCGATCCGGGAGTTGCTGGACGAGGTGTGGTTCCTCGCGCCGGACGAGGAAACCCGCCGCACGTGGCTTACCGACCGGCACTGCCGCTATGGGCGCACCGCGGCACAAGCGGCCGCGCGCACCGCCGGCAGCGACGAGCGCAATGCCCGCCTGGTCGCGCCGACATCAAACCGCGCTGACCTGATCCTCGACCCGACCCAGTGGCTGCGGGACCCCGACATGGAGACATATCGGGGTTCCGGGACGCTAAATTAGCCGATATGTCTCCATATCGGGGAAGCTGTCACGGATGGTTGGGGCGGTAGAACATCTCGAGTTGGAATCGGTCGGGGTCCTTGAAGGTCAGCACCGACCCGTACGTCTCATCGACGATCGGCGAGTACGTGACGCCCTGCTCCTCGAACCACGCGGCCCAGGAATCCAGCGCGTCCCTGCTGTTCACCTTCAGACCGAGATGGTCCCCACCCGTGCGAGTCGGATCGAATTCCTCGCCCCGGTTCGCCTTTGTGCTGTTGCAGGCACAGCACCATGTGGTTGGTCGGGTGCAGCAGGATCCACTCGTCGTAGGCATCGGTCCGCCCCTCTTCGAGCTGCTCGAAGCCCAGCACCCGCTGGTACCAGTCCCGACTCGCGTCTCGGTTTCTGACCGACAGCGACACGTGCGACAGTCCGGCGAACTCTGGCATACCCACCTCCTATACTGCCCAGGGCACTATCCGACCTGCCGCACCCACCCGTCAAGGGATTTCCGGTGAAGCCGCTGACCACGACGTCATATGCCATCCTCGGCCTGCTCGCGATCAAGCCGTGGACTACCTACGAGCTGGCCAAGCAGATGGAAGTCAGCCTGCGCAACTTCTGGCCGCGCGCGGAACGCAAACTCTACGAAGAACCCCGGAAGCTGGTCGCGTACAAGCTGGCAACGGTGCAGCATGAGACGGTCGGCAAGCGCCCACGATCGGTTTACCGGATCACACCGGCTGGACGACGCACGCTGCGAGCGTGGCTGGGTGAGCCGGGCGCATTCGCGTCGCTGGAGTTCGAGGCACTGATCAAGATCTTTTTCGCCGAGCACGGCAGCAAGGATCAACTGCTGGCGAACCTTGAACGTATCCACGCCGGCGCCGCCGCACGCGCGATGCTCGATGCTCAGTGGGCGCAGCACTACCTGACTACCGGTGGGCAGTTCCCGCAGCGGTTGCCCGTGATCAGCCTGGTCGGGACGCTGCAGGCCCAGCTCAACCACACCATCTTGACCTGGGCCAACTGGGCACGGCAGATCGTCGACGCCTGGCCAGACGACCTGCGTACCGCTCCCCCCGCCCGTGAGCAACTCGAGACGATCGCTCGCCTGGCCGACAAGCCCGATACCCCGACATGGAGACATATCGGGGTTTCGGGAGGGTGAAGCACCCCGATATGTCTCCATGTCGGGGTAGCTGGCGGGGTAGCTGGCGGGGGGCTGTCGGCGAAGCGAGCCTCAACTGCCGAACAGGGCGGGGATCTTGATCAGAAGCTGGTACAGGCCGTATCCGAACGGCACGCCCACCCACGCCCAGGCCAACACGGTAAGTACCGCGCGCGACCCAGCAACCGTTCTTGTCGTCTGCGTGCTCACGCCGCCGTCACCACCTCTCCGGCCGCCTGCTCGGACGCCAGCTCGCGGAACCTTGGGTCGACCGGGCGGATGAACTCATTGCACAAGAAACCGATGACCAGCAGCCCGATCATGATCGAGAAGGACGGGGTGTAGCGCCCCGGACCTGTTACTCCGGCCGCAATCCTGTTGTCCGCGATCGCGTTGACGATCACCGGGCCGAGCACCCCGGCAACCGACCAGGCGGTGAGCAACCGGCCGTGAATCGCGCCCACCTGGTAGGTGCCGAACAGGTCCCGCAGGTAGGCGGGCACGGTGGCGAATCCGGCACCGTAGAACGACAGGATGAGCATGCAGCAGACCAGGAACACCACCTTGTTGGCGTTCGTGGTGAGCGTCACGGCCAGGTAGAGCAGCGCGCCGACACCCAGATACATCCGGTAGATGTTCTTGCGACCGAGCAGGTCGGAGGTGGACGACCAGATGAAACGTCCCAGCATGTTGGCCAGCGACAGGATCGCCACGAAGCCGGCCGCCGCGGCGGCCAGCCCCACACCGCGGGGGAAGAAGTCGGAGTAGATCGGCGCCGCGCGCTCGAGGATGCCGATGCCGGCCGTCACGTTGAAGCACAGCACCACCCACAGCAGCCAGAACTGCGGCGTCCGGATCGCGTTGCGCGCCGAAACGTCACCATCGCTGATCAGCCCGCCGGCCGGCTGCGGTGCGGTCCAGCCAGCGGGCCGCCAGCTATCAGCCGGTACGCGGATCAGCAGCCATCCCATTGACATGAAAACCGCGTAGACGATGCCGTGGATCAAAAACACCTTGGCGACGCCAACCGGATCGGCGTGCGTACCAGTTGCGCCGAATGCAATCAGCATCGAGGTGGACCACGGGGCCGCGATGAGCGCGCCGCCCCCGAAGCCCATGATCGCGATGCCGGTGGCCAGGCCTGGCCGGTCGGGAAACCACCTGATCAACGTGGACACCGGCGAGATGTAGCCGATGCCCAGGCCGATGCCGCCTACGACGCCGTATCCGAGGACCACCAGCCAGTACTGCCTGATTGAGACGCCCAGCGCCGAGATGAGGAAGCCGCTGCAAAAACAGCACATCGAGACGAACATCGCCCAGCGCGGGCCAATTCGGTCGACCCTGGTACCGAATAGCGCCGCCGACAGGCCCAGCATCACGATTCCCAACGTGAACGGCAATGCGCTGGCCACGCCGGAGATGCCCAAGGACGCCTCCAATGGCTTCTTGAACACGCTCCAGGCGTAGGCCTGCCCTATCGCCAGATGGATCGACAGCGCAGCCGGTGGGACCAACCAGCGGCTCCAGCCCGCCGGGGCCACGATCCGCGAACGATCGAGGTATCTTGCGACCACCGATGCCCCTCTCTAGTACACGCCGAGTACCCGCGCTACGGATGTAGAGCTGGCAACGCGGCGCGGTGATACTTGTCAGCCACGATTGGCGCGAGAGGGGTGGAAAACGGATGAAGAGCCCGAACGGCGCTTTAGGAATGCGCCGGGTGGCGCTCGCCAGCTGTGTGGGTACCACCATTGAGTTCTACGACTTCTTTAGCTACGGCACGGCCGCCGCGCTGGTATTCCCGAAAGTCTTCTTTCCCGCGCTGGGTTCCACCGCCGGCACGGCAGCGTCCTTTGCCACCTTTGCGGTGGCATTCGTCGCCCGACCGGTCGGCGCTATGATCTTCGGGCACTACGGCGACCGGTACGGCCGCAAACAGACACTCATCGCGACGCTGCTGCTCATGGGCACCGCGACGGTGCTCATCGGGCTGCTGCCCGGTGCGGCGACGATCGGGATCGCAGCACCCATCCTGCTGGTAGTGCTGCGGTTCGGGCAGGGCCTCGCGGTCGGCGGGGAGTGGGCCGGCGCAACGCTGCTCGCCGCCGAGTACGCGCCGCCAGGGCGGCGAGGCTGGTACGCGATGTTTCCGCAGCTCGGAACGCCGATCGCGCTGGCGCTGTCCAGCGCTACTTTCCTGGTGACCGGGCTGACCCTCGGCAACACCGACCAGTCATTCCTCAACTACGGGTGGCGCGTTCCGTTCCTGGTCAGCGTCGTGTTGCTCGGAGCGGGGCTGTATGTCCGGTTGAAGATTGCCGAGACGCCGGTATTCCGGCAGGTCCAGGGACAGCAGCAACTGGCAAGGCGCACCCCGCTGCGGGAGGCATTGACTCAAGCGCCGCGCCAGATCCTGCTGTTAGCCGGGACGCTGACCACGATGTTCGCCCTGTTCTACATCGGCACGACCTATCTCATCAGTTATGGGACCAGTCCCAAAGGCGCCGGCCTGAGCCGGACTCTCGTGCTCTCCATCGGGATCGGCGAGGGAATAGCGATGGCGGCCGGCGTTATCGCATCGGCCATCGCTGCCGACCGGTTCGGCCGTCGAGCCGTGGTGGTGCTGTGCTGTGGCGCGGCAGTGGTCTGGTCGCTGCTGCTGTTCCCATTGCTCAGCATCCACTCCCCGATTGCGTTCGGGATCAGCGTGATCGTCACCCTGGCGTTGATGGGTCTTGCTTACGGCCCCGTGGGAGCGTTGCTGCCGGAAACCTTTCCCACCCGCTTCCGCTACACCGGGGCTGCCACCAGCTACAACATGGCCGGCATCGTGGGAGGCGCGATACCGCCATTGATCGCCGCGCCATTGGCGGCGGCATTCGGCAGTTTCTCCATCGGCATCATGCTGTGCGCGCTGTCGCTGCTCAGCCTGGTGTGCGCCAGAGCCCTGGCGGAGACGAAAGACAACGACCTGCTGGTTCTCCAACCGAGCATCAGCGCCCGGTACTGATCGGGAAGGTGGTGCTGGACTTGCCCGACACCGACGCTGGAATAACGGGCAAGACCAGCGCCGACGGGTGCTGGGCGTCGTGCAGGACGGTCTGGTGAGCGACCTGCGTCGCCGTGCTCTCGCCCAGCCAGGATCCGGTGTTGGGATTGGGATCGAACTGGGGGAAGTCGCTGGAAGAGATCTCCAAGCGGATCCGGTGGCCGGCGCGGAAAAGGTTGCTCGTCGGCCATACAGTGATGGTGTACTGGTAGACCTTGCCAGGCTCGATCGGCGTCGGTGCGGTACTCGACTCCCGGAAGCTGGCCCGCTGGATGCCGTTGTTCATGTTGACCGCAGTACCGTCCGGGTGCACATCGACCAGCTTCGCCGTCCAGTCGGTGTCGGGTGCCGACGAGCTGGCGTAGAGCGTGACGCTGACCGGCCCGGTCACCTCGGTGTCGGTGGCCAGCGGCGGGGTGGTGTACACCAGCACATCCGGTCGCTGCTCTACGGCGTGCTGGTCATAGGGACCCTGGGAACCGGTCAGTGCCGCACAGCAGGAATGCCCGCCGACGCTGGGCACGGGATTGCGCGGGTCGTAGTCGTAGTTATCAGGCTGCTGCCCGGTGGACGGCGCAGCGCTGAGCAGCTGCCCGCCGCCCATGAGGGACGAGGCGTGCCCGTCACTGGACAGGTAGTAGTTCGTCCACCGGGTGCCGGGCAGTGGCCAGGCCGCCGCGGTCTTCCAGACATTGGCGCCCATTTCGAAGTAATTGACCGTCGGGCCGTTACTCACACCATTATCGACGCCTTTGAGGAAATGATCCCACCACGCCAGCATCAGTTCGTTCACCGGGGAATTGGCCACCGGTCCGATCTGCTTGAGCATCGGTGCGGCGGGACTGTCGGGTCGGCCCCAGCCGAGGTGGTCCCAGGGGCCGATAACGATCCGCTGATTGCCGCGCGCGAAAGCTGATCCACCAGAGCTGACCATGCCGGTGAAGTTGCGGACTCCACCGGCGAGAAAGGCGTCGTACCAGCCTTCGATGTGCAACACCGGGATAGTGATCTTGGGGTAGTACTGCTGTGGCGCCCATTGCTGCCAGTACGGTCCGTCGGTGCGGTGCGAGATCCAGTCGTAGAAGTACTGCGCCACTGCGCCGTCACCGGGGTGAAACGGCGGAAAGGTTCGGTACGGGGTATACCGCAGCCAGCCGGCGATGTCCTCGCCGTCGTGGGTGAGCTGCTGGACAACGTTGGCGTCACCGCGATTCTTGGCCGCAGACAGCACGATCGTGTCCATGGCCCACGGCTCGATGAAGTTCAGCCGGAACGCGCCGTTCTCGTAAGTCCAGCCGTCGTAGTAGTCCGACGCCGTGTTGGCCGGCACGATCGTGGTCAGATGCGGCGGAGCGGTCTCGGCGGCCATCCACTGGGTCACGCCCACGTGGGAAGACCCGTACATACCGACCTTTCCGGACGAACCGGGCAGCTTTGCGGCCCATTCGACACTGTCGTAGCCGTCGTTGCGGTCGTCGGCGAACTCGGAGAACGTCCCAGCCGAGGCAAACTGTCCCCGGATGTCCTGTACCACCACGAGGTAGCAGTGCGAGGCGAACCAGTCCGGACGCTGATACCGGGAGGGCTGAACCTGCGCGGCCTCCTTGCCGTACTGCGTACGCATCAAGATCACCGGGACCGGCTGCGAACTGGCCGGCCGGTACACATCGGCGCGCAGCACGGTGCCATCGCGCATCGGGACCGCCACGTTGGCGGTCTTGGTCACCGCGCAGGGACCCGCACTCGACGGTGACGGTGGGGCCGTAGCACATGCCGCGGTACCGGCCAATGTCACCGCGACTGCTGCCGTCACCGACTTCTTCAACCATCGCAAGGCGCGCTCCCCCAACGTCGGTGTTCAGGTGTACCTGGTCAGCAGCCCAGCGACAACGTAGATCGACCGCACTGGTACCACCAAGCAGGGACTACCTACGTAGTATGGATCCATTGAGTAAGTATCAATCCCCCATTCCAGTCGGTACTAATACGTCATCCGGCGTATATTGGGCCTTGTAGAGCCCTCTGTTATCACCTAGTGTTACTCATCGTAAGTCCGTAGCCCCGAATGAGGGGCAGTAGCTGGGTACGTTAGGGCAAGGGGGGCCTGGCCGTGCTGGCGACAATGGCGGTTGCATTTCTCGTGGTCACCGAGTCGACGTCAGCGATAGCGAACCGAGCTACGCCGTAGCGGCAAGCGCGACACCGTTCACCTTCGCCAGGTGGCCTGATCGTTCGCTGCCGCATCATCTGGCCGACCCGGGTGATCACCGAGGGGGGGACCACCCGGGTCATCCAAAGCCTGCGCACTGTGATGTGCCCGCAACGGCCGGCGACAAGTACGGACTACCGGATTTGCCCGCGTACAGGAAGGACAAAGCCGAGGATGAGCAGGCTGAAGGACCGAGAACTGGTGGTAGGGATCACTCCGTTCGAGGAACCCAACGCCGCTCTTGTGGTGGCGCTCGCGCGAGCCGGCTCGGTGGGCGTCCTGGACCTGGGCCGAGATCTGGTGCGGGCACAGGCGGCACTGGCGGATGTGTGCCGGTGGTGGTCTGGCACGTTCGGGGTTCGGCTGCCAACCGGGTGCCCGCTATCACCGGCCGACCTGCCGGCGCAGGTCGATTTGGTCGTGTATGGATCCGGTTCACCGTGGTCGCCTGCGCCAGGTCGGCGGGTGTTCATTGAGGTCACTTCGGTGGCACAAGCGCATACCGCGATTCAGGCTGGAGCGGCCGGGTTGATCGCCAAAGGCGCCGAAGCAGGCGGCCGAGTCGGTATCACGACGACGTTCGTGCTGCTCCAGCAGCTGTTGGCGGACCCTCTGATCGAGATCCCCATCTGGGCGGCCGGCGGCATCGGACCGCACACAGCTGCCGCGGCCATCGCCGGTGGCGCGGCGGGGGTAGTACTGGACGCGCAGCTGGCACTGGTGACCGAGGCCGATCTCCCGGCCGAGGTCGCCGCGGCAATCCGGGTGATGGACGGCACCGAGACCGCAGTCATCGGTGATCACCGCCTTTTCACGCGGCCGGACCTGCCGGTAGTGGATCCCGAGTCAGTTGCCTCCCGGTTAGGCGCCCGGCATCTTGGTGCCCTTCCCATCGGCCAAGACGGTGCACTCGCCGGTCCGTTGGCTCGGCAGTACGTCACTGCGGGTGGCGTGGTCGCGGCGGTCCGCGCAGCGATCACCGAAGCGTCGCGCAGCGCCCAGTCGCAAGCGGCGCAAGGCTGGCGCCCCCTGGTGGTGCAGGGTCCGATGACTCGGGTCAGTGATCAGGCCGGGTTCGCCGCGGCCGTGGCAGCGGCCGGTGGGCTTCCCTTTCTGGCCTTGGCGTTGAGCGATGGTGACCAGACCCGGGCATTGCTGGAACAGACTGCTGCCGCCCTCGATGGGCGGCCATGGGGGGTGGGAATTCTTGGCTTCGTCCCACCGGAACTGCGTGAGGCGCAGCTGGCGGCCGTGCACCAGGTGCGGCCACCGTATGCGCTGATCGCCGGAGGACGCCCGGCTCAGGCGGCGCCGTTGGAGGCGGCCGGTATCGAGACGTTCCTGCACGTCCCCTCACCGAGCTTGCTGGATCGATTCCTGGCCGAGGGATCCCGCAAGTTCGTGTTCGAAGGCCGGGAGTGCGGGGGTCATGTCGGGCGGCTGGCCAGCTTCCCGCTGTGGGAGATGCAGTTGCAGCGGCTGCTGGACTACCACGACGCACACGGCTGCGCCAGCGAGTTGAAGGTGTGGTTCGCCGGCGGCATTCACGATGAGCGGTCAGCGGCGATGGTGGCGACACTGGCCGCGCCGCTGGTCGAGCGAGGTGCTCAGGTCGGGGTGCTGATGGGCACCGCGTACCTGTTCACTGCGCAAGCGGTCGCCGCCGGCGCAATCGCTCCCGGATATCAGAAGGCGGCGCTGGCCTGTGCGAGCACCGTGCTGTTAGAGACCGCGCCCGGGCACGCCGTCCGCTGCTCGGATTCGCCGTATGTGCGCGCCTTCACCGAGACCAAGGCGCGGTTGGCGGCGGCCGGGTTGCCACGGGACCAGGTGTGGGCGGAATTGGAGCAACTGAACCTAGGTCGGTTGCGGATCGCTAGCAAGGGCTTGCGCCGCGACGGTGACGCGCTGGTCTCGGTGAATGAGCAGGTGCAACATCAAGAGGGCATGGTCATGCTCGGTGAGGTGGCCACCCTGCGCGGCGCGACCACGACGATTGAAGCGTTGCATGCTGAGGTGACCGAGGCTGCGTCTGCCTTGCTTACGGCGCGGGCCGCCGAGCTGATCAACGAACCCGTCCATGCAGCTCGCTCGTCAGCACAGCCGTTGGACATCGCGATCGTAGGCATGGCCGGGATATTTCCCGGCGCTGACGACTTGGTCGAGTTCTGGGCCAATGTGCTGGCCGGGGTAGATGCGGTGACCGACGTTCCTCCAGAGCGGTGGGACCCGGCAGTGTATCCGAAAGCAGCATGCTCGGGTGGCTTCCTTCCGGAAGTCCCATTCGACGCGCTGGCTTACGGCATTCCGCCGACTGCGTTGGCCAGCATCGAACCAGTTCAGCTGCTAGCGCTTGAGGTAGCTGCTCGTGCGCTGCGCGATGCCGGATATGAGGCGCGGCCCTTCGAGCGGGAACGCACCTCGGTGATCTTTGGCGCGGAGGCGGGTGCCGATCTCGCCGGTGCGTATGGATTCCGTTCCCTCTACCCCGCCTATCACGGAGCACTGCCGGCGGAGCTGGACGAGCAATTGCCGGCACTGACCGAGGATTCCTTTCCCGGGGTGCTGGCCAATGTGATTGCTGGTCGGATCGCCAACCGGCTCGATCTCGGCGGCGCCAACTACACGGTCGATGCCGCGTGCGCTTCCTCGCTGGCCGCCATCGACCTCGCCTGCAAGGAACTGCGGGCTGGTATCAGCAGCATGGTGTTGGCCGGTGGCGCCGATGTGCATAACAGCATCCATGACTACCTGATGTTCGCCTCGGTGCGAGCGCTCTCGGCGACCGGCCGGTGCCGGCCGTTCGACGCCTCTGCCGACGGCATCGCGCTCGGCGAGGGTGTGGCGTGCGTAGTGCTCAAGCGGCTGACCGACGCGGAACGCGACGGCGACCGGATCTACGCGGTGATCAAGGGTATCGGTTCGGCCAGCGACGGGCGCTCGCTGGGGCTGACCGCACCCCGTCCCGACGGTCAGCGCCGAGCACTCGAGCGCGCCTACCAGATGGCCGAGATCTCACCAGCCGACGTCGGCTTGGTGGAGGCGCATGGCACCGGCACCGTGGTCGGCGATCGCACCGAGCTGGCAGTGTTGACCGAGTTGTTCACTGCGGCCGGCACACCGAGCGGCAGCTGCACGCTGGGTTCGGTGAAATCCCAGATCGGACACACCAAGTGCGCTGCGGGGCTCGCCGGACTGATCAAAGCGGCGCGCGCAGTGCACGCCGGAGTACGTCCACCGACCAGCCAGCTGCGAGAGCCCAACCAGTACTGGCACCGCGAGAGCAGTCCGTTCGCCTTTGATGTCACTGCGCGGCCCTGGACCTCCTCAGCACGCCGAGTTGCGGGGGTGAGCGCCTTCGGGTTCGGCGGCACAAACTTTCACGCCGTGCTCACCTCATATGACGGGGCGCCCGAACCGCGGCACGGGCTCGACGCCTGGCCAGCGGAGCTGTTCCTGTTCACCGGGCTGGACAGGGATACGGCGATCACGAGGATGGACCAGCTAGCCGCGCTGCTCGCGTCCAACGACGCCGCCGGCCGGCCGTGGCGGTTGCGGGATCTCGCCCGGTGCCTTTCGGACGCGTCCGGTCGCAACCGGGTGTGGGCGGCCGTCGTGGCCAAGGACCTGGACGACCTCGCCACAAAGCTGGAGTCGGCGCGGGCAGGTACCGCGGCTGACGGTGTATTCGTCGCATCGGAGAATGCTGACGCCGCGGGTCAGATCGCCTTCCTGTTCCCCGGGCAGGGCAGCCAACGGCCCGGCATGCTGGCCGACCTTTTCGTAGCGTTCCCACGGCTGCGCCAATTCCTGGAGCTTGGCGGCCGGTGGGCCGGCGCGATGTTTCCGCCGACCGCGTTTGGAAAGCAGGAGTCAGCGCGGCAGCGAGCAGCACTGACCGACACCCGGGTCGCCCAGCCGGCGCTAGGCATCGCCGGGTTGGCCATGCATGAACTGCTCACCTCGCTGGGCGTGCAACCGGACCACCTGGGAGGACACAGCTACGGCGAGCTGGTCGCGCTCGCCGCGGCCGGCGCGGTGGGCACCGGCGAGCTGCTGGAACTCAGCGAGCTGAGGGGACAGGCCATCCTCGCGGCGGCCGGATCCGAGCCCGGCACGATGGCCGCGGTCACCGCCACCGCTGAGCAGGTGCGGGCCGTGCTCGGGAACGGACCGGTCGTGGTAGCCAACCACAACGCGCCAGGCCAGGCAGTAATCTCCGGCCCTGCTCCGGCAGTGGAGGCCGCGTTGGGACTGCTGGCTGAGGGCGGCTTGACCGGCACGCGGATCCCTGTGGCATGCGCGTTCCACAGCCCGGTGGTAGCCACAGCCACCCGGACCTTCGCTGCTGAGCTGGGTCGCCGGGCTCTCGGTTCGCCGCGGCTACCGGTATGGTCCAACACCACAGCTGCGCCCTATCCGGGCGACCCCGGCTCCATCCGGGCACTGCTGGCTGCGCACGTCGCTGAACCGGTCCGGTTCGTCGAGCAAGTCGAATCGATGTACGCGGCTGGAGTGCGGGTCTTCGTCGAGGCGGGCCCAGGGCGCGTGCTCACCAGACTGGTCGACGAGATCCTGACCGGCCGGCCGCACACCTCTGTCTGCACAGATGTACCGGGCGAGCCCGGACTGCGGCGACTGCTGCTGGCGCTGGCCGAGCTAGCCGTAGCCGGCGTACCGATCGATCCGGCCGGCCTTTTCCACGGCCGGGATGCCCGCCCCGTGCCGGCTTCGATGTCGACACCGGTGCCGGGTTCCAGCGCTCCTCGCCGCGCCGGATGGGTGGTCAACGGCCATCTGGTCAAAACCGCTGATGGGCAATACCTCCGGGGTGGGTTGCGTCCAGCCCAGCAGGTGGCTGCACCAATCCCCCAGTCAGCGTCCAGCGCTGGCAATACAACCGGGCGGGAGGCGGCCGTACTGGAGTTCCTGCGCAACACCAGGGAGCTCGTCGCTGCCCAACGCGAGATCATGTTGGGTTACCTCGGTACCGCTCCGGCGCCTGCCGGAATACCGGGTCCCGGCTCGCCGCCCACAGCTGTGGTGCCAGTCCCTACCGCGCAGCTCGCCCCAGCGCCGGACGCAACGATCAATACGAGGGTCGAATTTGCTTCCCCAGAACAGGTCGAACCGGCTGAGCTGACGCCCGACGCGGTGCTGGCCACCGTGCGGAACCTGGTGAGCGACCGAACCGGCTACCCGGTGGACATGCTCGGAGCTGACCTCGATCTGGAGGCAGACCTCAGTATCGACTCGATCAAACGTACTGAGCTGGTCGGCCTGCTCACTGACCAGCTTGGGCTGGCTCGCACCGGCAGCTCGCTGGATGACTCGGTGGCCGAGGAGCTGAGCCGGCTTCGCACCCTACGCAGCATCGTGGACTGGATCGTCAACCGGCTTGGCATGCAATCACCGGCCAACCCTGCACCAGCCGCCCACGTTCAATCCAGCACACGTCGGCGCGCGCGGCGTTACCTCGTCGAGGCCGCCCCATTGCCACTGCACCCTGGCGGTCCGAAGACGTCGATGGCCGGCCGGCGGGTCACCATTGTTGGTGACGGCGGAGGCATCGCGCTGGATTTGTCCGTGCTGTTGGAACAGCACGGCGCCGAGGTACGCCTGCTCGGCATGGACCAGGTCGCCCACGAGACAAGAACCGATGCACTGGTGTATCTCGCCGCACTGGATCGGGCTCGGGCAGCGATCCTCCCGGATGGATTCATCGCACTCCGCGATGCCATCCGCGGTGGCGTTAGCCAGCTGCTCGTCGTTACCGGTTCCGGAGGCCGCTTCGCTCGGACGGACAACCCCAACGGTGTCGCCGGAGTCGGCCTGGCGGGTCTGGTGCGCACAATCGCACGGGAGTTTCCCGATCGGTTCGTCCGGGTCGTCGATGTGGACCCGAAGGAAGAGCCGGCCCACCTAGCTGGGCACCTGCTCACCGAGCTGCTCACTCGTGATGCGCCGACTGCGGTGGGGTACACGGCCGGTGAACGAGTCACCTTGCAGGTCGTGCCCGCGCCGCTGGAGTCCAGGGCGGGAGGCGTTGCCGAGCTAGGGCCAGAGTCGGTGATACTGCTGACTGGTGGTGCTCGCGGCATCACCGCACGGGTGGCGGTCGGCCTGGCCCGCGCGAGCGGCTGCCACCTGGAGTTGGTCGGTCGCACTCCGCTACCGGACAGCGATGAGGAGCCGGTAACCGCAGCGGCAGCTGACCGCGTGACGTTGCGGCGGCTACTCGCCCAGTCCAGGGGCGGCACCCCAGCTGCGATTGAAGCAGCGGCCAGCCGGCTGCTCGCCGAGCGGGAGATCCGTACGACGCTAGGCGAGTTGGGCGCACTGGCCTCCTCGGTCCGCTATTCGGCGGTCGATGTCCGCGACCCGGCGTCGGTCACCGCGCTGGTGAATGACGTGTACCAGCGGCATGGCCGGCTCGACGGAATCGTGCACGGCGCGGGGGTTCTCGCTGACCGGCTGCTCGTCGACAAAACTGCCGAGGACTTCACCCGGGTGTGGGAGACCAAAGTCAACGGAGCACGGGCGCTGGCTGAGGCGGCCCGCGGGGACCTCAGGTTCCTGGTGTTGTTCGGCAGCGTGTCGGGCGTATTCGGCAACCGCGGGCAGGCCGACTACTCCGCGGCGAACGACGCGCTCGACACCTTGGCTCGGATCTGGACGCCGCGGGCCTGCGGCCGGGTGGTCGCGGTGGACTGGGGGCCATGGGCGGCGTTCGAGAACAGGACCGGGATGGTCTCTGCCGAGCTCGAGCGCGAGTACGCCAGGCGAGGCATTGGTCTGATCGAGCCCGAGGACGGTGTCGCCTGCTTGCTCGCCGAGCTGGCCGGCGGCACCGAGCCGCAGGTGGTGTACATGTGCGCAGACCCGGCTGCGTTTGAAGTTGGAGCCTTCGAGGTCGCGCAGGATGGCTGAGCCGGTCGAGGTGACCACTGTTCTGGAACAGACACCAAAAGTCCGGCGGTGGCAACAAGCGCGTCACTTAGGTCCCGAGCGGGTGCTCCTCCTGGCCGCACCCACTCCAGTCGAGTTGGCCGGGCAACTCCAAGCGCCGGACACCGTCCTGCTCGACCGCGATGATGCTGCCACCCCGCCAGAGGGCGGCCCTTGCCGGCTGGCGATCATCGCGCCCACCCGGCGCCGGCTTGCGCTGGCGCGCAGGATCACCGAACAGGGCGCGCCGTGGCGAGGCCGCGACGACATTTGGTTCACTCCGACCCCGTTACACCGGCAATCCCCGCTAGGACAGCTGGCGTTCGTTTTTCCGGGATTGGAGCAGGGATTTGACCCAAGAGTAGACGATGTCGCCGATCACTTCGGCCTGGACCGTCCTCACCTCGGCGATACCAGCGACCTCGGGCGGCATGGTCTGGGCGTCTTCACCGTCGGCCGCTTACTCAACGCGGCGTTGCGCGAGGTGAACGTGGTACCGGACGTAATCGCCGGGCACAGCATCGGTGAATGGAACGCGATGGCGGCCGCCGGCGTGCATCCGCCCCGTGCGCTCGAGGAGTTCATCGCATCATTTAACCCAGCCACGCTGCGCGTCCCCGGTTTGGTCTTCGCCGCGCTCGGTTGCGGAGCGCAACAAGCCACCGAGGCGATCAGCGGGGTGGATAACGTTGTGGTGTCACACGACAACTGCCCACATCAGTCGATGATCTGCGGCGAGCAGGCCGCAGTACTCACGGTGGTGAACCGGCTACGTGCGACCGGGGTAGCTGGTCAAGTCCTCCCGTTCCAGTCCGGCTTCCACTCACCGATGCTCGCACCCTATCTACGCCAGATTCTGAACACCTTCAGCAGCTTGCCCGTACGATCCCCGGTCTGTCCGATCTGGTCGGCTACCACCATCGACCTCTACCCTGACGACCCAGACCGCATCCGCGAGCTCGCCGCCCGCCACCTCGTAGAACCCGTTCGCTTCGGCCCGCTCATCCGGCGCCTCTATGAAGTAGGCGTGCGCGCCTTCGTACAGGTCGGCTCGGGAAGCGTGCCTGCCTTCGTCACTGACGCCCTCACCGGCGTGCCGCATCTCGCGGTCACCGCAAACACCCCACGGCGATCCGGCGTGGACCAACTTCGGCGGGTCATCGCGGCATTATGGACGGAGGGGTGGTCACCACGATTCGACCGGCTGCTCACTAGGGCACACTCTTCCCACGGGCAGGCCGTAACATTGGGTCTAGGTGCGCCGCTTGTTCGACGTGGCTATGCGGTACCCACCGTCGCCCGGGCTGTGAGCGCACCTGCGGTGCCGGAGCTCCCCGCCGCGGCTCACCACCCAGTGCTGGCCGAATTCGATGCGGTGCTGCGCGAAGCCACAACCACGGCTACAGAGGTTGTCAACTTGTGGGCACAGACGACCGTCTCCCAGGTCAGCACGGCGCGAGAGCTGTCCCTGGCCACCATGCCATACCTTGCCGATCACTGCTTCTACCGACAGCCGCAGGGCTGGTCTGAGCCATCGGACAGGTATCCGGTGGTGCCCCTGGCCACCGTCCTCGAGCTGATGGCCAACGCTGCCCAAGCACACAGTCCGGAACGGACTGTTGTGGGGATCAGGGATGTGCAAGCGCTGCGTTGGCTTGCGGTCGCCCCACCGGTCACCGTCACGACCAACGCATCTCTCAATGCGGACGGCAACGTCACTGTAGTGCTCGAGGGCTACGCGCGCGGCACCGTCCTGCTCGCCGAGAGCTACCCGCCTACGCCGCAGCTGCCTGATCGGCCGCTTACGCGCCAACGACCGTGCACGGTCACGGCCCGCGACCTTTACCGCAATAGATGGATGTTCCACGGTCCGGCCTTCCAAGGTGTCACCGAGCTTGGTCCGGTTGCTGATGACGGAATCGTCGGCAAGCTGCGGGTCCCGTCGGCGCCCGGAGCGCTGCTCGACAACGCCGGACAGCTACTCGGCTTCTGGGTGATGATGCAAGCTGGAAAAGATCGGCTCGCATTTCCGGCCGGGATCGAGCAGGTGCGCTACTACGGTCCTGCTCCCCAACTGGGTGAGCCGGTTCGCTGCGTTGTGCGGATCTGTTCGTTGTCCGCCAGCGAAGTCATCGCTGAGGCCGAGCTGCGGCGGTCGGACGGTCGGCTGTGGGCGCATGTCGAGCGGTGGCGCGGCCGTCGGTTCGCCACCGACGACGTGACCTTTCCGGCCTTCCTGTTTCCGGAACGTAACCGGATCGCCCAACCTCAGAGCGGTGGGTGGTTCCTGGTTGCGGATCCGTGGCCGGATCCAGCGACGCGGGAACTGTTCATGCGCCGCTATCTGGGCGCCGACGAGCGCGCGGAGTACCACCGCCGCACCCCGCGAGCGGCGCGGCAGTGGCTGCTCGGTCGCATCGCGGTTAAGGATGCGGTTCGCCAGTGGCTCTGGGATGCGGGCGCCGGCCCAGTCTTCCCGGCCGAAATCACCGTCACCAACGACGCGGCGGGACGGCCTATGGTTACGGGCCCCTTCGACGACCCACCGCAAGTTTCTCTCGCGCACACCGGATCACTGGCAGCGGCACTCGTCGGTCCGCCTGACGGCCCGCGCGCTGCGCATCTCGGAGTGGGCATCGACATTGAACAGATCCACAACCGGGATGACAGCACGGTCACCGCAATCCTCACCGCCGCCGAACGTGATCTGCTCGCCACGCTGTGTTCGTCGGACCAAACCCGTTCAAGCTGGGTGACCCGGTTCTGGGCCGCCAAGGAGGCTGTCGCCAAAGCAGCAGGTACGGGGCTGGGCGGGCGTCCGCATCGATTCGTCGTCGAGCGGGTTGAGGGAGATCGGATGCTGGTAGTGACCGGACAGGCAGCGTCAGACCGGTGGGTGCACACCACGGTCGGCGCTGAACCCGAGCCGTACGCAGTGGCCTGGACCTCGCCGGGGGTGGCAGGTCTGCAATCCGAGCAACTACAGCGCACACAGGAGGGGGCAACTTGATGACACCTGACGAGGTCCTGGCCGACGTTCGAGCCATGCTGATCGACATCATCGGCGCTGAGTACGCACTGAGTCTCGATATCGGTATGGCCACGGCATTTGAAGCGGATCTCGAACTAGAAAGCATCGAATTCGTCAAGTTGTCCGCGATGCTCGCCGACCACTACGGCGATCGAATCGACTTCGTCACCTTTCTTGCGGATAAAAGCCTCAACGAGATCATCGACATGACGGTCGGGGAGGTGGTCACCTACATCGCGGGCCGTCTCAACCCCACGACTGCGGTGACCGTCGATGCCTGAGATCGTCGCGAACGGCGTGCGGCTGCACGTCCAGCGCCTCGCCCCGAGTCACCGACCGCACACATCAACCCAGCCGGTGGTATTCATCCATGGGCTCGGCATGGACAACATGTCGAGCTACTACTACACGCTGGCCAACCCAGTAGCTCAGGCCGGCGCTGAAGTCATCCTGTACGACCTGCGCGGGCACGGGCTGTCGGAACGGCCAAGCACCGGCTACCAGGTGGCCGATTCGGTCGCCGACCTCGCCGGTCTGCTCGACGCGCTAGGCATTGACGGACCGGTTCACCTGGTCGGCAACAGCTACGGCGGAACCGTGGCGTTGAGCTTTGCGGTCAGGTACCCGCACCGGGTAGCGAGCATGGTGCTGATCGAAGCCCACTTCACGGTGGCCGGCTGGGCCGAACAGGTCGCGGCCGAGCGGGACCGGATCGGGTCCACCGTCGCCGGTGGTGACCTACGTGGTTGGCTTGACCAGTTGGGACGCAAGGTCA
>DASUVX010000129.1:0-27733 GCA_036378735.1 Pseudonocardiaceae bacterium | reverse complement strand
CCAGTCCACCATCCGCGGCGGCAACAAGAATTCCTGATCACGCCGCACCGGCCGATACCCCTTCGCCACCCCCAGATCCTCCCAACAATCAAGATCCACAAGTGGCTTCCACGCCGGGACTTCGATTAGGCAACAGCCTCTTTTCTGTCGCGTAACGCACCCAAACAGCGATCATGCCCGGGACGTCAGCCGAGCCACGCCCCGTCGAGTGTCAGGTGGGCAGTGAGGCCAGGAATGACTGCAGCGCCGGATCGGTCCAGAACTGGCCCACGAATGTCTGCTGGGCCAGGGCCACCGCCTGTAAAGCGGTCTTGCGCGTCGCGTCGTTCCTTGCCAAAGCGTAGGCCGCCAGAGCGCTGCGCAGCGTGGCCGCGGTGTTGACGACGCGGGCGGTTAGGGTCCTAGGTTTATGATCCTTAGGCTTGCCTAAGGATCAGCTCGGCTCGGTTCTAATCGGTTCCTGTGGCGAAGCGTTACACCTGGCGACATCTGTCTTGCGTTCCCGCGGGGAGGATGGGGCGATGGAGCTCGAGACCGTGGAGCGGGTGCGAGAGGTGGTAGCGCTCATCCCGGCGGGCTCAGTGCTGGCCTACGGAGAGGTCGCGGCCCGCGCTGGGCTGCCGGGCCGGGCGAGGCTGGTAGGACGGATTCTGGCCGAGGACGGCCAGGACCTTCCGTGGCACCGGGTACTTCGCGCCGGCGGCAGCCCCGCCCCGCATCTCGCCGCGGAGCAACTGAGCCGGCTACGCGCCGAGGGCGTGCTCGCCGATAACGGGCGGGTACCCATGCGCCGCTACCGGGCCACGCAGAGCGGGGCCCCACGAGCAAACGAGCGGACGGCATGATCACCAAAAGTGAGCGGTCAGCGTGCAACGTTGCACAGTGCGCGCCCACTTTCAGTGATCATGAAGTGTGGTCCTGACCGACCGAAACGAATAACTGTGCGCAATGGCATCGACCGCGTTTCCTTACTACCGCCGATTTCACGATCCGACGGACCCTCGCTAAGCGGATTCAGCCAGTCAATAATGCCAATGACGCGAGCCGGAGCCAGCGCAGGTATCTCGCGCGCTGAATAACGCAGCACGGAGGAGCCCCGGGGAGGGTGCGGCGAGAAGCGTTATCGATCACTCAACGTGAGGTAACCGGCGTGTTACGATTTGTAAAGCAGTAAGAAACGGTTGCGACGGAAAACCGTGAGCCACCTCACCCACAGGACTTGAAGGCTTCGGTGGAGCGCTCATCTTGGCACGTCATCGTCCCGCAAGGAGCTTGCCTGGACAATTTGTGACATGACCGTCATGTTACGGCCACCGCACCGTCATCGGTGCGGCCATGTGAGTACCTTCAGCCTTCTTGAACAGCAATGAAACCACCCTCTAGGGTGAGCGGACCAGCCCACCGACGTGAATTACCGCCCAAAGAGGTGGCGACCGTGGCCGATACCCGTGATGTCCGTCCGAATGCCGGCATCGACACCGCATTCGACGATTTACTGCTGCGCCTCGGCAGGCATTTTCAGCGCGGGGACACCTCGGCCGATCTGCGCACCGTCCACCAAATCGGTGGCCGATCCGCGGACGTCTTCTACCGGGACCGTTGGGCTTACGACAAGGTGGTGCGCTCAACACACGGGGTGAACTGCACCGGTTCGTGTTCGTGGAAAATCTATGTCAAAGACGGGATCATCACCTGGGAAGCGCAGCAGACCGACTACCCGTCGATCGGGCCGGACAAGCCCGAGTACGAGCCCCGCGGTTGCCCGCGGGGTGCGTCGTTCTCCTGGTACACCTACTCGCCGGCCAGAGTTCGTTACCCCTACGTGCGGGGCACGCTGCTGGAGTTGTACCGGGAGGCGAAGCAACGACTCAAGGATCCGGTGCTGGCATGGGCCGACGTAGCCGACGATCCCGAGAAAGCTCGCCGTTACAAAGCGGCGCGCGGCATGGGTGGCTTCGTCCGCGCCGAATGGTGGGAGGCCGCCGAGATCGCCGCGGCGGCACATGTACACACCATCAAATGTTACGGTCCCGACCGGATCGCCGGATTCTCGCCTATTCCGGCGATGTCGATGGTCAGCCACGCCGCCGGAGCCCGATTCATCTCGCTGATCGGCGGCGCCATGCTGTCGTTCTACGACTGGTACGCCGACCTTCCGGAGGCATCGCCGCAAGTTTTCGGCGATCAAACCGACGTGCCTGAGTCCGCCGATTGGTTCGACGCCGGATATTTGATCATGTGGGGCTCCAACGTTCCGGTTACCCGCACCCCGGATGCGCACTACATGACCGAAGCGCGATACCGCGGTCAAAAGGTTGTGGTGGTATCCCCGGACTACGGCGATCACACCAAATTCGCCGATGAGTGGCTGCCGGCACGGCCGGGTACCGACGCCGCGCTGGCCATGGCCATGGGGCATGTGATCCTCAAAGAGTTCTTTATCGATCGCCAGACGCCGCGATTCATCGACTACCTCAAACGCTTTACCGACCTCCCATTCCTGATCACCTTGGAACAGCGGGGCGACGCATACCTGCCCGGCAAGTTCCTCACCGCGGCCGATTTGGGCGATACCGGCGAAGGTGCCCAGGAGGAAGGTGCGCAGTCCAAAACCGTGCTCCTGGATGCGAACAGCGCGGCCGCGGTTATCCCGAATGGCTCGCTGGGCCACCGGTTCATCCGCTCGGGCGAAGGCTGCTGGAATCTCGACCTGCGCGGTGTGGATCCGCTGCTGAGCGGCTATGGCGGCGGTGAGGTCGCGGAGGTCAGCCTGCCGCGCTTTGACACCGCTGCGCCTGGCGTGTTGCGCCGCGGGGTACCGACCCGGACTGTTGCGGGAAAGCTCGTCACCACGGTGTTCGACCTGCTGCTGGCGCAGTACGGGGTAAGCCGGCCGGGCCTGCCGGGCAGCTGGCCAACCGGTTATGACGACGCCGAGCAGCCCTACACCCCGGCCTGGCAGGAGCCGATCACCGGGGTGCCGGCGGCCAAGGCGGAGCGGATCGGTCGGGAGTTCGCCGACAACGCCGAGCGATCCGGCGGCCGGTCGATGATCCTCATGGGCGCAGGCACCAACCACTGGTTCCACTCCGACCAGACCTACCGATCGTTCCTGGCGCTGGTGATGCTCACCGGTTGCCAAGGGGTCAACGGCGGCGGCTGGGCGCACTACGTCGGCCAGGAGAAATGCCGGCCGATCACCGGCTGGTCGACGCTGGCCTTCGGCCTGGACTGGCAGCGCCCACCGCGGCAGATGCAGGGCACCATCTACTGGTACCTGGCCACCGACCAGTGGCGTTACGACCCGTTCACCGCCGAGGTGATGGCCTCCCCACTGGCGCAGGGGCGCTTCGCGGGACGAACCGCGGCAGACAACATTGCGCTGGCCAGCCGGCTGGGCTGGATGCCCAGCTACCCGACGTTCAACCGCAACCCGCTGGACCTGGCCGACGAGGCGAAACGCCTGGGCAAGCCCGCCGCCGAACACGTGGTCGACGGGCTGGCCACCGGGCACCTGCGGTTCGCCTGCGAGGACCCCGACGCGCCGGAGAACTTCCCGCGCTGCCTGACCGTGTGGCGGGCCAACCTGCTCGGTTCCTCGGCCAAGGGCAACGAGTACTTCCTGCGCCACCTGCTGGGTACCGACTCCAACCTGCAGGCCACCGGCAGCGACGGGGTGCGCCCCGCCGAGCTCACCTGGCGCGACGAGGCGCCGGTGGGCAAGCTCGACCTGCTGCTGTCCCTGGATTTCCGGATGACCAGCACCACCCTGTTCTCCGACATCGTGCTGCCCGCCGCCACCTGGTACGAGAAGCACGATCTGTCCAGCACCGACATGCATCCCTACGTGCACGCCTTCTCCCCCGCGATCTCCCCGCCATGGGAGACCAAGACCGATTTCGAGGCCTTCCACCGGATCGCGCGGGGCTTCTCCTGGCTGGCTGACAAACACCTCGGGGTGCGCCAGGACATCGTGGCGGTGCCACTGCTGCACGACACCGCCGATGCCACCGCGCAGCCCGGCGGCCGGGTGCGGGACTGGAAAGCCGGCGAGTGCGAGCCGATCCCCGGCAAGACGATGCCAAGGCTGATCGTGGTGGAGCGCGACTACCCGGCGATCGGCGAGAAGATGGCCGCGCTCGGCCCCCTCGTCGAGCGCGTCGGCCTGACTACCAAGGGCGTCACCGTCCACCCGGACGCCGAGGTGGACTACCTCCGAGCGGTCAATGGAGCGATCAGCTCCGGGCGCGCCGCCGGGCGGCCGTCGCTGGCCAAGGACACCCATGCCGCGGAGGCCATCCTGGCGCTGTCCGGCACCACCAATGGACGGCTGGCCACCGAGGGTTTTCGCACCCTGGAGCGGCGCACCGGGACCGCTCTCGCCGACCTCGCCGCCGAGAGCGAGGGCAAACGGATCACCTTCGCCGACACCCAGTCCCGCCCGGTGCCGGTGATCACGTCACCGGAGTGGTCGGGTAGCGAGGCCGGGGGCCGGCGCTACTCCCCGTTCACCATCAACACCGAACGGCTCAAGCCGTGGCACACCTTGACCGGGCGGCAGCACTTCTACCTCGACCACGACTGGATGGCCGAACTCGGCGAGCAGCTGCCGATCTTCCGGCCGCCGCTGGACATGACGGCATTGTTCGGCGAGCCCACTGTCGGTGCGATCGAAAGCAACGGGCATCGCGCGGTCACCGTCCGGTACCTGACCCCGCACTCGAAATGGTCAATCCACTCCGCCTACCAGGACAACCTGCACATGCTGACGCTGTCCCGCGGCGGGCAGGCGATCTGGATGTCCGACGTGGACGCCGCCAAGATCGGCGTGGCGGACAACGAGTGGATCGAGGCGATCAACCGCAACGGTGTGGTGGTGGCCCGGGCGATCGTCAGCCACCGGATGCCCGAGGGCACCGTGTTCATGTACCACGCCCAGGAACGCACCATGGGCGTGCCGCGCATCGAGAAGACCGGCAAGCGCGGTGGCATCCACAATGCACTGACCCGGCTGATGATCAAGCCGACGCACCTGATCGGCGGCTACGCCCAGCAGTCGTTCGCGCTGAACTACCACGGCCCGACCGGCAACCAGCGCGATGAGGTCACCACCATCCGCCGCCGCAGCCAGGAGGTGACCTACTGATGAAACTGATGGCACAGCTGGCCATGGTGATGAACCTGGACAAGTGCATCGGCTGCCACACCTGCAGCGTCACCTGCAAGCAGGCGTGGACCAACCGCGGCGGCGTCGAGTACGTGTGGTTCAACAACGTAGAGACCCGGCCCGGGCAGGGGTACCCGCGGCAGTACCAGGATCAGGACAGATGGAAGGGTGGCTGGACGCTGACCAAACGCGGCCGGCTGACGTTGCGTTCGGGCTCGCGGGTCAAGCGACTGCTGAACATCTTCGCCAACCCGGACCTGCCGACCGTCGCCGATTACTACGAGCCGTGGACCTACGACTACGACAACCTGGTGTCCGCGCCACCGTCGGACACCACCCCGACTGCCCGGCCCAAGTCGCAGATCACCGGTGCGGACACCACGATCACTTGGGGCGCGAACTGGGACGACGATCTGGGCGGCGGCCCCGAGCAGATCGGCCGTGACCCGCTGCTGGCCAAGGTGTCCGAGCAGGTGAAACTGGAGTTCCAGCAGACGTTCATGTTCTACCTGCCGCGGATCTGCGAGCACTGCCTCAACCCGTCGTGCGCGGCGTCGTGCCCGTCCGGCGCGATCTATAAGCGCAGCGAGGACGGCATCGTGCTGGTCGACCAGGACCGCTGCCGCGGCTGGCGCCAATGCGTCACCGGTTGCCCCTACAAGAAGATCTACTTCAACCACAAGACCGGCAAGGCGGAGAAGTGCACGTTCTGCTACCCGCGGGTGGAGGTGGGCATCCCCACAGTCTGCTCCGAGACCTGTGTGGGGCGGCTGCGCTACATCGGCGTGCTGCTCTACGACGCCGACGCGGTGCTGGCGGCCGCGTCGGTACCCGATGAGCAGGACCTCTACCCGGCGCAGCTGGGCGTGTTCCTCAACCCGCACGATCCGCGGGTGGTGGCCGAGGCGGAGCGGTCCGGCATCTCATCGGAGTGGATCGAGGCGGCGCAGGCGTCCCCGGTGTACCGGCTCATCGTGGACTATCAGGTGGCGCTGCCCCTGCACCCGGAGTACCGCACCATGCCGATGGTCTGGTACGTGCCACCGCTATCCCCGGTGGTGGATGTGCTGTCGAGCACCGGGCACGACGGCGAAGACGCCGGCAACCTGTTCGGCGCAATCGACGCGCTGCGCATCCCGGTCGAGTACCTGGCCGAGCTGTTCACCGCAGGTGATCCCGGCCCGGTCCGCGCCGCGTTGGGACGGCTGGCCGCGATGCGCGCGCACATGCGCCGGGTCAACCTCGGGGAGCCGATGCGACCGGAGGTTGCCGAGTCGGTGGGCCTAAGCCCGGCTGAGATCGAGGCGATGTACCGCCTGCTGGCCATCGCGAAGTACGAGCATCGCTACGTCATTCCCAGCGCAGCCGGTACCGATGCCCACCGGCTGGATGCCCTGGCCACCGGATGCAGCCTGGACTCCGACGGCGGCCCGGGCATGACCGCCTTCGACGCCATGGCCGACAAGTTCCATCTCAGCGCCTCCTCAGCCGATACCAACGGCGCCGCGGCGCCGGTGGACAAGGCGCACCGGATCAACCTGCTCAACTGGGACGGTAAGGACGCCAACGGCCTGTTCCCAGCTAATGGGCATAGCTCCGATGATGCCGAGCAGGTAGCGGAGCACACCCAATGAGTGCCACCTGGCTGCGTCGCGGGAAGGTCGAGGCATCTGCTGACGGGCTGGCGCAACGGGATCAGCGCCTGGTGTGGCGCATCGCCGCGCTGCTACTCGACTACCCGACCGAGCAGACCCTGGAGATGCTCGACGAGCTGCAGGCCGCGGCGGTGGCGCTGCCCGCGCCGGCGGGGACCGCGCTGGTGTCGTTCCTGGCAGAGATTCGCCGTAGACCGCCGATGCAGCTGGCCGCGCACTACGTCGAAACCTTCGACCTGCGACGTCGGCATTGCCTGCATCTGACCTACTACGCCTACGGTGACACCCGCAAACGGGGCATGGCCCTGCTGCGGTTCAAGCATGCTTACCGGGCGGCAGGCGTCACCCTGGGCGAGCACGAGTTGCCCGATCATCTGGCGGTGGTGCTGGAGTTCGCCGCGACCGTCGATCCGGAGGCCGGCCGGCGGTTGCTGGTCGAGTACCGGCCGGTGATGGAACTGCTCAGGCAATCGCTGCTGGAGGCCGCCTCTCCCTATGCGTCGGTGCTCGGCGCGGTGTGCGCGACGCTGCCCGAGCTCAACGTCGCCGACCGGCGTCGGGTCGCGCAGCTGGCCGCGCAGGGACCACCGGAGGAAGAAGTAGGCCTGGAGCCGTTCGGGATGGACGCGATGCTCGCCGAGCAGCGAGGAGGGCGGCGGTGACGACGGTGTTGTGGTTGACCGTGCCGTACGTGGCGTTCACCTCGTTCCTGCTCGGACACCTGTGGCGATACCGGCATGACCAGTTCGGCTGGACCACCCGCTCCTCGCAGCTCTATGAGAGCAGGCTGCTTCGCCTAGGCAGTCCACTGTTTCACTTCGGGCTGCTCGCGGTGCTCGCTGGGCATGTGCTGGGCATTTTGGTGCCGGTGAGCTGGACCGCTGCGTGGGCCGTGTCAGACGTCGCCTACCACGTGGTGTCGGTGTCACTCGGCACGCTGTCCGGCCTAGCCACCGTTGTGGGGCTGGCGATCCTGCTGTACCGGCGGGTCACCGTACCAGCGGTGCGCAGCGCCACCACCCGCATCGACAAGATCATGTACACGCTGCTGACGGCCGCGATCGTGACCGGAATGCTGAACACCATAGGCAGCAACTTGATCGGTGGCGGTTACGACTACCGGGCCACGGTGTCACCCTGGTTCCGCAGCCTGTTCACCATTTCCCCGAACCCAGAACTGATGGCCAGCGCTCCGATCAATTTCCAAATCCACAATCTGGTGGTCCTCACCCTGCTCGCCGTCTGGCCCTACACCCGGCTGGTCCACGTCTTCAGCGCACCACTGGGTTACCTGACCCGGCCCTACGTCGTTTACCGCAGCCGTGATGTCGCGCCGCCTACCGCCCGCCGCTACGCACGCGCCTGGGAGGCCACCCTGTCTGACCCACGCCGCTAAAGACCATGGAAACTCCCGTTTCCCTCCGGGGTCTCCTCGACGCGCCATGTGGCGCTCGAAGCATTCAAGCGGATAGCAACCGAAGGAGCTGGTGGCGGTCCGGTCCCGGCATCCGTCCTGCAGCACCTTTTTCCACCCTGTCGACCTTGTCTTTGATGCCAGGCCGTGCGAGGACCTCCTGCGGCAGTGTCAGGCACAGTACGGTCTCATACAACGCGCGAAAGACGTCTGCATCGTAACCGGCCGCGGTGACGAACCGGTCCATCAGTGACTTGCGTTCTGGCGGCTCAAAGCCGTTGCGCAGTGCGTTCATTTCGGCGATCCGAGCACGGTCAGCTGCAATTTGATTCCGGTAAAAAGGCGTGACGAATTTTTCGGTGTGTTCGTCCCAGACGCGCGCGAACGACACGGGATCGTCGAGGTAGGCGCGGACCACCTTCCGCAGAAGTTGAGCGTGAATGAGCCCCATGCTCAGTCCCCGGCCTGCGGAGGGGTTGGTGCAGGCCCACGCATCACCGACCGCGGCGAACCCAGTGACGATGGGAGCGGAGTCGATGACGAACCGGCGGTAGCGATCCAGTATTCCGGCCATCGGCAGCACATCGGTGATCGGCGTGCCATCTAGCCAATGCGCTTGCAGCGGGCAGGCCTGCACGACCTGGGTGAAACAGTTGGGGTCGCGCAGCGCCTTGAGCGGCGCGTCACCCGTAGGCCCGAACAGGGTTATCGACCACGTGCCGTTGTCGCCGTCGAGGGTGAGCACCGAGAAGCTCCCGATGGGGCACAACGTTCGGCCATGTCGCACCGGCCGGGTCGGGCCGGTGAAGTACCGTGAGTAGTAGACGAAGCCGCAATCCTCGGTCTCGACGTAAGGTCGGCGCGCGCCCAGGTCGCTGAGCCAGTCCGCAGTCGGTGTGCGCCGCCCCATCGCGTCGATCACCAGGTCAGCGTGCAGCCGCTCACCGGCGACGGTGAGCACCCCGGCGGCATGTGGCGTCCCAGGAATCGCCGATCGGCCGGCCAGCAAGCCGGTGACCCGCACTCCCCGGCGTATCGACAACCCCGGCTGGTCTTCAGCAGCGGCAGCGACCACGGATTCGATCACCGGGCGTCGCCCGGTCACAAAGCGGAACTGCTCGTCACCCGGGCGCCATGACTGGTCAGATAGGCTCGGCGGAAGCGGCTCCAAAAAGTTCACCCAGACGCACCCAGCCGTGACCAAGCGCTCGGTGAGCCCCGGCATCTCCTCGTCACAGATCAGCCGGAACCGCGTGAACAGATTGTGCGGCTGGTGGAACTGGGTGACACCGTTGCGCTCCCAGGATGCCCAGGCCTCGACCGGCGCGGCGGGGGCGCCGTCTGGATCAGCCTCTAGGACGGTGACCTCGTGCCCGTCCTGCGCCAACATGATCGCCACCGACAGCCCTATGACACCGGCGCCGCAAACGACGATCTTGCCCATTTGCTCACCCCTTAGCGTGAGAAGAGTCCTGGTGCTCCGCTAGTAGGGTGTCACTGAACAGTGAATAAGCCAGCGCTTTTGTGATCGCCGCAGTCAGTACCGCCGGCAGCTAGCCTCGCGGATTACGACGAACGCTGGGAGAGCATCGAGGCCGCTGGCGCCAAGTAGCCCGAGCTGACGTGGATCCACGCCTACTGCTACGCGGTGTCAGCACACCACCTGCCGGTTAGCGTCCCCAGGATCTGGGCGCCCAGCAGTCGGAGTAGCTCACCCGATATGGAGACACATCGGGGTTATCAAGCCTCGTTTGGCCCGATATGTCTCCATATCGGATGAGGTGCTGTCGGGGGGTCCGTGGGAGACCTATGCGCTGCGCAGCGCGGTGCCGACTCCGGTGAGCTGGACCAACCGGTCGACGACCCGATGATGAGCCCCCAGCGGTGCGGCCACCACATCGGCCTGCGCGGTGTCGAGCGTGCGGCTAAACAGGCCCGGCGCGAGCAACCATGAGGCCACCGCGACCCTGGATTCCCCAGCCGCCTGCAGACCCGCGACCAGCGGCGCGACCCGGGGAGCGCCGGTGGCTACGAATCCGACTCGCACCCGGCGGCCGACTTGGCCGGACAGCAGGCCCGCCGCAGCCCGGACATCAGCGACTGCCCGGGGATCCGAGGAACCCGCCGCGGCCAGCACCACCGCGTCGCCTCGGTGCCACCCTGCCTCGCGCAGCCGTTCCGCCATCGCAGCCACCAGTAAGGGGTGCGGCCCGAGCGCGGGGCTGATTGTGATGTCGTTACGTTGGGTAGCCGCCACCTCCCTCGGCACGTCAACCCGCACGTGATAACCGGAACTCAAGAAAGCGGGAACCACGGTGACCGGGCCGGGCACGCGCGCGACCATCTCACCCACCCCCGGACCGAGCACATCGACGAAGCCCAGCTGCACCGAGGTGCCTGGTAGCCGGGCACGCAGCGCGTCGACCAGCTGATGCGCCACCGCGACACCGGCCGGATCGTGGGTGCCATGCGCGGCCACGACGATCGAGTGCGCGCGCGGTACCGCGGTGTTCACCGGCAATCTCCGGGGTCCAGGGCGAGCCGGTAACCGCGTTTGACCACGGTCTGTACCAGCCGCGGGGCAGCCAGCGCGGCGCGCAACCGGGCCACCGCGGTCTCCACCGCATGCTCGTCGTCACCGGCGGCGGGCATCACGGTCAGCATCTCGGCCCGCGGCACCACCCGGCCGGGACAGGCCGCCAGCAGCCGCAGCAAGGCCATCGGGGTTGGTGGCACGGCGCGCAACACCCCGTCGACGACCGCAGCATGCCCGCGCAGTTCGAGCACGTGTCCGGCGACGGGCCATCGCGGCGCCCGGGCCGGCAGGGTCTCGGACAGCGTGCGCACCAGCGCGCCGATCCGGGCCCGCTCCGGCTGCACGGTAGGCACGTCGCGAGCCACCAGCGGGCCAGCGGTGACCGGCCCGACACAGGCGGCCATCACGCCGCGGCGCAGGCGTTGCAACAGTTGCGGGAGCATCCCGAGCTCGTCAGCTCGACTGAGCACGCTGGCCGCCGCGGGAGCGCTGGTGAAACTCACCGCGTCGACGCAACCGTCCAGGACCGCACCGAGCAGCCGGTCCAACGGCGCAAGATCCTCCGGCAACACCCACCGGTAAACGGGCAGCTCCACGACCTGCGCACCAGCGCAGCGCAGGGCGTCGACGAACTCCGGCAGCGGCTCGCCGTGCAGCTGCACCGCGATCCTGGTGCCTTCGAGATCATCGGCCAGCAAGTGCTCCAGCACCTCCGCGGAGGACTCCGACGGCGGCGACCAGGCGTCGGTGAGACCGGCAGCCCGCACCGCACCGCGCGACTTGGGGCCGCGGGACAGCAGGACGGCGCGGCGCAGCGCGGTTACCAACGACTCGCCCAGCCCCCACCCGTCGGCGGCCTCCACCCAGCCGCGGAACCCGATACCGGTCGTGATCACCACGACATCAGGCGGATGGCTGATCAACTGCTCGGTAGCGGCATGCAGCTCGGTGTCATCAGCCAGCGGCACGATCCTGATCGCGGGGGCATGGAGCACCTCGGCGCCCCGGCGTTCCAGTAAGGCGCCCAGCTCCGCAGCGCGCCGTGCGGCGGTGACCCCTACCGTGAATCCGGCCAGCGGCAGTGGCTCAGATCTGGAGCTGACCGAGGGCGCGGTCATGTCACGGCCGCCGCAAGGCAGTGCGCACCAGCGCGCGACACACCGGGCACGTGCGCGCGACACACGGTGCAGGGGGGCGCGACACGCGAAGGCGGGGTCATGAGGAACAGACTTCCACGACGCCGCGCACTAGCCGTACCGGATATGTCGGCACCGACACAGTGGGGTCGTCCAGGCAGATCCCGGTGGCCAGTTCGAAGACCTGCTTGTAGATCGGCGAGGCCACCGTCGACCGCCCGCGGCGATCCCCGACGATACCTCGGGAGAGCACCGAGGCGTTGCTGAACGGATCCACATTGGAAAGCGCATGAAGCGCACCATCATGCGTCCGAAACACCGCCACCGCAATACCGTCCACAAGCGCCGCAATTCCCCGTTCCGGAATGAGATCGTCGTAGCGGCACACCGCCGTCCAGTGTGCCTCCAGCCGCGCCGTCATCGGGCAACCGCCAGCTTAGGTCCGGCGATCACCACCGGTTGGCCGCGGCGGCGATGGGCAGGGGTGGGCTGGCCGCGTTCCTCGACGAACTCGATGGTCGGATCGGGCACGCCGGGTGCATTGACGAACGAGGTGAACCGGGCCAGTTTGGCCGGGTCGTCCAGGACCCCGCGCCATTCGTCAGAATAGCCCGCCACGTGCGCCTGCATCGCGGCGTCGAGCTCCGCGCAGATGCCCAGTGAGTCGTGCACGATGACGTCACGCAGATGATCCAGGCCGCCCTCCATCTCCTCCAGCCACGGCGCGGTGCGCTGCAGCCGGTCGGCGGTGCGCACGTAGAACATCAGGAACCGGTCGATGGTGCGCACCAGCGTCTCAGTGTCCACATCGGACACCAGCAGGTCGGCGTGCCGGGGGCGGAACCCGCCGTTGCCGCAGACGTAGAGATTCCAGCCCTTCTCGGTGGCGATCACCCCGAAGTCCTTGCTGCGGGCCTCGGCGCACTCCCGCGCGCAACCCGACACCGCGGACTTCAACTTGTGCGGGGCACGCAACCCGCGATACCGCAGCTCCAGCGCGATCGCCAGGCCGACCGAGTCCTGCACGCCGTAGCGGCACCACTCGCTACCCACGCACGACTTGACGGTCCGCAACGCCTTGCCGTAGGCGTGTCCGGACTCGAAGCCCGCGTCCACCAGCCGGCGCCAGATCGCCGGCAGCTGCTCCACCCGCGCCCCGAACAGATCGATCCGCTGCCCACCGGTGATCTTGGTGTAGAGCCCGAAATCGCGGGCCACCTCGCCGAGCACGATGAGCTTGTCCGGGGTGATCTCCCCACCGGGGACTCTGGGCACCACCGAATAGGTGCCGTTGCGCTGCAGGTTGGCCAAGAAGTGGTCGTTGGTGTCCTGCAGGGTGGACTGCTCGCCGTCCAGGATGTGGCTGCCCGGGTTGAGCACCCCGCTCAGGGACGCCAGGATCGAGGCCACCGCAGGCTTGCAGATGTCGCAGCCACGCCCGGTGCCGTGCCTGGCGACCAGCTCGGAGAACGTCCGGATCCGGGTCGCGGCGACGATTTCGAACAGCTCCGCCCGGCTGTGCGTGAAATGCTCGCACAGCGCCTTGGACTGCTCGACGCCCTGCGCGGCGAGCAGTTTCTTCAACATCGGCACGCAGGAGCCGCAGCCGGTGCCCGCCTTGGTGCACGCCTTGAGCGCCGGCACGGTGGTGCAACCCTGTTGACTCACCGCCGAGGCGATCGTCTCGACGGTGACCGCGTGGCAGGAACACACCTGGGCACCCGCCGGCAACGCTGCCGCATCGAGCTCACCGCCGGACGGGGAGATCAGCGCGCCCGGGTCGGCCGGCAGCGCGGCGCCGACCAGCGCGCGTAGCGTGCCGTAAGCCTCGGCGTCGCCGACCAGCACACCACCGAGCAGGGTCCGCGCGTCATCGGACACAACCAGCTTGGCGTAACGACCGGCAACGGGGTCGTTGTGGATGACCTCCAGCGCGCCCTCGGCCTGCGCATGCGCATCGCCGAAGCTGGCCACGTCGACGCCGAGCAGCTTGAGCTTGGTGGACGTGTCCGCACCGGGGAAGGTGGCGTTGCCGCCGAGCAACCGGTCGGCCACCACCTCGGCCATCGCGTAGCCCGGCGCGACGAGCCCGTAGCAGCGGCCCTCGACCGCGGCGCACTCCCCGATCGCCCAAATGTCCTCATCGCTGGTGCGGCACGAGGCGTCGACCAGCACGCCACCTCGCTCACCGACCGGTAGCTTCGCCCCCCGAGCCAGCTGATCGCGCGGGCGTACCCCGGCGGAGAAGACCACGACGTCGGTGTCCAGTTCGGTCTCATCGGACAGCCGGACGAGTAACCGGCCCCGGTCTTCCTCGATGGCCTTGGTGGCGTTGCCGCAGTACACCCGGACCCCGAGGCCCTCGATGAACCGGCGCAGCAGCGCCCCGCCGCCCTCGTCCACCTGCATCGGCATCAGCCGCGGCGCGATCTCGACCACATGCGGGGACAGGCCCAGCTGGCGCAGCGCATAAGCGGCCTCTAGGCCGAGTAGCCCGCCGCCGACCACCACTCCGGAGCGCCGGCCCGCCGCGGTGGTGTGCATCGCGCGCTGCGCCGCCGCGCGGATGGCGTCGAGATCCTCCGGGGTGCGGTAGACATAGCAACCCGGCAGGTTGTGGCCGGGTACCGGAGGGACGAACGGTGCCGACCCGGTGGCCAGGACCAGCGCATCGTAGGCCACCCGGTGTCCGGACGCGGTGCGCACCCGGCGCCGGCGCCGGTCGATCGCCACGCAGGGGTCACCCAGCCGTAGCTCCACCCGGTCGTCGGCGACCGCGGGCAAGGCCAGCGCATCGGCGTTCCAGGAGTCCACATAGGACGAAAGGGCAACCCGGTCATAGGCCGGCCTGCCCTCTTCGGCGAGCACCACGATTCGCCATTGACGCTGGACGTCCCGGCCGATCAGGGCTTCCACGAGCCGGTGGCCGACCATGCCATGGCCCGCAACGACGGCAGTGCGCATCGTGGGAGCTCCTTTCTGCCCAGCGGCACGATCGGCGCCGATGCGCTGCTCGCAGCAACAGAGCAGCTCATCAGCCGTTAAGCCTTGCCTGACATCGTGAGCGCATTTCGTGACCGCGGTGTTTCGACGCTGTTTCGGCACACCCCGGGTTTCGTCACACCTGGGCGTAAGCCAGCTGCGGCTTTCCAGACGTCACGGCGGCGGGAGCCCGGCGCAGATAAACCACGTAGGTCACAACCACGCATGCCCCGTAGAAGACCATGAAGGACCAGAACGCGGGGATCCCGGACTTCGCAGTCAAAAACGACTGCCGGAAAGCAAGGTTGATGAACACGCCGCCCATCGCGCCGATCGAGCCGGCGATGCCGATCACCGCGCCGGACAGCCGCCGCGCCCGCATCAGCGCGGACTGCTTCGACTCGCCGGATTCGATCGCCATCCTGGCCTGTACGTTAAAGATCGAGGGGATCATCTTGTAGGTGGACCCATTGCCGATTCCCGACAGCACGAATAACGCGAGGAAACCGACGACGAACAGTGGCAGTGACTTCTGCTGAGAAGCGATGATCACCACGCCGGTGGCCAGCGCCATCCCGAAGAAGTTCAGGAAAGTGACCTTAGCGCCGCCGTAGCGGTCTGCCATCCAGCCACCGACGGGTCGGATCAGCGAGCCGATCAGCGGACCGAGGAACACGACTGCGGCTGCTTGCAGCGGGGTGCGACCGAACTGGTTTTGCAGCACGAGACCGAAGGCGAAGCTGTAGCCGATGAATGAGCCGAACGTGCCGATATACAGAAACGACATCACCCAGGTCTGGGTTTCTCGGACAGCCTCGCGCATCGCGCCGGTGTCATTGCGCATCGAAGAGATGTTGTCCATGAACAGCGCGGCACAGACCGCAGACAGCACGATCAGTGGAACGTAAACGGCCAGCACCAGGCGGGGACTGGTGGCGCCGACGAGCGCGATCACCAGCAAGCCGATCAGCTGCACCGCGGCTACCCCGATGTTGCCGCCACCGGCGTTGAGCCCCAGCGCCCAGCCCTTACGACCCTCCGGGAAAAAGGCGTTGATGTTGGTCATCGACGAGGCGAAGTTTCCGCCACCCAGCCCGGCGAGTGCGGCAACCAGCAAGAATGTGGCGTAGGACGTGCCCGGATGCATGACGATGAGGGCCAGCGCGGTGGGGACCACTAGCAGCAGTGCGCTGACGATGGTCCAGTTGCGACCGCCGAATCGGGCCGGCGCCATGGCGTAGGGGATCCTGATCAGGGAGCCGATCAGCGCAGGTAAGGCGACCAGGAAGAACTTGCCGGCCGGGTCCACACCGTAACCCTTGCCCATGAAGAGCACCAGGACTGACCACACTGTCCACATCGAGAACCCGATGTGCTCGACGAAGATCGAAAACCAGAGGTTCCGATTCGCCACCCGCTTGCCTGTCTTCTCCCAGAAGCCGGGATCCTCGGGCTCCCAGTGGTCGATCCATCGCCCCCCACGCGCTGGCTCCACCGGCAGCGTCACCTCGGTCGTGCTCATAGCGCCTCCAGGGCTGGTGGGTGCAGCTGGTGGTACACGCCAGCGACGCTATGGGCCGGTTGTGTTCGCCATGTTGCCAGACGTTGCAGGACCGAGAACTCCCGTTCACATAGGGAAGCGCTCATGGCGTGAGGCCGCCACCGATCCGGCGGGAAACGTGCGTGCACCACGGGCAGCCGCGCGCTAGCGTGGTCCCATGAGCTGCTGATCTCCAGCCGCGTTGCGGCGCGCGCCGGCGCCTCACCGCATTTCCGCGGTGGCGCTCTCCATACCTGATTCAAGCCCCGGACGCCGGGCGCCCTGGCGGCCGCACGCCCGGACGCCGGGATTCCACTGCTCACGCACGGTGACATCACCGCCGGCCAGGCAGCGCCGGCTGAGCCGGCAGTACAGACACTCGGCTGACAAGGAGGCAACTGATGGCCGAGCAACGTGAAACCCAGAATTCACCCGAGAATGCCGCTGCTCCGGTGCCCAACCGCCGCGAGCGCCGCGGTGGGAAGTCTGGAGCCTCGCTGCCCCACGGCGGTAAGGCCGCCATACCGCAGCGATCGGCTCCGGTACTACCCCGGCAGTACTCCACCCGCCGCCGCAGCGGCTGAAGGTAACCGCTGCCCGACATGGAGACATATCGGGGTGAGAAGGGCCCGTCTCACCCCGATATGTCTCCATGTCGGGGTGAAGGCGGTCAGTAGACGGGCAGGGAAGGGTCGACTTGCTTGGCCCAGGCCAGTACGCCGCCGCCGACGTGCACGGCGTCGCGGAAACCCGCCTTGTGTAGGGCAGCAAGCGCCTCGGCGGAACGTTGCCCGGACTTGCAGTGCAGCACCAGGGGCTTGTCCTGGGGCAGCTCCGCTAACGCATCACCGGACAGGATCCGGTCCTTGGGGATCAGCGTGGAACCCGGGATCCGCACGATCTCGTACTCGTTGGGCTCTCGAACGTCGATCAGCGCGAAGTCCTTACCGGAGTCGATCATCTCCTTGAGCTCGCCGGCCGTGATCGTCGAGCTGGCCACCGCGGTGGCGGCGGCGTCGCTGACCGCACCGCAGAACTCTTCGTAGTCGATCAGCCCGGTGATCGGTTCGGCGGCCGGATCACGGCGGATCTTGATGGTGCGGTAGCTCATCTCCAGGGCGTCGTACACCATCAGCCGGCCCAAAAGCGGCTCGCCGATCCCGCAGATCAGTTTGATCGCCTCGGTCACCATGATGGAACCGATCGATGCGCACAGCACTCCCAGCACGCCGCCTTCGGCGCAGGACGGCACCATCCCGGGGGGCGGCGGCTCGGGGTAGAGGTCGCGGTACTGCAGCCCCTGCCCGCCGGGAGCGTCCGCCCAGAAGACCGATGCCTGGCCCTCGAAACGGAAGATCGAGCCCCACACGTAGGGCTTGCCGAGCAACACCGCAGCGTCATTGACCAGGTAACGGGTCGCGAAGTTGTCGGTGCCGTCGAGGATGAGGTCGTAATCGCCGAAAACGTCCAGCGCATTGGACGAGTCCAGGCGCAGTTGGTGCAGGTTCACCTGGACGAACGGGTTGATCTCGCGGATGGAGTCCCGCGCGGACTCGCCCTTCGGCCGGCCGAGGTCGGACTGGCCGTGAATCACCTGGCGCTGCAGGTTCGACTCATCGACCTCGTCGAACTCGACGATCCCCAGCGTGCCCACCCCGGCAGCGGCCAGATACAGCAGAGCCGGGCTGCCCAGCCCGCCCGCGCCGACCACCAGCACCTTCGCGTTCTTCAACCGCTTCTGACCCTCCATCCCGACGTCCGGGATGATCAGGTGACGGCTGTAGCGTGCCACCTCTTCCCTGGTCAGCTCAGCGGCCGGTTCCACCAGCGGCGGCAGACTCATCAGCACTCTCCTCACCGTGTCGTGCTGTCTCACACACTTGAACGTCCCCCCATCCTCCCCCTCTTCCCGCCCCCATCCGCAGTCTGGATGCAGACTGCGGTAAATCGGGGTCCGATAACCGCAGTCTGCATCCAGACTGCGGTTTGGGAGGGATACCGGCGAGTAGGGTTACCGGGTTAGGTGGGAGGTGGAGTGAGGGCGATGACTGAGACCGCATCGACCCGGGTGGATGCAACGCCCCGCGGGGTGCGGATGCCCCGCGATGAGCGGCGCGCTCAGCTACTGGCCGCGGCTACCGACGTTTTCGTCAACAACGGCTACCACGCCACCGTCATGGACGACATCGCCGAGCACGCCGGGGTTAGCAAGCCGGTGCTCTACCAGCATTTTCCCGGCAAGCTCGAGCTGTATCTGGCCTTGCTGGAGCGCCACGCCGACGAGCTGGTCGATCGGGTCCAGGCCGCGATCGAGGAAACCCATGACAACTGGCAGCGGGTGCGCAACGCGGTCGGCGCGTACTTCGATTTCGTCGACGGTGACGGCGAGGCATTCCGGCTGGTCTTCGAGTCCGATCTGCGCAACCAGCCGGCCGTGCAGGACATCGTGGAACGGATGTACACCGCCTGTGTGCAGGCCATCGCGCAAGCGGTGGTGGCCGACGCCGGGCTGGACGCCGACCGCGCCTGGCTCGTCGCGGTGGGAGTCGTCGGGGCCAGCGAGCACGGCGCCCGCTACTGGCTCACCCGCCGCCACGTCGTGCCCAAGGAAGAAGCAGTCGCACTCACCGCGTCACTGGTCTGGAAGGGTCTGGCGGGCTTTCCCCTACAGCACAGCTGAACCTGTCACACCCCCACCATGGTGACTGGGGTGACTGGGATGGCGCGATGGGCGACTAGCGTTCCAAGATCGGTGGGGTGGCGTAGCAGTGTATGAACTCCCTTATCAGCCGGTCCCTGCGGCATAGGCATGGCTGGCACGCACGATCGCGGTGACGATCTCGAGCTCGGCCACGTCACGCGGCCCGAAGATCATGACCATCCCGGGAGCCAGCCGCAGACCGGCCAGAGGGTGAGCTACCGCCCATCCTTTCGCCAGGGCGTCGTGGGCCAGGCTGACCGGCAACGCGAGGTGCAAGCTGCCGTCGTAGCCGGGATGCAGGTGGGCGAACTCGCCGAGATCAGGCACGATGAACGCCTCGCGGGGCCCCCGGGCACGGCCACAACCCAGGATGAAGGCCCGAGCACCGGGTACCGAGATCGCGCTGGGCGCCGTCGCGACACCAGCGAGTTGCGCGATCCGGTCGAACAGTGCCTCCTGCAGCTCGACGGGAGCGTTCTGCGAGTGTTGTTGCTGCGGGGTGGTGACACTGACCTCCGGCGGTTCGCCGCAACGCTCCCGCAGCCGGCCATCGGGCAGGATCGGCCAGCGCGCCTGCCCACCGGCGGTACCGTTCACCGGGGTGGCCCACTGCAGGAAACCCAGCCGCGCCTCAAGCCAGCCGGCCAGCCCGGACACCGTCTTCGCGGTGAGTTCATGGCCACCCGGCTCACGCTGTGCCCACAGCGGCGATCCACTTTCGCGCACCAGGTAGTCCCACGTCCGGCGTTGCAGCTCGACCGGAATGACCAGGTCGTGGGCCCCGTGGGTCAAAAACACCGGTACTCCGGCCAGCCGTCCACGGGTGATCGGCAGTCCCGAGTCGAATGGCAACGTGCCGTAGAGCAGCGCCGTCGCGGCGAACCGAGCCGGGTCGGCAAGCACCATCCCACCGGCCAACGCCGCACCGCCACCGACACCGATAAGCACCACGGGCACCTGTGGCGCCCGCTGGTCCTCAATCCACTGCCGCAAGGGCGCCGAACCCGGTTCCCGGTCGACCGAAGCCGGCCGCGGGACACGCACCGCGGCGTAGGCGACTCCGGCCGGGAGCCATCGCACGAACATCGCCAGATCCGCTTCGAGGCTGTCGCCGAGCGCATCACAGCCCTGCAACAGCACGATCAGCGGGGTCTCGGGGTCACCCGAGCCCCACCGGGTGATCAGCGGTGAGACGAACCCCGTCACGCAGTGCTCACCCCGCTCCACCGGGATAACTCCGCGGGCAGATCCAGCTCCTCCACCGAAGCGCTGGACTCGTAGTCTCCCCACTGCGCCCGCGGCAGCATCCACATGATCTCGAACTCGTTGCCGTCCGGGTCGGCGCCGTACAGGCTCTTGGTCGCTCCGTGGCTGGACTCACCGCGCAATACCCCCGAGGCGACCAGTTCGTCGCGCGCCGCGACCAGATCGTCGATGGTATCGACCTGCCAGGCCAGGTGGTATAACCCGACCTGTCCGCGTGGCGGGCGCGACGCTGCCGAACCGAGCCCGAACAGCCCCAGATCGTGGTGGTTGTCCGAACCGCCGGCGCGTAGGAATGCGGCATTGGCACGAGGTTCCCTGGCAATCACCGTCATTCCGAAAACTCGCTGGTAGAACTCGACTGCACGGTCCAATTCAGTGACGAACAGCACGGCGTGGTTGAGCCGACGAACCGCGATCACGGCAGCCTCCTCGACGTCGGGATGACCACGGTAGGGCTACTCCCGGCTGGGCGCAGCGCGAACACGATCAGCCCTGGGCGGGCACGAGGAGGGTGAACGTCGGCGGAGCGGGCCGGGTCAGCCGCAGCCGGCCACCCTCGGCTTCGGCCAGGCTGCGGGCCAGCGCGAGGCCGATGCCATGTCCCTCGGCCAGGCGCGAACGCCTGGTGAACAACTCCGGCTCGGCCGCGGTGATACCGGCGCCTTCGTCGGACACGTCGATGGCCAGCGCGTCCACGGCGTTGCGCACTGCGACCGAGACGGTGCCCGAGCCGTGCGTGGCTGCGTTGTCCAGCAGCACGGTGAGCACCTGCCGCACCGCCGCAGTGGAGGCCAGCGACACCGGCGCATGCGGATCCACCGCCACTTGCAGTGCCCGGTGCTCGGCGGCCAGTCGATCATGCCAGCCCAGTTCGATCTCGTCGAGCAGGGTCGGCAGATCCAGGGGGGTGGCGTTGGAGCTGCGAGTATCGCGAGCCAACGCAAGTAGTTCTTCGATGGTCTGCTCCAGACGGTCCGCGGCGGCGATGCCATCCGTGATGGCCTGGCGCAGATCCTGCCCGGGGCGGTCCAGCGCGGCTTCCAGTCGCAGGCGCAAACCGGTCAGCGGAGTCCGCAGCTGATGCGACGCATCGGCGGAGAAGGAACGTTCGCGGGCCAGCATGTCGTCCAGGCGTCCGGCCGTACTGTTCAGCGCCGAGCCCACGGAGTCGATCTCGGGGATGGCGGCCGGTGCGGTCCGGACGCTGAAGTCGCCCTGACCGAGACGCCGCGCCGCATCCGACAGCTTCTCCAGCGGTTCGGCCAGCCGCCGCGCCTGCCGGCGTGCCACCAACCACACCGTACCGACGGCCAGGCCACCCAGGCCGAGCATGGCCAGCCACACCAGCCCGACCATCCGGTAGACGGTGCGCAGCGGGCTCGCGGCGCGGACGGCGCCGATCACATCGCTGTCATGGGTCACCGGCACTGCCACCACCAGATCACCATTGACGTCGGCGTTGTTTATCTCGCCGTGCAGCGCCCGGTATACCGGGAGATCGCCGCCTTGCGGCCCAGCGCCCAAGATGAGCAAGCCGCGATCGACATAGACCGCCAGTTGCGTGCCATCCTTGGGATCACGCAGATCGGTCGGCATGTTCCCGCGTAGCACATCCGCTGTGACGGCCGCCGCGGCGGCATCGGCCACCCGCAGCAGCTTCGTGCGCTCATCAGATTTTGCGTACTTCAGCACACCAGCGGCCAGCGGCACGCCGAACAAGCCGATGGCGAGCACGGCCGCGAGCACCGCGAGGCCGACAATGCGAGTGCGCACGATGCGTTAATACCACGCTCGTGAGTGGAAATCGGCGCCAGAACACCGTTAGGGATTCACGACCCCGGAGGGGCCTCAAGCCGGTAGCCGTGACCCCGCAGGGTGGTGATCCGGGGCACCGCACCCGCCGCGGCCATTCCCGCCAGCTTGCGGCGCAGCGCGGCCACGTGCACATCGAGCGTCTTGGTGGGACCGAACCAGTTCTCGTCCCATACCTGGGCCATCAGGGTCTCCCGGCTGATCGCCGATTCGGGTGCGGCCGCGAGCCGGGCGAGCAGGTCGAACTCCTTGGCGCGCAGCGGCATCTCCCGCCCCGCGACGGTGACTCGCCGGCTGCCGGTATCCACCACCAGATCACCCACCATGAGCATCGGGTGCGCCCCTGGGTTGACCGGCGCCACCCGGCGCAAGTGTGCCCGCACCCGGGCCAGCAACTCGGCCAACCGCACCGGCTTGGTCAGATAATCGTCCGCGCCGGCTTCCAGTCCCACCACGACGTCCATCTCGTCGGTCCGGGCAGTGAGGATGACCAGCACCGCCGTCGGGTTGCTCGCCCGTAGCTGCCGGCACACCTCCACGCCGTCGAGGTCGGGCAACCCCAAGTCCAGCAGCACCAGATCGAAGTCGGTTTCGGAGGCAGCGTGCAGCGCGCCCCGACCGGTGCGCTGCCAACCGACCTGGTGCCCATGCGCGCGCAGGCTGGACTCCAGCACACTGCCGATGGTCTCGTCGTCCTCTACTACGAGCAGCCGGGACACAGCCATGACCCTAGTGGTCTCGTGAGTGGCGTTCGGGGCTATAACGCTGTTCGCCACACCCGAGTCGCGTCAGCCGCCGACCGAAAAACCGACTCGGCGGCTGTCCGCGGGCCCTATTTCCACATAGGCGACTCGCGAGGTGGGCACCATGTACCGGCGACCCTTGTCGTCGACCAAGGTCAGCAGTCCCTGGTTGCTTCGCAGCGCGTCGGTGACCAGCGCCTCTATCTGGTCCGGCGAGTCCGCAGTGGACACCGTCAGCTCGCGAGGACTGTCCGCGACGCCAATCTTGACCTCCACGCCACAACCTCCACGGTGTGATCGACGTTGACGCCAGGCTAGTCGAGCGGCCGGCGTGTCTTCACGCCAACCCGAGAGCGGCCATCCGCCGGCCGTGCAAGACCTCCGTCCGGCGGATCAGAGCGGCCAGGCCGGCGTAGTCGCCGGAGCCGCGGACGATCAGGTCGGCCAGCGTGGCGCGTTCGGCTACCACGTGCTGGGCGTTGGTCACCGCCTCACCCAGCAGCCGCCGACCCCACAGGGCCAGCCGATCTCGGGTTCTGCGGTCCTGCTCGCATGCGCTGCGCACTTCCCGCTCGGCGAACGCCGAGTACCCGGTGTCCGCCAGCACGCCTTTGACCAGCGCGGCGGTGGCTTCGTCCAACCAGCCGGCCAACTCACCGTAGAAATCCGCCGCCAACCCGTCGCCGACATAGGCCTTCACCAGCGACTCCAGCCAGGACCGCGGTGCCGTTGAGGCATGGAACTGATCGAAGCGCGCCACGAACGGGCGCATCGCATCGTCCACCGCGACACCCATTCCCCGTAGGTGATTCTCGATGAGCCGGAAATGTCCGATCTCGGCGGCCGCCATGCTCGCCATCGCCGCCCGGCCGGCCAGTGTGGGGGCACTGCGAGCATCCTCGGCAAGCCGGTCGAAGGCCGACAGTTCGCCGTAGGCGAGGACGCCCAACAAATCGATGATGCCCTCACGTGCCACGTCCACGGCCGCGAGCGTAGTGCCGGATCGCAAGGGTGCGCGGTGTCACGCGCATACCTGACGCGCGGACGGGTAACATGTGTATACGTGGCGTGACGCACGGCTGTGATAATCCCGTAGCCGCACGCCCGGCTCGGTGGCCGATGCCGCCGAGTGGATGACATGTGAGCGCGGACCTGGCGTCTTCGTTCCCGGCTGAGGTATCGCCTTCGCGGTGCGCAGCCGGTTAGAGCGAGACAGCTAATGAGACGGCAGAGACGCGCCGGTACGAGAGAGGCGAGCACGCTGACCGTCAGCCAGACCACACTGCCAACCACCTACCCCTTGGAAGGTTTCGACTCCAGCAATCCGAATGGCGCCCAAACCGATGGAGCCCAGCACGATGGAGCGCAGCCCGATCGCGACGAACCCGGACTGCCGCAGCCGCTGCAGGCGGGCGCTCCGGTCCGCAGCGACTCGCCCACCTTCGCCGAGCTCGGGGTCCGCGACGAGATCGTCCGGACCTTGCGCGCGGTGGGCATCGAACGAACCTTTGCCATTCAAGAGCTGACCTTGCCGCTGGCCCTGGCCGGGGACGACCTGATCGGGCAAGCCCGTACCGGTACCGGAAAGACGCTCGGGTTCGGCGTCCCACTCATCCAGCGCATCACTACCGCGGACGACGCACTCGACGGCACCCCACGCGCCCTGGTCGTGGTGCCCACCCGCGAGCTGTGCCTGCAGGTCACCGCTGACCTCATAGCAGCAGGCCGCAATCTCGGCATCCGCGTTCTGTCCGTCTACGGCGGCCGGCCTTACGAGCCGCAGATCAAGGCGCTCGGCCGCGGCGTCGACCTGGTGGTCGGCACCCCGGGCCGGCTGTTGGACCTCGCCGAACAGCGCTACCTGGTGCTGGGCAAGGTACGGGTGCTGGTCCTCGACGAGGCCGACGAGATGCTCGATCTGGGCTTCCTCCCCGACATCGAGCGAATCTTGCAGATGGTCCCGCAGCAACGCCAGACGATGCTGTTCTCGGCCACCATGCCGGGCCCGATCATCAAACTGGCCCGCAACTTCCTGAGCCGGCCGACGCATATCCGTGCCGAGGAACCCGACGCCACCGCTATCCACGAGCGAACCCGGCAGTTCGTCTACCGGGCCCACGCGATGGACAAGGTGGAAGTGCTTGGCCGCATTCTGCAGGCCCGTGACCGCGGCCTGACGATGATCTTCACACGGACCAAGCGTACTGCTCAGAAGGTGACAGATGAGCTCACCGAGCGGGGCTTTGCGGCCGCGGCCGTGCACGGCGATCTCGGTCAGGGCGCCCGTGAGCAGGCATTGAGAGCGTTCCGTTCGGAGAAGGTGGACGTGCTGGTCGCCACCGACGTCGCCGCTCGGGGCATCGATGTCCCGGAGGTCACGCACGTCATCAACTACCAGTGCCCGGAAGACGAGAAGACTTACGTGCATCGCAGTGGGCGCACCGGCCGGGCCGGTAGGCCCGGCGTAGCGATCACCCTCGTCGACTGGGACGAGGAGCCGCGCTGGAAGTCGATCAGTGACGCACTCGGCCTGGGCATCCCGGAGCCCGCCGAGACCTACTCCACCTCCGACCACCTGTTCACCGACCTGGACATCCCCGCCGGCTCCACCGGGCGGCTGCCGATCGCGCAACGAACCCGAGCTGGGCTGGCTGCCGAGCCCAGCGACGACAACGACCGCCGCCGCGGGCAGCGCAGCCCGGGCACCCGCCGTAGCGGGCGGACCGGGGGCAGTGGCTCCACGGACGGCCCCTTGCCGCCGGTTCGCAGGCTACGTCGCCGCACGCGCCGCGGCGAGGTGGTGGAGGCTGGTACCGAAACGACCACCCCGGCGGAGCACTCGGGTGACCACGGTGACGCGCGGCTGCGGTCCCGGCGACGACGCCGGCGCGCACGCGGCGCGGGTAGCGCAAACACCAGCCTTGGCGGTGCCGTCACCGGTTCGGAACACGGCAACCAACCTCGCGCCGCAGGCTGACCAGTCTGGTCGGATGCCTGCGCCCGAACGTCGTACTCGCTGGGATCTGACCGCCGCTGCGGTGATGGCGGTGGTCGTGGTCGGGGTGGCCACTGCGTTGTGGTGGACCAGCGATGCACGCCGGACCACCCTGGTCACCGCACCCGGTCCGGCCGCTGCGCCCTCGGCGGTTGGGCGGTTACCACCGGCACTGACCGAGGCATGGCGAGCGCCGAGCCCGGCAAGCCCGATTCCCCTGGTGCAAGGCGGCACGGTGGTCACCGGCAGCGCGGGGACGGTGGCCGGTCGCGATCTGCGCACCGGTTCGGTGCGCTGGAGCTACCGGCGAGACCGGCCGCTGTGCACGGTGGCCGCCGCATTTCATGACGTCATCGCGGTTTACCAGCGGGGCAAGACCTGCAGCGAGGTGACCGCGCTGGACTGGACCAGCGGCCGGCGCGGACCGCAACGCACCGGTCCGGTGGAGGCGCCGACCCGGCTGGCTGCCGAGGGGAACCAGGTCGCCGCAAGCGGGCAGCACTACCTCGAAGTATGGCGGTCCGATCTGGTGCGCACGCTGGCCTACGGGCGGCTACCCACGCCGGCGCAGCCCGCGACCCAACCACGACCGGACTGCCTCCACGGGTCGATGGCGGTGGGCTCTGGTAGTGGGTCCAAAGGCCGGCTGGCCGTCGTGGAGCGGTGTGCCGGGGAGCGGGCACGGCTGACCGTGCAGCGTTCCGACCCCAAGGAGCCCGATCAGCCCGAGGTGATCTTCAGCGTGTTGCTGCCGGGTCAGCAGGCCAGGGTTGTCGCGCTCAGTGGCGACCGGGTGGCGGCGGCGCTGCCCGACCCAGCCCGGCTGGTGGTGCTCGACGGGCAGGGCAAGACGGTAGCCGAACACCCGCTGGCGGTACCGGACGCCGACCTGCAGGGCGACCCACCCGGTGGTGTGGTCGACGTCACCCGGACCGCGACCGAGCTGTACTGGTTCACCGGCTCGGCCACTGTCGCACTGGACGTCGGTGACCTGCGGCCCCGGTGGACCCGTCCCGGATCTCTGGGTCCAGGTTCTGAGATTGCCGGGCGGCTGCTGTTGCCGGTACCTGCGGCACTGGCCGTGCTGGACACCACCACTGGTGAGCAGATCGGCGCGCTGCCCATCGACCGTGGCGGCTACCGCGGCCCCGTCGACACCGCCAGCTCCAGCGGAGTGGTCCTCGAGCAACGCGGCGACACCCTCGTCGCCCTGCACTGATTTCAGGCCAACCAACCGAACCAGAGCACGCCCGCGGTGAGCACCACGACCGACCAGGCGGCCAGTGTCGCCATGCGGCCTTGCAATCGCTCTGCGGCGCCCTGCAATGTCACGGCCACCAGCGCCGCCAGCACGTGACCGGCAACGGCTGCCGAGCCGGGACCGGGATAACCCAAGGCACCGGCCAACCACTGGGCCAGGCACACCGTGATCGCCAGTGCCACTAACCCGCCGGCCAGCACACCGGATAACCCCAGGGTTGCTCGGTCGCGCAGTGCGGTCACGGCGCCAGCAGCGCCCACGGCCGCAGGTCGGGAGCACTGGCGCGGCCTTCGGGGCAGTGCCGCCGGAAGTCGCACCAAGAGCAGGCCTTTCCGGGAACCGGCGGGAACAGGATCTCCGGATCGCCTCCCGTCTCCAGGGTGCCGGTGGCCAGCGCGATCTCCTCGGCCGCCTCCTCAGCCCGCTGCATATGCCTGGCCAGGGACTGCTCAGTGTGCTCCCAGCCGGCCACGGTGCCGGTGGGCAGGTGATGCAGCTCCACCCGGCGGCACTCCCGGCGCAGCG
>DASUVX010000128.1:0-7370 GCA_036378735.1 Pseudonocardiaceae bacterium | reverse complement strand
GTCCGGACCCCACACCGCCAGGTGACGGGCGTGCAGGGCGTAGGCCAGCGTCGGACCCTCCGCCAGGTGGCGAGCCAACTGCACCGATGCGCGGCTCAACGAGTCTCTGCGAGCCAGCGAGTCGAACGGCGACAGGTACAGGGCGGTGGCCAGCCGGGCCAGCACGCGGACCTTGAGCAGGGTTTGCTGGTCACCCAGTGCGGCCAGTGCCTCGTCGAGGATCTCGACTTTGACCGGGTCATAGGACCAGGCCTCCATGTAAGCGCCGCCGTAGCCGACCTCGCCCACCCGCAGCGCCGCCTCGGCCAGCCGACCGGGGTTGTGGAACTGCCGGGCCAGCGAGGTGGCGGCCTGAAACGTCGCGCTGGCCTCGGAGACGTGCCCCGCCCACCACTGGGCGTCGCCCAATGCCAGCAGCAGGTCGAAGCGCTTGACCGCGGCTTCCGGGTCGATCGCCGCCGCCCGTTCCAGAGCTGCCCGCAGGTTCGGCAGTTCGGTGGCCAGGCGCTGCAGGATGGGGTCGTCCCGGCCGGCCCGCAGTACCGCCGGTTCAGCCCGCTCGGCCAGCCCGACGTAGTAGGCGAAATGGCGCTCGCCCACCGCATCGACCTCGCCGGCTTCGGCCAGCCGCGCGGCACCGTACTGGCGGACCGTCTCCAGCAGCCCGTACCGCACCTCGGCACCGTGCTCTGCACCCTGTTCTGCGGCTGTGACCATAGACTTGTCGACCAGGCCGGTCAGCAGGTCTGCGACAGCACCGTGATCGACCCCCTGGCCCGCACACACCCACTCGGCGGCGTCCAAAGTCCACCCGCCGGTGAAGACCGACAGCCGCCGCAGCAGGGCCCGCTCGCCCGCGCTGAGCAGCTCGTAGCTCCAGTCGATGGACGCCTGCAGGGTGCGCTGGCGCGGCACCGCCGCCCGGCTGCCGCCGGTGAGCAGCTGGAACCGATCGCCGAGGCGGTGGGCGATGTGCGCAGACGCCAGCATCCGCACCTGCGCGGCGGCCAGCTCGATGGCCAGCGGGATACCGTCGAGCTCCCGGCAGATCTGCGCGATACCCGGCGCGTTCGCCTTAGTGAGCTGGAAGTCCGGCCGCACCTGCCTGGCCCGGTCGACAAACAGCCGCACCGCGTCGGATTCTTGCAACACCTCGAGTGGCGCACGGTAGGTACGGGAGGCATCGGCAGGCAGCGACAGCGACGGCACTCGCCACGCTGTCTCCCCCGGCACGCCCAGCGGCGCGCGGCTGGTCGCCAGCACCGTCAGCGATGGGCACCCGCGCAGCAGCGCCTCCGCCAGCTGCGCGCAGGCGGCCGACACGTGCTCGCAGTTATCGAGTATCAGCAGCGCACGGCGCGCGCGCAGGTAGGCGACCAGCGTGCCCAGCGGACCCTGACCAGGTAGTTCCCGCACCCCGATGGCGGCAATCACCGCGGCCGGCACGAGGGCGGCGTCCTCCAGCCGGGCGAGCTCGACCCACCACACGCCGTCGAGGGGGCCGTCCAACGTGGCGGCGGCAGCGTGGCGGGCCAAGCGAGTCTTGCCACAGCCGCCCGCGCCGGTAATGGTCAACAGCCGCACCTGACCGAGCAACTCGGAAAGTTCCGCCAGCTCCGTGGACCGGCCGATGAAGCTGGTCAGCTCGGCCGGCAGGTTCGTGGACAGGGTGCCCAGCGAGCGCAGCGGGGGGAACTCGGTGGGCAGGTCGGGGTGGACCAGCCCGAACACGTGTTCCGGCTGGCCGAGATCGCGCAGCCGGTGCACGCCCAGGTCAGCGAGCTCGGCGCCGTCCGGAAGCCGGTCGCACGCCAGATCCCGCGTCGTTTTGGACAGCACGACCTGGCCGCCGTGGGCAACCGCCCGCAACCGGGCACAGCGGTTCACCGCCGGACCGAAGTAATTCACCTCGTCACGAAGCTGGGCCTGCGCGGTGTGCAATGCGACGCGCAACTTCAGCGCGGCACCCTCGGGCCAGCGCTCGGCATAGAACGCTCGCTGGATATCCAGCGCGGCGGCCAGCGCGTGCGAAGCGCACGCAAACGCCGCCACCACGCTGTCGCCTTCGCCCTGCTCTACCGGCCGCACCCCACCATGCAGGCTGATCGCCGCGTCGAGTAGCTGGTAGTGGCGCCGGATGGCGGCACCCATCGCGTCCGGGGCGGACTCCCACAGAAACGTCGAGCCCTCAACGTCGGTCAGCAGGAACGTCACCGTGCCGACCGGCAAGTAAGCGGTCCCCTGCTCGACATTGTTCATGTCCACTGGGTTCATGTCCACTGGGGTTTCTCCCACTGGTGTTTCTTCCACTGGGTTTCTTCCACTGGGGGCGGGGCCGACCCGTGCGGCCCGGGCGCCCGCGACAGTGTGCCACCGCCGCAGCCGGTATGTATACGACATTACTCGCGGGCAGTCGTCGAATCGGGCGCGATGGGACGTTGCGAGAAATGTTCGGGATGGCGGAGGCTTAGGCTCCGGCGCAGACTCACTGCGAAAGCTGGGGTTGTCGATGAAAGCAGAGCAAGCGGCATCGCTGCTGGCACGTACGTCGCTGTTCGCAGGCCTCGATGATTCCGAACTTCTGGCACTCGGTGCTTGCGCGCGTCGGCGTACATACCGCAAGGGGGAGTTCATATTCCATCAAGGTGATCCCGGTGATGCGGTGTTCGTGCTGACCGACGGCAGGGTCAAAGTCATCTTCGCCTCGGAGGACGGCGACGAGATGATCCTCGCGACGCTGAGCGCACCCAACTTCTTCGGGGAGCTGGCCCTCATCGATGGGGGGCCTCGTTCGGCGTCGATCCAGACTCTCGAGCCCACCACCGTGCTGACGCTCACCCGAGCGACGCTGTTGGACCTGATGGCCAGGCAGCCCGCGGTCACCGACCTCATCCTGCGCTCTCTCGGCAGGCTGGTGCGCCGCATGATCGCGCAGGCCAGCGACCTGGTATTCATGGACCTGCACGGCCGGGTCGCCAAGCTTCTACTTCACCTGATTGGGGACCCTACCGGCCAACCGGGTGAGCACTTATCGCTCGATCTCAGGATGACCCAGTCAGATCTCGCCGCCATGGTCGGCGGATCCCGCCAAAGCGTGAACCACATTCTGCACGAATTCGAGCGCAGAGGATATCTAGCTCTCGAGGGTCAGCGGCTGATCGTGAAAGATCTCAAAGCACTACGCCGACGTGCCGGTTCGTCTGTTTCCTAGCGACCGAGCGTCGCTGGGACTGCATCGGGTGACTGAATCACTCGAATCGAAAGGAGAACTACAATGGGAACGCTGCGCAGCAGCGACGGCGTAACCGTCTTCTCGCAGGAGGGTGTGGGGGAAGTCCGCAGGGTCGAGTCGGGAGATGTCACCGCGGAGTTCGGGCGGGCCGACCGGGCGCTCGATACCACCCCGCTGTTCCAGGGTCTGCCCGACGACATGTGCCAGTGCCGTCACCAAGGCTACGTGATCAGCGGAGCGCTGACTTTCAAGACAACCGACGGGTCGTTCGACGTTGCAGCGGGCGAGGCCTTCGACGTGTCTCCGGGCCATATCCCGATATTCTCGGCGGGCTGCGAATGGGTCCAGTTCACCGCAACCGCGCAGCAGCGCAAGACCGACGAGGCGATCCGTCGCAATACCGCCAAGCAGACCTAGCCCGGTTCGTGCTGCACGCGAACCCCGTGCGAGGCAGCACGCTTGCCGTCACGCTAGCCGTCGATGCTGCCCCAGTGTGGGTACCACCAGCGGGTTCTTGCGCAGGACTGGTTTCGTTGGTTCCATGGGGAAACGTGAGCAACGGAGGTCACGAATGCATATCCGGACTGGTAGAGCGGCGGTCGCATAGTCGATGGTGACGACTGAGGATGCCCGCTGGCTTGCCAGCTACCTCCGGAAGATGGTGTCCGCCCGACCAGCGGCGTGGGCCGGCAGTGACTTGACATTGTCCCAGCTGATCGCGTTGCACATCATCAGCGCGAAAGCTCCTATGACGCTGCTGTCGCTGTCTGAGTCCTTGGGCACCCGGCCGCCGGCGACCTGCGCGATGGTCGATCGGCTCGCCCGGGCCGGATTGGTTCGCCGCACGCCGGACCCTGACGATCTGCGCCGCGTGGTGCTGGCCGTGACCGGCAAGACAGCGCAGATGATCGGTAAGATCGATCCGGATACCGCCCGCCGCTTGCAGTCCGTGCTGACCACGATGGGCTCGGCGGCCCAGCGGGTGCTCACCGAGGTCATCAAGGACACCGCGCGGCGCCTGGCCCGCTAGCGCGCTGATCCCCACCGAAGTTGATACAGCGCCGAGGTTGATGCGGCACTATCGGGGGGTGAATGCCGCGCCGCATGCCGCCACCATCCCTGACGCATTGTTCGATGACCCACAGGCGGAGGCCCGCTGGCGGGCCCGGTTCACCGCGCCGCGGGTCAGCCTGCCGCAATGGGCCCGCGATGCGCCCGACCGCTGTCTGTACACCTCCAATGCGTCCGGCACCTGGGAGGTCTACGCCTGGGACCGGGTCACCGGTAGCCACCGGCAGGTCACCGACCGACCGCACGGCACCCACAGCGCCGCCGTGACACCCGACGGCGAGCAGGTGTGGTGGTTCGCTGACACCGACGGTGACGAGTTCGGCAGCTGGGTGACCGAACCCTTCGCCGGGCGGGGTGCGAACCAAGCGCCGCTGCCCGCCTTGTCCGGGACCGAACCGGGCTACCCGGCCGGGGTGGATCTGGGCCGGCGCACCGCAGCGGTCGGTTCCTCCACCGACGAGGGCACCACGGTGTGGATCTCCCGCAACGGCCACGCCCAGATCGTCTACCGGAGCGAACATGACGCCGGAGTGGGAGCCCTGTCCCGCGACGAGCGGCTACTCGCGATCATGCATTCTGAACACGGCGACTCCCGGCATCCCGCGGTCCGCGTTCTGGCCATCGGTCCGGACGCCACCACCGAGGTAGTGGCCGACAAGTGGGACGGGCCCGGCAAGGGTCTCGAAGTCCTCGGCTTTGCCCCCGTGGACGGTGACGCCAGGCTGCTGCTGGCCCACGAACGGCGCGGCCGCCAGGAACTGTTGATCTGGGACATCGCCACCGGCACCGAAACCGAGCTGGCGCTGGAGCTTCCCGGCGAGCTGGCCGCCGACTGGTATCCCGACGGGAAGGCATTGCTCGTCGAGCACCAGCACGCGGCCCGTTCGACGCTGCACCGCTATGAACTGGCTTCCGGACAGCTGCGCGCACTGGACATCCCCCGCGGCACGGTTGGCGGTGCGGCCGTGCGCCCAGACGGCACCGTCGAGTACGCCTGGTCCTGCGCTGCCGAACCGCCCGCCATCAGGGCGCTGTATCCCGACGGCACCGACCGCGCACTGCTGGCACCCCACGGTGAGCCGGCGCCCAGTTCGCAACCGCTGATCGACCATTTCGTGCCCACCCCGCAGGGCACGGTGCACGCCCTGGTGGCCAGGCCACCCGATGCGCCCGATGGCCCGTTGCCGGCAGTGTTCCTGCTACACGGCGGGCCGCACGCGGCCGACGAGGATCGCTTCTCCGCCGACCGGGCGCTGTGGCTCGACGCGGGCTTCGCCGTGGTGCACGTCAACTACCGCGGATCGACCGGCTACGGCTCGGTGTGGCGGGATGCGATCGAGGGCCGGCCCGGGCTGTGCGAACTGGAAGATGTCGCTGCAGTGCACGACTGGGCGATCTCCAGCGGGTTCGCCGACCCGGCGGGATGCGTGGTGGAGGGTTGGTCATGGGGCGGCTACCTGGCCCTGCTGGCGCTGGGCACCCAGCCGCAGCGCTGGGCCGCCGGGGCGGCCGGGGTCCCGGTTGGCGATTTCGTCGCCGCTTACGCCGATGAGATGGAGCCGCTGCGGGCCTTCGATCGCGCGCTGTTCGGCGGCCCACCGGAGGAACTGCCCGCGCTCTACCGGAGATCGTCACCGATCAGCTACGCCGCTGAGGTACTGGCTCCGGTCCTGGTGTTGGCGGGGGAGAACGATCCGCGCTGCCCGATCCGCCAGATCGACAACTACCTCGCCAAGCTCACCGAGCTGGGCAAGCCCTACCGGTGCTACCGCTACGACGCAGGGCACGGATCGCTGGTAGTGGCGGAGAACCTGCGACATGCCGCCGTCGAGGTCGCGTTCGTGCGCGAGGCGCTTCGGAACGGTTGACTTTACCCTTGGTCAACGTAGCGGTAATTCCCGCGGAGCACAGTAACGCCAACAGAGCAGGCTGGGCCGGGAGGTGGTCACCGTGACCCTATGGCGGCTGCATGTCGACGTGGCCGATCAACCAGGTCAGCTGGGCGCGCTCGCCGCCGCGATCGGCGGTTGCGGGGCGAATATCGTCTCCCTGCACGTCGTCGGTGAACCGGCCCACGACGGTGCGGTGACCGACGAGCTGCTCGTCCGGGTGCCAGCGCAGCTGCCGGTGCCGGCTCTGGTGGAGGCCGTGGAGGCCAGCGGGTTCCGCGTGACTGTGGTCGTGCAAGCTGACGCGCAGGCGCTGGCCGATCCGGTGAGCACCGCGCTGGCGCTGGCGCACTGTGTGGCCGTCGACCCCGGCAGCGCTGCCCGCGCAGTGGCCGCCCTGCTGCGCGCTGAGCTGGCCGGGCCACCGGAGTCGACGGCCGCGCCGCCAACCATGTATCAGGCTGCGCATCAGGCCGAGGTTGGCACCGGCGCGACCCGGATCCGGTTGCGCCGCGGCTGGCCGTTCACCGCCACCGAGATTTCCCAGGCGGCGGCACTGCTCGAGCTCGCCAACAGTTCCGACGGGCGGCGGCTGCCGCCGACCCGAGTCAGCGTGCAGCTGACCGACGGGGCGGAGGTCGTGCTGCGGACTGCGACCGCCGCCGATGCGCCGCTGGTCGCCGCGCTGCATGCGCGCTGCTCACCGCAGACGCGGTCGCTGCGTTCGCTGCCCACCAGGCCGGTGTTGACTGCGGTGCTGCTGCAACAACTGATCGGCGCGGACGGCTCCACCAGCATCCTCGCGGTCACTCCCGATGGCGGGGCTGCGGTCGGGCTGGCGAATCTGGTCCAGTCCACCCCCGGCACCGCTGAGATCGCGCTGCTGGTGGAGGACGCCTGGCAAGGTCGCGGGGTGGGTACCGCGCTGGCCCGCAACCTGATCGAGCTGGCCCGGGCCGGCGCGGTCACCGAGATCGTCGCGACGTCACAGGTGGGCAACAGCGCGTTGACGCGGGTACTGCGCCGGGCCGGGCTACGCCCGCGCGGCCGCCTGGAAGGCGGCGCTCTGCGCGTCCAGGCCAGCCTGCAACCCGACGACCCCATCCCGACCACATCGAGCCAGGCCAGCCTGGCTTAACTCGCAAAAACCCCGACATGGAGACATGTCGGGGTTTTTG
>DASUVX010000127.1:0-2584 GCA_036378735.1 Pseudonocardiaceae bacterium | reverse complement strand
GCACCATTGCCGCCGTAGGGATACATCGGGTGCGCAGCATCCCCCAGCAAGGTCACCGGTCCTGTCCCCCACCGCGGCAGCGGGTCACGGTCGACCAGCGGGTACTGGTAGATCACCGGCGCCCGATGCACCAGCTCCGGTAGGTCCAACCAGTCGAAGGTGTAATCGCTAAACGGCTTGAGCACGTCATCGCGCCGTCCCTGGTGATCCCAATCCTGGTTGCCCATCGAGTGACCCGGGCCGAGCCGATAGAGGGCTGCCCAGTTGACCAGCGCCCGTCCCCGGTCGGCGTACCGCTGCGAGATCGGATAGACCACCAGCTGGCGCCCGTGATAGCCGACCTGGGCCATAACATGGCCACCCAGAAAAGGCGCCGCCTCAGTTGTCCCACGCCACACGGTGATCCCGGTCCACGGTGGTGGCCCTTCGTGCGGATGCAGGATCCGCCGCACCGTGGAGTGCACGCCATCGGCGCCGACCAGAACATCGCCCCGAACGACAGGCATCGGCGTGCCAGTACGCCGGTCGGTGAACTGCGCCCACACCGTTCCATCACGGTGTTCGCCGAAGCGGGTCAGGTGATAGCCAGGATGAACGCCCCTGGTCCCCAGCCGGGCCTGCACCGCGCGGTAGAGAATCATCAGCAACGCGCCCCGGTGGATCGCTAACTGCGGCCAGCGCTGCCCCGCCGCCAACCCGCGCGGCTCAGTCCAGATGCGCTGCCCGCGCTTGGTGAAATACGCCAGCTCGGTCAATTCCACGCCGGTCGCGGACAACTCGTCAAACAGACCCAGCTCGGCCAGTTCCCGGACCGCATGCGGCTGCAAAGTCACCCCCACCCCCAGCTCACGGATGGCCGCAGCCGACTCATAGACATCCACATCGGTGATGCCAGCAGCGTGCAAGCTCAACGCGGTGGCCATCCCCCCGATACCCCCACCGGCGATGATCACCCGAGGCATCACACGACCCCCTGGGTCGGTCGCCGATCACGCCACAGTGGGTAAACCTGCAACCCTTCGGGAAACTGGATCGGCTTGCCCCGTTGCCGGTAGTCGGCGCGGGCGTACACGTCCTCGGCGGAAGGGCGCGTTGTCGCCTCCAAATAGCTGGGCATCCCCGCCGCATCCAGTCCTCCGAGATGATGCTCCAGCAGCGCAGATCCCAACCCCCGGCGCTGCTGGTCGGGGACGACGCCCAGCAGCATCAGATACTCATGCGCCGGGGCTTCGGGATGCCGCTGGCGCATGATCTGCCCGAACAAGCAAAACCGCTCGGCGTACTGCTCGTTGAGCCGGGTCAGCGCCATGTCAGCAAAGGTCATGGTCGTGGCCAGCTCCCTGATGGAGCGCGTCCCAGACCATCTCGACCGGCGACGGTCCGGCTGGCACCCGCCGCCATCGCCGAGCATCCGCGGTCCACCGGTAGTAGGAGAAACTGCCCCTCGAAATGTGGTGGATATTCATGTGATCCAGGCCCTGATCGGCCTGATACATGACCTTGCTGGCAGCGGCCATGTCCACCGCGGTGGTCGGCGGATCCAGATACTGGTCCTCGACGGTGCCGATGACAGTCCAGCGGGCGAGTCGGGTTACCTGTGGGTTGGCGCGCAGCCAGGTGATCAGTTCGGAACCGAACGTGAGGTCTCGGCGCTGCACATTGTCACCGAGGACATCCGTCGGTACGAATCTGTTGCCCTGATGTGGCGTAGCAAGCGTGACGACCGCCTCGATATCAAGGTACGGCGGGAAACCGGGCTCGGTGATTTGTACGCCGGCCAGCGCGGCGCGGATCACCAGTCCGCCCATCGAGTGGCTGACCACCGCAACGGAACGTGCCTGCTCTGAATGGTCATTAAAGATCCGCCAGGCTAATCGCCGGCCCAGTTCTTTGATTGGCACATTTTTACCGGCCGGAGCGCCATCTTCATGCAAGCGGATTTCAACGTTGGTGTCCGCCGCATACAAACCTACCCGGAGCAGCTTTCCCCGCCACCCCCAGGCAGTCAGCGCAGCCAGTAAACCAGCCCAGTATTCGTCACCATCCCAGCCAGTTCTTTCGATCGGGAAGGTGATTCCGGGAATCAAATAGATGTCGACCTTATCCGGTCCGTATTTCTCGCTCACCTACGTCTCCTCCGGCGCGCGGCCGGCGCTGGCGCGGAGGGCACCTGCGACAACACCGGCGCGAGGACCCAGCGTCACTGCCACGAAACCGTAGACACTGCCGGCATGGTGAAAACGCCGAGAAAGCCGCACAAAGGTATACGCGACGAGCAATACCCCGCCGGTGGCTAAGAGGAATGCCAACGGGACAGCCCGCCCCACCGCACCCGCGGCCGCCTGCGGGTTGATATTGACCGCCGCCGAAGGCGCCATCAACGCCACCGAAATGCCCAACACCTCCCGCACCCGCAGCTCTCGACGAAGCAAAGCGACCGTCATCGTGTGCTCCCGGTGGTCGGTGCCGTTCACTCCAACCGAGTGTGGTGGCAGTCGAGGACCACAGCGTGAGCAGTTGACTACTCAGGTAGCGGCCGGGTGAGTGCTCAGCGGGTTAGTGGCCGTGGAGTAGGGCGGCGAGT
>DASUVX010000126.1:0-48729 GCA_036378735.1 Pseudonocardiaceae bacterium | reverse complement strand
AAGGCTCGTCCGGGTCCGGGGAGTTGGAGCTGCAGCTGCCCACTATCGGCGCGTCGGCAGACACTGGTGGACTCGGGGCTTGCCGGGGGAGGCTGCGGCGCGGCGCGGTGGCGTGCGCCGGAGCGAGGACCGCGCATCTTGGTGGTGCTGGCGAAAAACAGCTGGTGGTGGGTGACGCCCGCGAGATCGGCTTCGGTGACCACCGGGGGATGTGCGGCTTGCAGCGCGGCCTGCAACCAGCACAACCGGCAGTAGTTGTTCTTCAACGGTGTCCGCGTACGACCTCTGATGTCGGTCGGCGTACGACCTGAGGTGTCGGTCCCGGCGAGCAGATCATGGCACGGGGTTGGTGCTTGGGGCGAGGGACATGCGGTCTTTGAGTCGGTAGCTGGGCCCGTTGATGCTGATCACGTCGCAGTGGTGCAGGAATCGATCGAGGATGGCGGTGGCCAGGACGTCGTCGGCGAACACGGATCCCCACTCGCTGAAGGCTTTGTTGCTGGTCAAGATCACCGAGCCGTGTTCGTAGCGGCGGCTGATCAGTTGGAAGACCATGTTGGCGGCGGCTCGGTCCAGGGGTAGGTAGCCGACCTCGTCGAGGACCAGGACGGCGGGGCGTAGGTAGGTCTGCAGCTTCTTGGCGAAGCGTCCGGTGGATTCGGCGACGCGCAGTTGTCGGACGACCTCGTCGATGCTGGTGAAGTAGATCGAGTAGCCGGCGGAGCAGGCGGCGACGGCGAGCGCGACGGCGAGGTGGGTCTTGCCGACCCCGGGTGGGCCGAGCAGGGCGATGTTGTTGTGGCTGGCGACGAACTCCAAGGCGGCCAGGTCGCGGATCTTGCGGGGGTCGAGGTCGGGTTGGAAGGCGAAGTCGAACTCGTCGAGGCCTTTGTGGTGGGGCAGCCCGGACAGCTTGAGCGCGGCCCGGAATCGGCGGCCTTCGCGTAGTCCGACTTCTTCGCCGAGGAACAGGTCGAGGAACTCGAGGTAGCCCATGGTGTCGGCTTCGGCGCGGGTGAGTAGGCCCTCGAGGTTCTCGGCCAGCTGCGGCAGGCCCAGCCGGGCGGCGTGGTCGCGGATGCGGGTGCTGATCAGCTCGTTCATGACGTTCCTGCCGTGGTCGGTCGGTGGTGGTTGGGGGTGGGGCGCAGGGTGAGGGTGGCTTCGCCGAGGTCGGCGATCAGGTCGGTGGCCAGCTGTTCGGGGGTGCGCCAGCCGCCCCAGCTCAGCCCGGCGAGGAACGCGGCGAGGTCGTCGAGGACCTCGAACGAGGCGTGCAGCAGCCAGTCCTCAACGGTGCCCAGCAGCCGCCGCAGCTCGTCGAGCTGGTCGGCATCCAGGATCAGACACTGTTGGTGGGGGGCGGTCATCGCTGATCGGCCGCCTGCGCGAGGCCGGTACTGGTGAGCCCGGCGGCGGTGTCGTAGGCCGTCAGCGCGCGGCGGGCGACCGGGGTCGCGGCCGCGGGCCGGTTGACCAACAGCCCGTCGAGCGGATGGAGCCCACCGGGCGCCTGGTTGTTGTTGGCGCTGTTGCTGCTATCCGCAGCCGGCGCGGTGGGTGGGTCGAGGGTGACCGCGCGGGTGTGTCCGTCTGGCAGCTCGGCCCAGTGCGCCGGGTCGACCACGACAGCGCCGCGGTGGGTGGCGCGGGGGTGCGCGGCGAGCACGACCGGGTCGCCATCGATGGCGAGGCGGTGGATGGTGACGGTGTCGGCGGAGACCCGCACCTCGACCCGTTGCCCGGCCCGGGCCGGGCGGCCATCAGCCGCGCGGACCGGCACCGAGTAGTGCGAGGCCTCGAAGCTGACCAGGCAATCCCGCCCGACCCGACGCAGATGCCGCTCGCAAACCAGGTAGGGAAACGCGGGCAGTGGTCGCAGCGCCGCGTGATCGGCCACGGCGCGGACGGCGATGAGCTCGCCGTGGGTACGGTGACGCTGGGCGCGGCGAATCGGCACCCACGTGGTGAACGCCCCGTCCAGCTCGACCAGGCTGGCGAACGTGCGCCCGGCCAAGACATGGTCGCGCACGATCGCGACCTGCCGCTCGACCCGGCCCTTCCCGGTCGGGCGCCGCGCGGCGAGCACGTCGATGACGAACCCGTAGTGCTCGGCGAACGCCGCGGCCTCCGGGTGCAGCGGCACCGCCTCGCGCGGCGCGACGTGACGGCGCACGACAGTCTTGGTGCGGTCATAGACGATGCTGCCCGGAACCCCACCGAAGTGGGCGAACGCTCGGCGGTGACAGTCGAAGAACGTGCCCAGATCCTGGCTGGTGGTAAAGCAACAGAACGGGTCACGGGAGTAGGACAGCGTCATGTGGAACGAGTAGACCTTGGCGATCCCCGCCTCGAGCAAGATCGCACCCTCGTCGCCCCAGTCGACCTGGGCTTGCGCGCCGGCGACGACCTCGAACCGGCGATGCAACTGCGACAACGCCGACGAGTCGGCCTCGCGGGCCAGCCGCTGACGGGCCTCAGCGACATACAGCTTCACCCGCTGGTAATGACCGGTGAACCCGTGCTCGGCCACCAGCCGCTCATGGATCACACTGGCCTTAAGCCCCGGGTCGGTGGCCAACCAGGCATCAACCACCGAAGCCACAGCGTCGATCTTGCGGGCGACCGTGCCGCGCCGCGACGGCGCCGCCGGTGGCCCGACCGGCGCATCGGCCGACAGGTACTTCTTCACAGTGCGCCAGTCCAGGCCGACCTCATCGGCGATCTCTCGCCAGGTCGCACCGGCATCACGCAAGGGCTGGTAACGGCGTAGGTCCATCCATGCCTCCACGGGCAGGATCACGGGATGACCCCCTCCGGTCTCGTCTGCTTGGCCGCTGACGAGCCGGAGGGTGGTCACCCCTGGGCGAATCGACGGACGACTCGCCGGGACCTCAACGACAGATCACCTTGTACGCGGACCTACACGTGAGTCCGTACGCGGACAGCCCTGGTCAAGGCATTTCTCAAGGCCGGCATCCTCGGCCAAGACGGAGCGCTGCGCGAGAGCAACACCGGGGTGCCGCAGGGTGGGATTTTGTCGCCCGTGCTGGCTAATTTGGCCCTGTCGGTGCTGGACGAAGACATCGCCCAGATCCCTGGCGGGCCAGGCAGCACTCCCAGCCAGCGGGCTACCCGCCGCGCTAAAGGCCTGGGCAACTACCGTCTTATCCGCTACGCGGACGACTGGTTGCTCATGGTCTCAGGCACCCGTGAGCACGCCGAGCAGATGCGCGAGCGGGCCGCGGCGGTCCTGACCTCGATGGGCCTGCGCCTCTCGACGGAAAAGACGAAAATTACCCACATTGACCAGGGCCTTGATTTTCTCGGCTGGCGCATCCAGCGTCACCGCAAGAAAGGCACCGACCGGTACTACGTCTACACCTACCCGTCCCGCAAAGCCATCAAAGCGGTCACGGTCAAGGTCAAGACAATTTGCCGGCGCAACGTCAACCAGCCGCTCCAGACCCTCATCCGCCAGCTCAACCCGGCGCTGCGGGGCTGGTGTGTCTACTTTCGCCCCGGCGTGTCCGCCGCCGCCTTCTCCGACCTGGCCAACTACACCCTGGGCCGGATCATGAGATGGGCACGGCGCAAACACCGCCGGATCACCATGAAAACCATCCGCCGACGCTACTGCAACAGTGGATGGTGGCCGACCACCCCGGAAATCGCGCTGTTTAACCCGGACACGATGCGCACTACGCGCTATCGCTACCGGGGAGCCACGATTCCCACCCCATGGCTGGCCAGGAGATGAACCCACCACGACAACCTTCTACGGGACTTGTGGAGAGCCCGGTGCCGGGACGACTGGCACGCCGGGTTCGGGAGGCGACCCAAGGAAACGGACCGGTTGAAAGACCAATACCGCGCCTTGGGTCGACCTCACACATGCAACGACGATCAGTTCAGATGCGGATTGATCATCGTTTGTCGCTGGAGCGGTATGTCACTCCTGAAGGCGCACCCAGGACAGATGTTCCGCCTCCGATGTGGCCCGGGCGGAACGTTGTGCGGGCGGCCTATCGCGCCGGGACCGCCCTGGCCGCCCAAGCCCATGGTCGGAGCGACTGGCATGGTCGAAGCCCGTGCCCAGTTCCGCCGAGTCAACGGCCACCCGCACCTACGCGCGCTGCGGGCAGCTCTCGAACGGCATGTCGCGGCCGAAAACGTCGGCCGCTCAGGCAACAATGACACCGTGACCGCCGCCTAACGATCAAGGGACCGCCGTCGAAAATCTACGACGAGCGGGACATCCTCCAAACTAGCTCAGGAAGGTGTCTTTATGCTTCGAAGGCTTCGCCCAGGCCGCGCCGCGCTGTTCGGTGCCTCGCTCCTCGCGGCCGCGCTCACCGTCCTCACAGCGCCTGCCGCCCAGGCATATATAGCCACTGCTCCCGACGGAAGCACAGGCCTCGGCTGGTCCTCCCATGCCCCAGGTCGCATCAGTTGGAGCCGGGTCGACACCGATCCGACGTCTTTCGCCGTGGTCCTGACCAGACAGCAACCCCCGTATAACGCCCTTATCTACCCTAGCGTCAACGGTGGAAGCCCCGGTGTGCCCCATTCTTTTTACGTCCCGCCACCCCGAGGCGGATTCCCGGTAGGTGAGCACTTCCGGGTCAACTTTGTGGACGTGAATAACCACGACACCATTTACGCCCAGTCGAACGAATTTACCATCAAGCCCTAAAGTCGGTGTAAACCTCCACTGATGTCACTGCTCGCATGATGGTCCTATTGCATTGACGGAGAACAAGCGAGATGAGCCCGCTATCGCGTCACCATCAGATGGCGAGTACGAGTTCGGTGAAGGCCGTCGTGAGCCGATGTTTCGGGTCGGTATCCGAGCCGAGTTCGTAGTGGCCGCGGCGCACGTTCTGGACAAAAGCGTGTCCGGCGCTGATCACTCGGACAGAGCGCAGCTGTTGAGGCCGCACATCGGCCGCAGTCAAGCCTTGAGTTGCCCATGCGCCCTCACCCGCTGACTGTCAAACCCGCCGACCAGGCAACGTCACAGGTTCCGCACCACAGTCTCCGCCCGGTCTCGGTACCCGAAACCGCGCTGGCGCACGATCACCATCTCTGAGAGAGCGCAACGCCCAAAGATGCACTACCGGGAAGAGATCGATAGTCACGCAGTTAGCCACTCAGCAGATCAAGTACCAGCTCCCTAACCTCCAGAACTAGCCCCTGACCCACGGTTTTGGCGTCGGGGTGGCGGGATTTGAACCCATGGCCTCTTCGTCTCGAATCCGGATCAGTTCTGCTGTTTAACACGGTTGAGTGCTGTTGTTGCTGGTAGTCGTAGGGCGTGATGATGGTTGGACACGGTTGAACGTGGACCAGTGGTGTTGCTTGCGCTTCCGTTTCGCTTCTACAGCAAGATCTACTACGCCTGAGAGGCTGTGCGGCTGGGGTTGAACAGCTGCGGTACTTCGCTGTTGTACCGCGGCTCTCTCGCCTCAAACCCTTGACAGGCCGTCCCGCGTGTAAAAGCCTGTTCGTTCGGCTGTTAATGCTGTCCGATTTTTCGTCTAAGCCGCCGGCCATGTGGTCGAGGTCTTGGGATGCTGGTAGAGATTGGCACCGCCGGTGATCTGGCCAGCGTAGAAGCATCTATGATCACCGGCGAGGCCGCGTCGCATTTTTCCGCCCATCTCCCCGGTGTTGAAATTACAGGCGCGCCGTAATGACAACTTTATTGATCTCGGGCGTGGGCGGTAGCATTCTTAGTCGCAGATTAGGAGACTGACATTGCTTTCGGTCGGACGACCCGTTTTATGATGCAGTGTTGGCCGCATTCCTTGTAGGTCGAGAAGGGGCAGGGATGTTTTCCGGAGGTCCTTCTGCTTCACAGCAGCGCTACTGTGGGTGATGTTTAAAGAACGGATTGCCTCATGCAGCATGAAATCCCCCAAACCACAAGCCGAGCGTTGCGGACAACCCACTGCTTACTCGGACAGCGCGCCAAACCATAGACCAGATGCCTTCAATTACACGAACGAGCGAGCATAACGCCCATCTGTACGAAGCGGCAGCAACCGATCAACCACTCCGCGTGTCTCGTCAGCCTGGCTGAGCAGTACGCCAGCGAGCATGTCCATTATCTGTCGGATATCACTCCGTAGGAGTATTTGATCGCATCGTCCCATTATCACACCGGTCTTGTTCGTCACCAACGACGAGCCGGTACCCGCGATACCGTCCCCTTTGTCCCAGCACTAATACCGGCGTGACGCATTTCAAGGGTCAAAGGTTTAGTAGAGCCAGGCCGCACGACCTCAAGACCAAGCTGCATGGTGGTAGCCGAACCGACTCTCGTTAGCTTGGACGGAGGGTGAGGGAGGCGCGTGGCATGTACGGCAGGCCTCTGGCCTGCCGGCGATAGCCGGCCGAGGAGACGTAGGGGCCCCGGGGTCAAGCCGTTTACTCCCGATCCGTCCGGCCCCTTCCAACATGACCCGCGTGCCACCGTAAACAATCACACCTTACTGAGCATGCGCGGAGGGGCCGGACGGATCGGGACGCGCTGCGGGCTTGACGCTGGGGGGACGGCTCCGCACAATCCGCGCCTCCCTCACCCGGAACCAACCACGACAACGACTACAACCTCCGTGTCACGCGCGAGCCGCCCGGCGCGCTCGCGGAGCGGAGCGGGAGCGAGCGCTGGCCGGAGCAAGCGGCCGCGCGTCCGGGCCGTGTCGGCCCGGCTTGAAGACGTATAGAAGTTCTCACCGCCCGAAATAACCGATTCCCTTGATGCGATTGACGCGTAACAGTGAGGGCGCTGGGTCTGGTTCGCGCGACTGGTGTCGCGTGGGGTGAGCCACAGATACGTCACTGGCCGCGGACTGCACGGGAGACGTCGCGGCCAGTATGGCCGATGACGGCATGGCAATCCCTGGCACTTTGTATCTGAGATCGATCGAGCTGGAGGCCGACGTCGGCCGCGGTCCACCTCACCATCGATCTATGGACCGGGATAAAATCGAGAGCCAAAAGATCGTCCAAAATCTAATCGACTCGAAAGAGCATTGATTATGCACCGCAGCCGGCTGTGTCACCTGGTCATTGACGTGTCAGACCTGGACGAGGGCGTCTCATTTTGGTCTGCAGCACTTGGCGCCGCCGAAGAACCCCTTTCCGAGCAAAGCCGCCACGTTTATCGCCGTCTCCGCCTTCCAGACTCTAATATCCGAATTTTGATACAGAAAACGTCGGACAAGAAGGTCTCTAAAGAGCGCATGCACCTCGATATAGAAACCGATGACCTTGAAGCGGAAGTGCAACGCCTTGAAACACTGGGAGCCACGCGTTGGGATCTTCAACAAGAACGCGGCTTCACATTCTGGGTACTTCAAGACCCGTGGAAAAACGAATTCTGCATTCTTCAGACCGAGTTCGCTGAACTACTTGCCGAGCGAAAACCATGGCTTGAGTAAGGAAGATATACCGCTAACGACGGTCAGGCCGGCTCCGGGGGAGTCAACCCATCATCCGCGCGAACCTATGGGAGGGCGGCATTAGAATGATCAAGAATAGCCATCTGTCGTGGATCACTAACGAGACCCGTACTGCTTGAGCAGTATGCTGGGCGCTAACCGCGAAGCGTCGACACAATCTGTTCGCGTAATACACCGACCGAGCCCGCCTTGCTCGCCGTCGCGGGCAAAGTAGCAGCGAGAGCTAACAGTCGTTGCTTGGCAAGCGTAGTTTCTGTGCGTGTGGTGAGTTCGATAGCATCGGATACCAGTGCGGTCGCTCGGTCGTAATCGTTCGTGTGGGCGGCGTTGATGGTGAGGTCGGACAGGACGATTGCGCGAACTTTGTTTTCCATAGGTGACAAAGATGTGAGCAACGAGTCGGCCGCGGCGGTGGCGTCTCGGTGACGCAAGGTGGTGTATGCCGATACGGTCATGCTGCCAAGCCGGCTTGCGCCAAAGAAGGCAGTCCATGGCCGTTCGGATCGTGGACGGGCGAAATCGTAGGCGGTCAGGGCGCGTTCCACGGCGCGTAGGGCTCCGTTTTCGTCGCCAAGACGTGCGAGCTCTTCGGCTTCACGGGCGGAAAGCCAGGACCGCGTCGCGGGCGCCGACGAGCCAGGCACGCAATCTCTGGCCTGTTGCAGTAGCCGTACAGCGGGGGCTGTGTCGTTTCGCGATGAGGCGAGATAGCTCCAGTAACCTAGTGCGCAAGCAGCGAGGGCACGATCACCGGTCTCCTTGGCTATCTTCAACGTTGAACGCCATGCGTTGGAGGCCTCGCTGCCTCTACCCAGGTCGAACAGAAGCCAACCTGTCAAGACATCGGTCTCACCCATGGCGACCACAAGATCTCTTTGAATTGATTCAATCCGCGCGTTGGCAAGTAACGTTTCAAGGGTCGTGCGGTGTTGGGCAATTGCATCGAGTAACTGACGCGCGGGAACACTTTCCTCGGTGTGGAACAGATCGGCGGTTCGATCTTGCATGAGCTGAACAGTTGCGGTGTCCACAGGGCGGCCCTTGTTCACCGAGTCGATCAACCGTTGCCACGGCGTGTCGGACAGGAGACCAGCACCAGCAGTAGCCGCTGCGACGCTGGCAGCCTTGAGCAGGTCTCGTCGGCGGATGTCGCTCGCTTCGCTGTGCGGTGGCATCTCCACGGTAGCTCGCTGCGGCACCGGTGCGTCTGCGTTACGGACAGCGGGAGCTGAAGTGCTGAACCACAGCTGATCAGGCGGGATGTGCAGCCGCTGTGCCCAGGTGTCGAGTTTGGCCAGGTCGCAAATGGGTGTGGCAGAACGCTCGATGCGGCTGAGCTGGCCCTGCGTGATGCCCAGCCAGCGGGCCAGCTGGGTCTGCTTGACCTGGGGGGATTGACTTGTCCTGTAGGTGCGCAGAAAGCAACCAAAGTGTCGGCTGAGCAGTGCGGACCGGATCTCTGGCTGTTCCCAGAACTCGGCGGATAAAACTGGAGCCATATCTGGCACGTCCTGAGTGGTCTCTACGCATTCGCAGATCTCAGTGAGTTTGTCACCGGTCGGCGCGGGGCTGCACGACGTGCAATGGCAGCCTGCGTGGTGATCGCTCATCGACACTCCCCTCCTGCGGCGTATGCGCGGGAGTGTATCGCACGTGAATCCGTGACCAGCGCATATGCGCGTTACGCATATATGCGGGGTGTGCTGAGAGCGCATATGCGCGGTCTTGGTTGGCGATTTGGCCAATCGGAGGGATGGTATCGGCGTCCGAGAACAACCGAGGACATGAAGGGAGACCGACCAGTGAGAGGACCACAGGATGAGCACCCGAGCACGACGCTCACGCGCACACAAGGCAAACCGGTCGGACGGAATAGTGGTCGAGGGCGCAGAGCGATACATCTGGGTCTTCCCCGATGGCGACCGACTCGTGCTCGCCATCCCTGGCTTACGTGGTCTCAAATTCAGTGTTGAGGAGGCCCGCACGGTCGGAGAAATGCTTATCCAAGCAGCAGACGAGACAGTGCAACATCACATACGAGCAAGAGGTGGTGATCACGATGCCGGCTCCGAAGAATCTTCGGCTCACAGCTGACTTCGACGAATGGTTCCCGCAAGGATTGTTTCTGGTGGGAGAGATCCAGGCGGTGACCGAGTACCAATCGCAAGAAGACCGGGCCCGTAATCGGCCGCTCCGACCGCGGGTGGATGAGGTGACCGGTCTGCCGCTGTACCGGGGAACGTTCGCCGACCCGGCCGCGGATAAAGATCGGGAGAAGTCGATCACGGTCGAGTTCGCCTGCCCACACCAGCCCGTGCCCCCGGCTGCGGTGGCTGGGTTGCCGTTTCGGTCGGTGGTGCTGGAAGGCATGACCGTGGCACCCCGGGCGGAAGCCTCCGGCCAAGCGAAGTGGATCACCTGGGTGATCCGGGCCACCGGTATGAAGGCACCTGGCGGCAGCTCAACTACGGCGTCTAGCTCGGGCAAGCTGGCGTCGAGCCGGTCTGCTGCGGACCCGGGTGATACCTCGGGCCGGGCTGCGGCATGAGCAGCGCTGTGGTGTCAGCACAGGCGTCGCTGCCCGATGCGGGGCGCTCGGTGGCCTGTCGACCGTTACGGGCCCTGGCTGGGGGCTATCTCGGTGCTCCGGGCTTGCCCGCGGGCACGCGGGTCCAGCTCAAGGGTGCGGCCGAGCTCACGGGCACGGTGATGTCGTATCAGCGGGAGTGTGTGCCGGGTTGGCTGGGGCTGTTCCCGGTGCGGCTGGATAACGCCATCTGGCAGACCTGCCACGCCGGCGACGTCATCGTGCTGGCTCCGGCGCAGAAAGCACCATCGGGCATAAAAGCCTGCGCGGAAACGGGGAGGTGACCAACTTTTTGCCGATGCAGGCGCGGGAGGTGATGATGCGCTGGCGACGGTGGTGGTCCATGCGACTCCAGCGGCGGCGGGCACGCCGGTGGCGGCTTGCTTTGACGTGGCAAACCTGCCAGCGGTGCGGAACTTATGCGTTGTTGCCCGACGGTGTTAAGCCGATCTGCGAAAGCTGCCGCAGCCTGCAATAACAATCCACCACGCAATTCAGCAACACAATCAACGCACCACGGGTGGTGCGGTAATGCCGCACGCCCTCATCAATTACACGACCGACATAGGCGCAGAAGCGGATTCACTGGCTACCAACCTGGTCCGCTTCTGCGCTGTCCACCCGAGTCAGAGGTGAACAGTAATGAGCATACGCAGACCCACCGGCCTGGGCGCAAGTCCCCTGGTCGGTTGGAATGAAAACAACAACGACGGAAACGACATCGCGATTGCCTCCGCGAGCGCCGGAGGTGATCGATGATGGACGCGCAGACGATCGCCCTGATGATTGCCGGTGGCGGCGCGCTGGGCGTCATAGTTTGGGTACTGGCCAAGATCGGCCGGATACTGATCAAGATCGCGGAGGCCTTGGCGGCCGCAGCGGTGGTCTTCCTCGCGTTCTGGCTGATGGTCAAGGCTGTGGTGTGGGCGCTGCACCAGACGCTCATCCATTGGCGGACCAGCCTGACCTTGCTGGCGCTGGGCGCTTGGTGGCACTGGTGGGATTCGACGTCCCTGGCGATCACTGTAGTTGTGGTTACCGGGGTGCTCGTCGGGTGGCGGCTGCTCGACTTGTCCTCGTTTGATGCGTGGGCGGGTCGGCATCTGCGGTCCTGGTGGCTGCGCTGGACGATCTACTCACCCAAACTGCCGCAATGGCTGCAGGCCTGCGGTCTGGGCATCAAGCACGATGCAGTGCCGGTCGTGCTGGCGGTCACGCCGCTGGCGCGGGCCCTCGGCCGCAACCGGCGCCCGGTCGCTCCAGCCCAGCTGCCCACAGTTGTGGGTGTGCGGTCGGGGGCGTCGTGGGATCTGGTGCGGGTGCGGCTGCTCCCCGGCCAGAAACCCGAAGACTTCGACGAGGCCACCCGCACGCTGGCCTCAGCACGAGGCGTGACGCGCTGCCAAGTCCGCGAACTGAGTCCGAATGTGGTGTCGATCGATTTTCAGCGCCGCAACCTGCTGACCGACCCAGTTCCCTGCCGCGACCTGACAACCCTGACTGATGTACCGGGCACGGCCGTCGATTTGCGACGGGTGTGGTCGGGCCGCACTGAGTACGGCCAAGACTGGCACGTTCCGCTGGCGGGGGGTCACACCCTGGTGGCCGGGGCGACGGGGGCGGGCAAGAACTCGCTGATGTGGTGCCCGCTGGTGACCATCGCCCCGGCCATCCGCGACGGGCTGGTCCGAGTTTCGGGCATTGACCCCAAGGGCATGGAGCTGGCCTATGGACGCCGGATCTTTGCCCGCTACGCCGTCACCGGCACCGACGCCCTGGCCGTGCTCGATGAGCTCATCGCCACGATGGAGGCCCGCAAAGCCCGGTTCGCGGGACAAGTCCGCGCGGTGCCGATCAGTGTCGAGCATCCGCTAGAGCTATTGGAATTTGACGAAATTGGCGCGCTGACCAAATACATCGACCGCAAAACCCGGGAGGCGATCACCGAGCGGGTGGCGTTGTTGACCACCCAGGGCCGAGCGCTGGGCTTCACTGTACGTGGCTATGTCCAGGAACCGACCAAGGACACCGTGCCCGTTCGGGAACTGTTTCCTCGGCGGATTTGTCTGCGGGTCTCAGCGAAGTCCCATGTGGGCATGGTTCTGGGCGACCAGGCCTACGAACGGGGCGCGTGGGCCAACCGGATCACCGAAGCCGAAGCCGGCGTGGGCTACGTCTTCGGCGAAGGCATCCGCGAACCGCTGCGCGTCCGGGCGGGATGGGTTTCCGACGACACGATCAAACACCTCGAAACCTTCGTCACCGGCCCCATTAAGCACGACACCGCGGTGCTGCCCTTCCCTACCAAGCCCACCGATCCCAACGGGTCAACTCACGGAGGTGCCGCATGAGCAACAGCATCGTTGACCTGCTTGCAGCGATCAGCGCGCACCTGGCTGCATTCGAGCTGCCGCCGGTCGCTGCGATCCACATCACGGCCGGCGTGTCAGCGCCGCAGGTAACCGTGCAACTCACCCAGCGCGACCCCGTCGCAGTCGCGCAGGGACTGCTGGCCTGGGCCGACACCCTCACCCAGGTCACCGCTCAAGCCTGGCGGGTCCCCCACGGCGACTCGGTACACCTGTCGATCACCGGAGCGATAGCCGCCAGTGCATCGGTCCTGGTCTACGGCGGACTACCGACTCACCGTGGCGGACTCGGCACTGATTTAACGCCCGGTGCAACGACGACTTTGCCGCTGGCGGCGCTACGCCACGCGGCCACCATCCAGGAGGCCAGCGCCTGATGACCACCACCGACCCAACACCGCTGCGCAATGCACGGTTGACACGGGCCGAGCAGGCGGCCCTGCCGCTGAGCGCTGACGTGGCCCAGGCGTTGGCCGAGCAACACGGTGTGTGTATCCGGCCGCTGGCCATGCGCCGCATCGACACCACCACCAGCCGCATCGACATCGTCCCCGTCCCCTGCGGATCCACCCGGCAAGACCAGTGCCCGCCTTGCGCGGACAAGGCTCGCCGGTTGCGCATGGCCCAATGTCGCCAAGGCTGGCACCTGGAGGAAGAACCGGTCACCGAGCGGACCAAGCCCACCGAAGAACACCAGGCACTGATGGCCGCCCGGGCCGACCTGCTCGCCACGTACACCGAATGCAAAGCCCTCGGCGACCAGGACACCGCCGAGCAGATCGCCGAATCGGTCGCCGAACTCGACACCGAATTGCGCGCGCTGGGGGTCTGCGGACGACTGGCTCCGCTGGATCCGCCATCCAAGCCGGTTAAACGGTCCACCCGGCGTCGCCAAGATGCCCCGAATCTGCCTCGCCGACCCGTCGAACGCCGCACGATTGGGCAGGTCTTTGCCGGGCGGTACCGGCCCTCTACCTTCCTCACCCTCACTCTGGATTCCTACGGGCGTGTCGATACTGATGGGGCGGCAATCGATCCGGACCGGTATGACTATCGGCGGGCCGCCCGGGATGCCATTCACTTCCCGGCGTTGGTGGATCGGTTTTGGCAAAACACTCGCCGCTGTGTCGGGTGGGACGTGCAGTACTTCGGCACCGTCGAACCCCAAAAAAGAGGCGCCCCGCACTTCCACGCCGCTATCCGGGGCACGATCCCTCGTGCCGAGCTGCGGGCGATCACCGCGGCGACCTACCACCAGGTGTGGTGGCCCGCACATGACCAGCTCGTCTACAGCGGGGACCGCATTCCGGTCTGGGACAGCCGGGCCAAAGCCTTCACCGATCCCGACACCGGTGCTCCCCTGCCCACGTTTGATCAGGCTTGCCAACAGCTGACCGAACCGGCGCATGTCGTCCGGTTTGGATCACAGGTGCACGTCAAGGGCATCCTGGGCGGAACCGAAGAAGCCGGGAGGCACATCGGCTACCTCACTAAATACGTGACTAAAAGCATCCATCAAGCTGCCGGACTGGATGAACGCGGCACCAATGCCCAGCGGGACCACGCCCACCGGCTGCACGCCGAACTGCAGATCACCCCGTGCTCGCCGCGATGTGCGGTGTGGCTGCTCTACGGGATCCAGCCCAAGGGTGCCCGCCACTCCCTGACACCCGGGCGCTGCAAGGGCAAAGCCCACCGACTCGAACACCTGGGCATCGCCGGGCGTCGCGTGCTGGTCTCGCGCAAGTGGTCCAACAAAAACCTGGATGACCACCGCGCCGAACGCGGCGAATTTGTTCGGCAACTCCTTGAGCAGGCCGGCATCCAACCCGCTCATGGCCCTCAAGACGGGCCCTACCGATGGGAACGACCAGCACCCAGCGACCCAGACATCCCACCGCGGCCAGTGCTGCTTCTGCAGGCCGTGGCCGAGCGACAGCGATGGAAAGCCGAATACACCGCCGCCCAACTCGCCACCAGCGACCCATCGCCGGGGCACGTCTGTTCGGCAACTGCGGATCAAGCCGCGTGAATTGGGGGAATGACACAATGAGCGCACGTACCACTAGCACAACGCCCGCAACCCTACCTGCGCTGCTTTCGGTCACCAAAGCCGCAGAAATCCTTGGTATTAGCCGGGCTTCCGCATACCGGTATGCCGCATCTGGTGAACTTCCGACCCGTCGGCTCGGTGGCCGGGTGTATGTCGTGACGGCACGTCTTATGGACATCGTCGAAGGGGAGGCGGCATGAGCAAGCGACGGCGGCATGTACCCGGCATCAGCGTTTACCCCCGCGGTTCAGGCTGGTCGTACCGCCTCGATTTGGAACCCGACCCGCTAACCGGACGTCGACGCCGCGAAAACCGTGGCGGCTTCGATACAGAAGATGCTGCCTGGAATGAGGCAATAGAGGCCCAGCGGCGTCACGAAAAAGGTCGCCATGTCTCACCATCCCGAAAAAGCGTCGCCGACTTCATGACCGAATGGCTAGACGCAATCGAAAGCTCACTCAAACCATCCACCCGGCAAAATTACGCCGACTACAACAGCGCGTATGTCGGGCCGACGATCGGCGATCGTCGCCTTCAAGACATCACGGTCCCTGTTCTGAACATGCTGTATCGCCACCTGCTGACCACTGGCCGCCGGAAGACCGACAAGAATACCGTGATGTATAGCTATTGGAGTGCCCGTCGATCTGAGCGAGAGGGACTAGGACCGAATCCATCTGAGATTGCAAGACAGTGCGGAGTCACCATCTACGCCGCACGCGCTGCCGTGCTCCGGTATCGCAGGGGCCGTGTCCCCGATAATTCTGGCTCCGGGCTCGCAGCAAAGACTGTTAAAAACGTTCACCGCATGCTGCACCGCGCGTTTAAGGATGCGGTCGCCTGGGACTACCTAGCCCAAAACCCAGCTGAGCACGCGAGCTTGCCCCGCCAGCAACGCGGGGGACACACTCGGCCGAAACCGTGGACCGTAGATGAACTAGCAACGTGGCTGCGCGTGGCACTTTCTGATCGCTTCGCCGCTCTGTGGCTGCTCGCGGCGACAACGGGAATGCGGCGGTCCGAGCTGGCCGGTGTCGACCGGGACCTGCTCGATCTCGACGTGGGAACGTTGACGATCGCCGATACCCGGATCGTCGTCAACGGCTACACCATCGAATCGGACGGAAAAACAGAAAGCGGTGTCCGGACCATCTCGCTGGACGGGGATACGGTCGCGCTGCTGCGCAGCTACCTCATGCTGCTGGACAGCGAGCGCGAAGCATTCGGTCCCGGCTACCCGACACACGGCAAGCTCATGCGATACGAAGACGGGCGGCCACTGCACGCAGACACGATCACCCGACGATTCAACCGGCTGGTCGACCTGGCCGGAGTGCGCCGGATCAGACTGCACGACATCCGCCACACCTACGCCACGCTGTCGCTGGATAGCGGTGTCACACCGAAGATCGTCAGCGACCGCATCGGCCACTCAGACCTCAGCGTGACCTTTCAGGTCTACGGAAACCGGTCCACAGGCCAAGACCGGGAGGCCGCCGAGCTGGTTGCCGGGCTCATCCGCGAAGCGCTGGACCTGCCGAGCAGACGGTAGCGACCGAGCCTGGTCACAAATCTGGTCACATGTAGTACAAAACGGCCCCTAAGACGAATGTCCTGGGGGCCGTTTTCCCTGGTAGCGGGGGTAGGATTCGAACCTACGACCTCTGGGTTATGAGCCCAGCGAGCTACCGAGCTGCTCCACCCCGCGTCGCTGCACGCAACTCTACGCGCACGGTCACCGGCGGGGCAAATCGACTGGTCGTCGGTCAGCCACCGCCGCCTGGTGCCGGAGCGGCTGCGCTGCCTGCTGCCTTCGAGGCCGCGTCGAACCGCTTGCCGGCTGCGTCGAGGTCGGCCAGCGCCTTGCCTTGCTCCTTGAAGTCACCGGCGGCCTGGGCTGCCCGCAGGCGCTTGAGGGCATCGCCGATGTCGGTGACGGCCTGGCGCATGTCCTGGTTGGCAGTGCCGGCGCTAGCCGGTGGTGGCGCGGCACCCGGATTGGGAGCCCTGACCTGCTGGTCAGGTGAGGCGGCGTCACCGGCTCCTGGGCCGAACACCTGGCTGAGCGCCCCGCGCAAGGTGGGGTCGTACCCGATACGGTCGCCGTACGCGACCAGTACCCGGTTCAGCTGCGGGAACGTCGCTTGACGGTTCGCACGCTCGATATATACCGGCTCCACGTACAGCAGCCCACCGCCGACCGGCAGCGTGAGCAGGTTGCCGAAACGAACGTCGGTCTCGGACTGCCGCAGCAGGTTGAGCTCCTTGCTGACCTCTGCGGAGGAGACGAACCTGTTCTGGACTTGCTCCGGACCTAGTGTCTGGGATTCACTGGGCAGCTCGAGAACCGTGATCTTGCCGTAATTCTGCGGATCGCACGCTACCGTGATGTAGGACGCCAGGAACGGTCGGCGCAGGCTGACCAGCGCGCTGGTGAGCTGGAACTGGGCCGATCCCGGCCCGTTCGGCGATCCGGCCAGCACGTAGTAGGGGGGCTGGTCCACACCCATCTGATTCTGGGTCGGATCAGCGGGCACATTCCAGAAGTCGTCGTTGGTGAAGAACACCGACGGGTTGTTGACGTGATAGCGAGCGAGCATCTCTCGCTGCACCTTGAACAGGTCTTCCGGATAGCGGAAGTGTTGGCGCAACTCGTTGCTGATCGCACTACTCGGCTGCACTGTTCCGGGAAAAATGTCCATCCAGGTGCGCAGTACCGGGTCGCTTTCGTCCATCGCGTACAGCGTCACGGTGCCGTCGTAGGCGTCCACGGTGGCCTTGACCGAGTTACGGATGTAGCTGATCTCCTCGTCCGGCAGGCGTGACACACCGGTGAGCGAGTCAGTGGTCGCCTTGCCCAGGACGGTCCGCTGTGCGTACGGGTAGTTGTCCAGGGTCGTGTAGCCGTCCAGGATCCACTGGATCCGGCCGTTGATCACCGCGGGATACGGGTCACCATCGACGGTGAGCCAGGGCGCGACTTTTTCCACCCGATCTCTAGGGTGCTGATTGTAAATAATCTTCGAATCAGGCCCGATCGCCTGGTTGAACAGGATGTTGCGCTCGCCGTAGTACGAGGCGAATATCAACCGGCGCGGCCAGCTTCCCAGCGGCACTCCGCCCTTGCCTTGATAGGTGTAGTTCTCCGGACGCCCGTCGAACTCCCGGGCCGATGCACCCGGGTTGCCCCCGACGATCGCGTAGTCGTCGATCAACTCGCCGAAGTAGATCCGGGGCTGGGTCACCGGGATATCGCCTTGCCGTGAGGTGTCCGACACGGTGAACACCGGGTAGCCGCCTTCTCCCGAGCCCGCGTCGGCCAGCGCCGAGTTCACGGTGTTCGCCGGGGCGGCGACAAAGCCGTTGCCGTGGGTGAAGGTGAGGTGCTGGTTGATCCAGGTCCGCTGGTTCTCGGCCAGCGACGCAGACTCCAACTCCCGCACTGCGACGATGTAGTCCTGCGTCTTTCCGTTGACTGTGTAACGGTCGATGTCGAGCTTGTCCGGGAAACCGTAGAAGTTCTCCCGCTGCTGTAGCTGGGTGAAGGTCTGAGACAGCACGCTGGGATCCAGCAGGCGGATGTTCGGGATGGTGGCGGTGTCGGCGCGCACGTCGGAGGGCGACACATCGCTGCGCCCTGAGTATTGCGCGTAGGCGACTTGGCGGTCGGTAATCCCGTAGGCATCCCGGGTTGCCATGATATTGCGCTGGATGGATGGCGCTTCGCGCTCGTTGGCGTTCGGTCGTACCACGAACTGCTCCAGCACCGCCGGCCACGCTGCACCCACCAGGATGCTTGACAGCAACAGCAGCGCGATGGCGATCGCCGGCAGTTGCAGGTTGCGCAGTACAGCTCCGATGAAGAAGGCGACCGCGCAGATCACGGCGATGCACATCAGTATGATCTTGGCGGGGAGCACCGCGTTGAGATCGGTGTAGCTGGCCCCGGTGAACAGCGGATTACGCCGCGAGAAGAGCAGACCGTAGCGATCCAGGTAGTACCCCACTGCCTTGAGCAGTACGAAAACGCCGGCCAGCACCGCGAGCTGGACGCGGGCCGGGCCGGAGAGTTGACCGCCACGCCCGGCCAGCCGCAGTCCACCGAACAAGTAATGGGTGATCAGCGCGCCGATGAAGGAAATCACCACGATGACGAAGCCCCAGCCCAGCAGCTTGCGATAAAACGGCAAGTCGAAGGCGTAGAAACTGACGTCCTTGTGGAACTGGGGATCGGAGACCCCGAAGCTGACGCCGTGCAAGAACATCTGCACTGTCTGCCAGTCCCCCAATGCGGATAACCCGGCGATGAACCCCACCAGCAGTGGCACTCCGACGCCGACCAGCCGCAACCGCGACAAGATCGCGGTGCGGTAGCGCGCGACCGGATCGTCCGGCCCGGCCACCGGTACGAACACCGGCCGGGTCCGGTATGCGATCACCAGATTGATCGCAAGCAAGCCACCGACCAGCAGACCGACGATGAGAAATTGCACCAGTCGGGTGACCAGAACGGTGGAGAACACCGAGCGGAATCCCACCTCGTCGAACCACAACCAGTCCACGTAGGCATCGATCAGCCGGGATCCGATGATGAGCAGTACCAACGCAGCAACCCCGACGATGATCAGGATCCTGGCGCGACGGGACAAGGTGGGAACCACGACGGCGGGCCGGTTGGCCACAGGACACGCTCCTGGCGACGGCAGTAGTGCGGTGCAGACCCCCGGCGCGGCGGGCGCCGCGCCGGGTTGAGTCCTGCCTGTCCAACTCTACGGAGGGCTCTGGGGTTCCGATCCCGGTGGCCACACCGGTACGCGAGGTCACCTCAGCGGTGCAACGATGACCGGGTGAGCACGCCGCCGCCGTCCCCGTCCGCGCTGTCCCATGCCTTGCCTGCCACCGCGCGCGAAGTCGAGGAGTTCGTCGCAGCCGCCGGTTGGGACCAGCAGCCGCAACTGTTCGCCCTGGTCGCCACGGCGACCTTGCTGGCTAGCCAACCGGACCTGGCTGACCAGCTGGACGCGCAAGCAGCACTCACTCCGGTCGCCCAGCAGGCCCTACCCGAGGGCGAGCTCGACGCGACGCTGGCCGGAATCGAATGGCCTGACTCGGTCGCCGGCTGTGCATTGGCCCAGGAGATCGTGATATTGCCACCGGCTGCCGAAGCTGATCTCGGCGAGCTGCCCGACGACCCAGCGCAGGCTCGTCGCGCTGCCGCCGAGCATCCCCAGCGGCGGGAGGGCAGGCTGGTGGCCGCGGTGCTGCGGGACGGTGTCGGAGCCTGCGTGCTGCGGTTGCGGACTGACTCCAGCACCGATCAGCGACCCGACGACCTGGTCGAGGACCCGCAGCTGGCCCCGAACCTGCTGCGCGCGTTGCTGGCCACCTTGCGCTGAGGCGCTGCGTCAGCAGTGTGGTGGCTGCTGGCCCGCGCGGATGGAATCCAGCGCGTGCACCGCATCGGTCAAGGTGCCCACCCGCACCAGGCGCAGCCCTGCCGGTGCGCGCTGAGCTGCCTCGGCACAGTTGTCCGCGGGCACCAGGAACACCGTGGCCCCCGCCTCCCGTGCGCGGATCATCTTGAGCGGGATACCACCGATCGCGCCCACCTGACCCTCTGGGGTGATCTCGCCAGTGCCCGCCACGAAGGTGCTACCGGGCAGCGCGCCCGGCGTCAGCTTGTCCACGATGGCCAGCGCGAACATCAGTCCCGCCGACGGGCCGCCGATGTCGCCCAGGTTGATGGTGACGGTGAAGGGCACGTCGGGCTTCTCGGTCAACCCGACGCCGAGGTAGCCGCGACCTGATTGGGCGCCGGTTCCCAGCGTGATTGTCGCCTCTTGCGGCGAGGTATCGCCGCGCTGGAAGCGGACACGGACGAGCTGGCCCGGGTGGCTACCGGCGAGCAGGTCTACCGCCTGCTGCGCGGTGCGCACCTCGTGACCATCCAGCGCGACCAGCCGGTCCCCGACAGCCAGCTTGCCGCTCGAGGCGCCGCCCGAGATGACCTGACCCGTCACGACGTCGATCGGGTAACCCAGGTAGTGCAGTGCGGCGGCCTTGGCGTTGGCCTCGGAGTCCCGGAACATCTGCTGGTTCTGTTTCTGCACCTGCTGCTCGGACAGCTCTGGCGGGAAGATCTCGTCGCGGGGCACCAGCGCGCTATCCCCGGATACCCACAGCGCCAGCGCCGTGTAGAGCGTGACGTTGTCGACCACCGACACCGTCGTCATGTTGAGGTGCCCGCTGGTGGGATAGGTCTGCGTACCCTTGATGTCCACCACGGTCTTGCCGGCCACCACCCCGAGCGTGTCGAACGTCGGCCCCGGGCGAAGCGCGACATAGGGCACCGTCGCCAGGGCGCCCAGCAATCCCAGCGCCACGGCGAGGGCGAGGCTGACCAGCAGGGTCCAGGTGCGACGGGTCACGGCCGAACAGCGTACGTGCCGGGGATCCGCGTACCGTGGACCCATGAGCGACGTGCCCTTCGGTTTCGGCTCCGACGATCCTCGGGACCCCGACCGGAGGAACAAACCGGGGGACAGCAGCGGTGCTGGCGACCCGGCGAACCCGTTTGCGGCCTTCGGGGCCGGCGGCTTCGACGTCGGCGCGCTTGGCCAGATGCTCACCCAGTTGGGCCAGATGATCAGTCAGGGCGCGGCCAGTGGTGGCGGTGGCCCGGTGAACTACGACCTGGCCAAGCAGATGGCGGTGCAGAAGCTGTCCACGACCGGGCTGCCCTCTGCCCAGCAGGCCACCGCAGTCACCGACGCGGTGCACCTTGCCGAGTTGTGGCTGGATCCGGCGACCGCGCTGCCCACTGGGGTGCACAGCACGGCCGCGTGGGCGCCTCGCGACTGGGTGGAGGCGACGTTGCCCACCTGGCAACGGTTGTGTGATCCGGTGGCCCGCCGGATGGCCAGCTCGTGGATCGACGCGCTGCCCGACGAGGTCCGCCAGGCGGCCGGTCCCCTGGTGGCGATGATCGAGCAGATGGGCGGGATGGCGTTCGGCTCCCAACTCGGTACGGCGCTGGCCCAACTCGGCGGCGAGGTACTCACCTCCACCGAGATCGGACTTCCGCTCGGCCCACTGGGTGTAGCGGGATTGCTGCCCGCCGCGATCGAGCAGTTCGCCGCCGGGGTGGAGCGCAAGAGCTCAGAAGTGATCGTTTTTCTGGCTGCCCGTGAGGCCGCACACCACCGCGTGTTCGGGCACGTGCCGTGGCTACGTCAACGGCTGCTGGGCGCCGTCGAGCAGTTCGCGCACGGCATCCGGGTGGACACCGAGGCGCTGTCCGAGCTCGCCCGCCAGGTCGACCCCTCCGACCCGCAGAGCATGCACGAGCTGCTGTCCTCCGGCCTGCTCGAGCAACAGCACAGTCCGGAACAGAAGGCCGCGTTAAGCCAGCTGGAGACGTTACTCGCGCTGGTCGAGGGCTGGGTCGATGTCATCGTCGCGGAGGCGGTGGGTGAGCGCCTTCCCGGCGCCGAGGCGCTGCGGGAGACGCTGCGCCGCAGGCGCGCATCAGGTGGCCCGGCCGAGCACACCTTCGCCACGCTGGTCGGATTGGAACTACGGCCACGCAAGCTGCGCGCAGCCGCCGATCTGTGGCGCAGGCTCACCGAGGCGCAGGACATCGAGCGGCGCGACGCCCTGTGGAATCACCCAGACCTGCTGCCCACCAATGAAGACCTGGACGATCCGGCCGCGTTCGTCGATCGGGCCGCGCGGCATGCCGCCGATCTCGACGACCCGATCGCCGCGCTGGAGCGCACTGCGGCGGACGCTCCGCGCGAGCAGCAGCCGCCGGACGATCCCGATTCTCCCGGCGAAGGCCCAGCGCAGTCCGCTGGCAATTAACCCTGCTACACAAGATCACGGTTTGGGTGTGTACGACGACAATCTATGTCGTCCATGGCACCCAAACTGTGATCAATCAGGCGGCCGCGCGCGTGAGTTCGGTGCCGACATAGGCGTCGGCTTTCCCCACCCAGTTCCCACAGCTATCCACAGCCTGTCCACAGCTGTGCGTAACCTGTGGACAGTCGGTTGAGCTCCCGGATGCCGATCGCCAGGATTGCGGTCATGATCCCGCCCAGCGACGGCGCCGCACCGTCGACCGCCCGTCCGGCCGACCCGGCCGGGGCCGCGTCCTGTGACACGGTCCCGCGCGACGTTCCCGAGCAATTACGATTGGCGCCCGGTCGGGTCGCGCTCTGGCGCTCGCCCACCTGCCTGCAAGTCGGGCTGGATCCGCAGCGCGCCATGGTCCTCGACGAGCTGCCCGAACCGCTGGCCGCGTTGCTCAAGCGGATGGATGGCGTGTGTAGCACGACCGAGCTGCTCAACGAGGCGCAAGCGGCCGGCTCCTCCCGCCGGGAAGCTCTCACGATGCTCGCCGACATGCACCGTTGCGGTCTGGTGCAGGAGGCGGCCGCCGATGCCGGCCGACCGGGGTGGCACCGGGTCGCGCTGGCCACCGAGGCAGCCGGCTGGTCTGTCCACAGCTGTCACCCGACTCGTCAGGTGCTGCGGCAACGGCGCAAGGCGGTAGTACACGTGGTCGGATCCGGCCGGGTGGGGATAGCGGTGGCGACTGGGCTGGCCGCAGCCGGGGTCGGGCACGTTGCGGTGCATGCCACCGGGACGGTCACCGCCGCCGATCTGGGCACCGGCTACCTGCCCGACGACCTCGGCAGACCCCGCGCCGCCGCGGCCAAGGACGCAGTGCGCCGCTGCGCGCCGGACGTGATCATCGCCACCCGGCGCCGGCCTGATCTGATCGTGCTCAGCGACATCGTCGTTCCGGAGCCGACAGTGGTGACCGAACTGCTCGGCAGCCGAATCCCCCATCTGGTCGGCTACGCGCATGAGGGAACGGCAGTGGTGGGCCCGCTGGTATGGCCAGGACGCACCGGCTGCCTGCGCTGTGCCGAACTGCACCGGGCACAGGTGGACCCGGCGTGGCCGAAACTGGCCGCCCAGCTCGTCGGAGTGATCCCGGCCGCCGGACTGGCCTGTACCCAGCTCGCTGCTGCCCTGACCACGGAGCAGGTGCTCGCCACGCTCGCTGGGCCACAGGCCGGTCTGCCGATCCCCCCGACCTGGGGTGCGACCCTGCAACTCGACCCAGTAGGCGGCAGCCTGCGTCGACTGCCCCGACCAGCCCATCCGCGCTGCGGCTGCGGCGCGGGATGATGCCGGGTGGGCTACTACCCCGGCGCTACGCACAAGAGGCGGGAGCGGGAGACAATGGCTCAGTGAGATCGCAATGACCGACATCCCGCGCCGAGCGACGCAGCGCACCGCGCGGCTCGCGAGCCTCCCGTTGGGGGTGGCTGGAAGGGTCGCCGCAGGCTGGGGCAAGCGACTGGCCGGGCACGACGCGGACGATGTGAACGCGCAGCTGTCCGCCCGCACCGCCGAGCAGCTATTCGCGGTACTTGGTGAGCTCAAGGGCGGCGCAATGAAGTTCGGCCAGGCGCTGAGCGTGTTCGAAGCGGCAATTCCGGATCAGCTGGCCGCGCCGTACCGCGAAGCGTTGACCAAGCTGCAGGCTCAGGCGCCACCGATGTCCCCGCAATCGGTGCGGCGGGTACTCGACGAGCAACTCGGCACCGGATGGCGACGCCGCTTCGCTGACTTCTCCGACGAACCGGCTGCAGCGGCCAGCATCGGACAGGTCCACCGGGCGGTGTGGCACGACGGCCGTGAGGTCGCCGTCAAGGTGCAGTATCCAGGCGCGGACGAGGCACTGCGGTCCGACTTGCGGCAGCTGCAGAGGTTCAGCCGGCTGTTCCAGGCCATCGTGCCCGGTATGGAGGTCAAGCCGCTGCTGTCCGAACTGCGCGACCGGATGGTGGAGGAGCTCGATTATCGCGACGAGGCGGACAACCAGCGCGCGTTCGCCAGAGCGTTTCGTGGCCACCCCGACATCGCCGTCCCCGCGATCGTCGCCAGCGCGCCGAAGGTGATCGTGTCGCAGTGGATCACTGGCGTACCCATGGCGCAGATCATCCGCAGCGGCTCAGAGTCCGAGCGGGATGACATCGGCACCAAGCTGGCCCTGTTTCACTCCTGCTCGCCGGCCATCACTGGGCTGCTGCATGCTGACCCGCACCCGGGGAACTTTTTGCGACTGGAGGACGGGCGGCTAGGCGTGCTCGACTTCGGCGCTGCGGCGAAGTTGCCCGGCGGGTCACCGCGCACTCTGGGGGTCGCAGTCCGATTAGCTGTCGAAGAGCGCTCGGCGGAGTTGCTGGAGCTGCTGTGCTCGGAAGGCTTCGTCCGGCCGGGAATGCAACTACGCGCCGAGGATGTGCTGGACTACCTCAGTCCGTTCGCCGACCCGGTCCGCACCGACACATTTCACTTCACCCGAGCCTGGATGCAGGCTCAAGCCGAGCGGGTCGGCGACTTCTCCGGCCCGGAGTTCCGGACCGGGCGAGCGCTGAACCTGCCGCCCAGCTACCTGCTGATTCACCGGGTGAGTACCGGAACATTCGGTGTCCTGTGCCAGCTCGAGGCAACCGTGCCGTTGCGCGCAATCACCGAGCGCTGGCAACCCGGCTTCGCCAACTGAGCTGGCCCCTTTCCCCGACATGGAGACATATCGGGGTAAAAGGGCCTTCGGAAACCCCGATATGTCTCCATGTCGGGCGGGCGGTGTCGGGCGGGCGGTGTCGGGCGGGGCGGCACGACTACAGGCGCTCGGCGGCGCGGCGGGCCCGCCGGTCGGCGTAGCGGGCCAGGCGTCCCCAGCGGCGAGCCGCGGTCAGCCGACTGACCAACAGCGCCTGGCGAGCCCGGCGCTGATCATCACGCATTCGGTCCCGGGCGAGTACTTCGTACAGCAACATGATGGGGCACTCCTGAAAGTCGTGGCGACCGGTCGGCACCGGTGGACAGCCGGCGGACAACACAGCCGACCGGCAGGGTTGGTTGTCGTTGTGGGCAGCCGGGACTTGAGTTGGGGGCTCTTGAAGAGCCCCCAACTCAGGCGGCGGTTTCCTGCGCGGCGCGCTCGCGCTCGGCGCGTTCCCGCTCCAGGGTGGCCTTGCTGGGCCGACCTCGCGGGCGCTTGCGCGGGATGACCGTGCCGTGCTCGAAGATCTCGCCACCCCACACGCCCCAGGGCTCTTGCCGGGACAGCGCGCTGTCCAGGCAGGCGAGTCTGATCGGGCAATCGGTGCACAGCTGCTTGGCCCGTTCCAGCTCAGCGGGTGACTCGGCGAACCACAGGTCCGGGTCGTGGTGTGAGCGGCAGGGCAGGGTGTCCGACCCGGACGGCACGGTATCGAGCAGGTGGGCCAGCTCTGCGCCGCCCATTAGGTCGGGCGACGCTCCGCCGTCCAGCGGGACGGTCGCGGTCAACACTTGTCTCTCCTCCTCGGTGGTGGTGCCGGTGGAACCCGCCGGTACCGGCCCGCCGCGGGATGAGGGCCTCGCAACACACCAAGGCCGCGGATCCCGCTGCGGGTCCGCGGCCTTCATGAGCCGGATGGTGCTGGCCCGGGTATCAAGGCTCTGATGCGGACTTTTGCGTGCGGTCGGTAACCGGCAGATCACTGCCAGTCGGGTTGATGAGGACGGGGTGGAAGGGACGCTCAGCGAGCAGCCAGCGCACGCCAATCGGCGCGGTCCGCGGGCGCTTGGACTGAATCCCCCCGAGCACAGCGAGCGGTCCGAATCGGGGGAAGTATCGGGCGCCGGTGGTCATGGTCATCTCCATCGGAGCTCCTCCTTCCCCCACTCGGCCCACGCTCAGTGGCTGGGCGATCCACCCTGGTCAGCCGCATGCAACGACCGCTTCCAGGAGATAGGAGCAAGGGTAGGGACCGGCTGATACACCGGCAACCGAATTATTTTGAGAATTTGTTCTCCACGAGTGGCGACGTTCAGACCGGCTCGCCGCGCAGCGGATCCAGCCGCTGCGGGTCGGCAGCCGGTGCCTTGGCTACCGCCCTGACCATCGACGTCGCACGGTCCGCCGGTGCCAGGCCACGGAGGAAGCGGCTGCGCTGCCGGGGACGCCGCTGGCCCGGGCTGCGAGACAACGCCCAGGACAGCGCGAGCCGGCGGCGCGCCCGGGTCACACCGACGTAGAACAATCGGCGCTCCTCCTCCAGCGCAGCCGGGTCACCGTCGGCATATTGGATGGGCAGCGTCCCGTCGGCGAGCCCGACGAGGAACACCGCATCCCACTCGAGGCCCTTGGCAGAGTGCAGCGAGGCCAGCGTGACGCCCTGCACCGCGGGCGGATGCGCAGCATCGGCGCGAGCGTCGAGCTCGGCGACGAGCCGACCGAGATCTGCCAGCGGGATACCGCATGCGAGATCGTCGGACAGTTCAGCCAGCGCACGCAGCGACTCCCAGCGCGACCGTGCGGCGCTGCCTGCCGGCGGCTCCGCGGTGAGCCCGTGGCAAGCCAGCACTGCCCGCACGGTGGCGCCCAGCTCGGCCGGCGGATCTCCGTGGCCCCCATCGGCCGCCGCGCGCAGCGCCCGAATTGCGCTGCGCACTTCTGGACGGTGGAAAAAGCGCTCGCCGCCGCGGACCTGGAAAGGAATCCCGAGCGCGTCCAGGGCCTCCTCGTACACCTCGGACTGGGCGTTGACCCGGTACAGCACGGCGATCTGGGCAGCCGGAACCCCGTCGCGCAGCAACTGCTCAATAGTCGACGCCACGGTGGCGGCCTCGGTGGGTTCGTCGTCATGCTCGGCGAACGTCGGCTCCGGACCGGCAGGCAGCTGGCCTTCTAACGGCAGCCGCGCACCAGGCGGGCGGCCGCGGGCACCGGAGATGACCCGGTTCGCCAGTGCCACGACCTGTGGCGTGGAGCGGTAGTCGCGGTGTAGCCGTACCGTCACCGCATCGGGAAACCGTCTGCTGAACGCCAGCAGGAAACCGGCAGTCGCACCGGCGAAGGAGTAGATGGTCTGGTTCGCGTCGCCGACGACGGTGAGGTCGTCGCGGGCGCCCAGCCACGCGTCCAACACCCGCTGCTGCAACGGGGTGACGTCTTGGTACTCATCGACGACGAAGCAGCGATAACGGTCCCGGACCTCCTGCGCCACATCTGGGTGGCCCTCCACAGCAGCTGCCGTGTGCAGCAGGATGTCGGCGAAGTCGAGCAGCCGGTTGCGGTTCTTGAGTTCCTCGTAGCTCGCGTAGACCGCCGCGACTTGGGCCGCCGGCGCCGGTGCGTCCCGCCGGGCCGCGGCCACCGCGGTGGGATAGTCCTCCGGGCTGACCAGGCCCGCCTTGGCCCATTCGATCTCACCGGCGAAGTCGCGAAGATCCTCGGCGCCGGTGCCCGCGCCAACCCGCTGCGCGGCCTGACCGACCAGCCGCAGCTTGTGTTCCAGCAGCGGCCACGGCTGGTCCCCCACCACCCGAGGCCAGAAGTAACGCAGCTGGCGCAGTGCTGCGGCATGGAAAGTTCGTGCCTGTACGCCGTCTACGGCCAAGTTACGCAGCCGGGTGCGCAGCTCGCCCGCCGCGCGCGCGGTGAACGTCACGGCAAGTACCTGCCCTGGCGCGACATGGCCAGATCGGACCAGCTGGGCGATCCGCCGGGTGATGGTGCGGGTTTTTCCGGTGCCTGCGCCGGCCAGCACGCAGACGGGTCCCCGCGGCGCGCACACCGCGGCGCTCTGCTGCTCGTCGAGTCCGTCGAGCGGATCCGGCTGATTGCCCACGCTGCGCATCCTCGCAGAGCGTGCCGACCCTAGCGGAACATCGCGCAGCGTCGCAGTGTTAATGCTGAGTGTGAAAGATCTGACGATGTACTCTACGGTGTGGTGCGGTTACTGCCGGCGGCTCAAGGCACAGCTGGAGCGTGCGGGCATCGCCTTCCGTGAAGTCGATATCGAACACGACGCTACGGCCGCGTCCTTCGTAGCAGGCGTCAACGGAGGTAATCGGACGGTGCCGACCGTGCTACTGGCAAATGGTTCGGTGCTCACCAACCCCACGATCGATCAGATCATCGCGGCCAGCCCTGCCTAGCGTCCAACTGGCTGCAACCCTGCCATAAATCGGCCACGAAGCGTTATGATGCCTGCATGCTCGGTCGGTAGGCGGACGCGGCGGGGGCGGTGTGCCAGTGAAGATCAGCGACCGGAAACGGTGGGAACGGGAGCTCACTGACCACATGCGGCGCCACGCCGCCGATCTGCAAAACCGACCGGGAGCGCAAACCAAGCCCGGCATGTGGATGACCGCGCCGCGGCTCATTCTCTGGACGCTGATGGTAGTGATCATCACCAGTGTGGGGTGGGCGGTCGGCCTTTACGCCTTCTGACCGGGTCTTCTGACCAAAGCGGTCACGGCAGTTCCACGCCGCCCAAGGCGGCCAGCGGGTCGGCCAGTCGTTTGGCATCGCCCACCACGACGCCGGTGAACCGGCTGGGAGCAAAGAATTGCACAGCGGCCTCGGTTACCTGCCCGGCTGTGATAGCCCGGAGCCGGCTGGGGTGGGTGAGCAGCCAGTCGAGATCCAGGCCGAGGCTGGCCAGGGTGACCAGCTGACTGGCCAGGCCGCGCTGGGATGAGGAATTGATGGTCAGCGACCCGATCGCGTACTGCCGGGCGTTGTCCACCTCCGCTTCATCTGGCGGCGCAACGATCATCCGGCCCAACTCGTAGCGGGTTTCCAGCAGCGCGGCCGCGGTGACCTCGCTGGCCGTGTCCGCATCAGCAAGCAGCGTGGCCCCAGAGGAGGTGAACTCAAGGCCGCAATGCGCGCTGTAGGTGTAGCCCTTGTCCTCCCGGATGTTCTCCACCCAGCGGGACGAGAAGAACCCGCCGAACACCAGGTTTGCCAGCTGCAACGCCGGGTAGCGTTCATCGTCGCGCGGCACAACCTGCGCGGACAGCCGCAGCTGGGACTGCACCGCGCCGTCGCGGTGCACGAGCAGTACATCCGCGGGAGTCACCGCAGGCAACGGGGCCAGCCCGACGGCCGGGTGGTCGGACTGCCAGCTCGACAGCGCCGACGCCACCGATTCCACCGCGCTGGCCGGCACGATGTCGCCCACGAGTACCAGCACGGCGCCGCCGGGCACCACTGAGCGGCGGTGCAGTGCGCGCACTGCGGCCGGTGTCACGGCTGCGACGTGCTCAGGCTGCGGCCATTCCCGGGCGAAGGGATGGTTGCCGTAGCGGCGTCGTTGCAGCGCCTCCCGGGCGATCACCTGCGGCCTGGACCGGCTCAGCGTGATGCGCTCCACCAAACGGTCCCGTTCCCGGATCACCTCGGTGGGGGCGTACGAGGCCGCATTGAGCGCGTCGGCCAACACATCGAGTGCCACGTCCAACCCGCTGGCCAGCGCTGATCCCGATACGGACAGGTGCTCGGGTCCCACCGTGGCCGAGAGATCACCTCCGACGGCGGCGAGCACGTTGTCGATGGCGAACCGGTCCCGCCGCGGGGTGCCTTGCAGCAGGGTGGCGGCCAACAACTCGGCGCGGGCAGGGTGGGTGCGATGGGTGCCGCCGAAGGGAATCCTCAGCCGCAGCTCCACCATCGGCACCGCGGGCCGCCGCACCGCGATGACCCGAAGGCCGTTGTCCAGCACGCAATCCGACGCGGGCGGTGCGCTGGGAGTGCGCGGCGGGCCCAGCGGCGGTAACCGGCGCGGCCCCAGCTCCGTCCTGCCGATCTGCTCGGCGCTGCGGTGCAGCATCACGCCCCCTCCCCTGCCCCTGCTCCCGAAGAACCGCTTGCGGGTTCGAGCATTGATCCTGCAGGTTCGACGATCAGCACCGCTCGGGAGTCCGGCCGCAGCCGTCCGGCCGCATTCGCGACCTGCTCAGCGCTCATCCCGGCAACCAGAGCCGGTAATTCGGTGATCAGCTCGGCGCGCCCGTACAGCAGCTCGAAGGTGCCGATGGCCATCGTCCGGCTCACCAGCCGGTCGTGCTCACGGAACAGCGTTGCCGCCCAGCGAGCGGTAATCCGGGTCAATTCCTCGGGGTCCGGACCCTCCGCGGCGAGCTTGGCGATCTCCTCATCGGTCGCGGCGAGCACTTGGTCGACGTCCACACTGGCGGGATGAACGGCGGTGATGGTGAAGGTATCTGGGTCGCGGGCATCCAGCGGCGAACCGAACAGGCCGCAGCCGGCACCGACATCGGTGACCAGCGCGTCGGTGTGCACCAGACGCTGCTCAAGGCGCGAGGAGTCACCGTCAGATAACACTGCAGCAACGACCTCGTAGGCGAGGTAGTCCTCGAAGTCGGCTGCCGGATCGGGCATCCGGTAGCCGATGGCCAATGCGGGCAACGGCGCATGCGGGTCGGGATGGCGGTGCCGGCGTTCGGCCTCCGGTGGTGGCTCGGCGAACGAGGGCCGCAGCGGTACCGGCCGGGCTGGCACGTCACCGAAGTGCCGGTGCACCAGCTCGAGCGCTGCGTCCACCGCGAAATCTCCGGAGACCGTGAGTACCGCGTTGCCCGGCGCGTAATAGACGTCGAAGAACGCCGCGCAATCGTCCACTGTGGCCGCTTCGAGCTCGGAGAAATCGCCGTAGCCGTTGTGCGCATTGGGAAAGGTGTCGTAGAGCACCGGCGGAAGGGTGATCCATGGGAATCCGCCGTAGGGCCGGTTGAGCACGTTGAGCCGGATCTCTTCCTTGACCACGTCGATCTGATTACGCAGGTTGTCCGTGGTGAGCCGGGGAGCTCGCATCCGGTCGGCCTCGATGAACAGCGCGCGCTCCAACGCCGCCGACGGCACGATCTCGAAATAGTCCGTGTAGTCGGGGTGGGTGGAGCCGTTGAACGTGCCACCCGAAGACTGCACATGGCGAAAGTGCGCGAGCTTCTCCAGGCTCTCGCTGCCCTGGAACATCAGATGCTCGAACAGGTGCGCGAACCCCGTGCGGCCCTGCGGCTCGGAGCGGAACCCGACGTCATAGTGCACACCGACAGCAACTACCGGAGCGAATCGGTCCGGGCTCAGCACTACCCGCAGCCCGTTGGACAGCGTTTCGCGGTGCAGCTCAACCGGCGGCGGGACGATGCGGGTCATGAGACCAGCCTACGGTGGGCGGCCATCCAACCCCCGCGCAGCCGCCAGGCCAGCAGCGCTCCGGCGATCGCAGCGATGGCAACCCCGATCGCACCCAAACGCTGCACGTCACGGGCGGCAGTGGGCACCCCGGTTCCGGCCAGGTGCGCGACCCATTCGCCCGTCGGCAGCGGGTGGGGCACCTCGACGGCGAGCACCTCACCCAGCCGGTGACCGCACCCATCCAGCCGGGCCGGTACCACTCGACCGCCGAGCAGCTCGACGTGCACCAGATCCTCGGCATTGGGGGGCCCGCAGAGCACCGACTCCACCACAGTGGCCCGGGCAGCGCGGACATGGCCACCACCTGGAGGTGGCCACATCAGCCATCCGAACCCGATCGATCCCATTCCGATCATCGCCGCGAGCAGCATTCCACCGATTCGTCCGGTACCCATGGCTGCCACCGCGCCATCGTAGCCACGCGCCTGCGCGAATGTTGGTCCGTAGCGGCGACGGAGGTCCGGTATGCGGTTCTCCGGCGCTGACATCGGTGGAATAGCTCATGAGCATCGGTCAGGCAGCCGAGCGGGCAGGCCATCCGGTACGTCGTCGAATGGCACCGGTGCCTGCTCGCCGGAGTCCGTGTTACGTGCCTCAACTCCCGCTTGTGCTACGCACCCTCCGGAACGTAGGCCACCACGGCGAGACCGCAGGCCAACTCGTCATCGAAGGGCACAGCGCCAGCCTACGAAAATACCGCGCAAGCCTACGAAAATCAGGCACGACGCAGGCCTACCTCGGATGCCCCGGCGGCCAGCGCGTCAAGGCCAAAGGCTGCTGCGGGGCCCAACGCCCCGGGTCCGGACACGCCGTGCTCGGCGGCGCGCTGCGCACCCCAGGCCAGCAGGTCCGCGGTGAGCTGGTATGGATCGCCCGATACCAGCCGCACTTGTGCCAGCTCGGCGCCGGACGGGTCATAGGCGGTGGCCACGACGTGGGAACTGACCTGCGTCAACGCGCTCGCATCGGGCTCCTCGGAGACCCAGCGCTGCGCGAAAGTCCCGATCCCGCGCACTATCGATCGCACCGCGGATGAGGCCAGCAGCGTCGGGATGACCCGGCAGCCCAGGTGCATCAGAGGCGTCACAGGCGTGCACCTGCCGAAGTAAACGTCTACCTCGGGCAGTCCCGCCGGGCCCGCGAACTGGGGCAGCGCGTAATGCTCGGTAGCGCCGAGGGCCACCGCCGGGTACTCCAGCCCGCCCACCTGGAGGATGAGTATCCGCACCCCCGCAGGCTCCATCTGGATACCGTCGCGCCAGGTGAAGTCCTGCTCGGTGAGCAGCCCGACAGCCGATCGGAAGGTGCCCCGGCTGATCACCTGTGCCCGGCCGACCCCACTGATCAGGTACACGACCTCGATCCGGTGCACCCTCGCCTGGGAGTCCTGGAGCGCCAGCGCACCGGCGAGGTTGCCGGGCACGTAGTCGTGACCGAACGCGGTGACCAGGCTGGCCCCGGTCCGCTGCGCCGCCGGCCCGAACTCTTCGAACACTCGGCGGATGAACGGCGGCTCGCCGGACGAGTCGAGGTAGATCGCCCCCGCCTCGATCGCTGCCCTCAGCGCCGGCTCGCCGAGCTGGATGAACGGGCCGACGGTGCTGACCAGCACGTCACGCCCGCCGATGAGACCCCGCACCGACGCGGCGTCGCTCACGTCGGCGTGCGCCACGTCCAGGCCACCCAACCGGGATGCCAGCACGGAGAGGCCGCCGACATTGCGCCCAGCCAGGGTTGGTCGCAATCCCCGCCGCACCATGGCTCGCGCCACCCGCCGGCCGGTGTACCCGGTCGCCCCGAAAAGCACGATCACACCAGCCACCCTTCACCCGCCACCCATTCCCGACATGGAGACATATCGGGGTTTCAGCGGGGCTGAAACCCCGATATGTCTCCATGTCGGGGTAACGCGTCGCGCGCGGCTAGTCCGCGCGGAGGGCGCGGGCTAGTTCGGCGCGGCTGCTGATGCCGAGTTTGGCGTAGGCGTTAGCCAGGTGGGCCTCGACTGTCCGGACCGACAGCACCAAGCGCTCGGCGATGGCCTGGTTTTTCAAGCCCTGCACAACCAGGCTGGCGACCTCACCTTCCCGGCTGGTCAGCGGTCGCGGCGCGAGCTGATCGAGAGCAGGAGTACGGATGTCCTCGCAGGCTCGCGCCAGGCCGGCGGCTCGAGCTGTGGAGGCCGCCGCGCGGCGCCGATCGCCGGCGCGCAGGTGGGCCGCGGCAGCGTGCGCTGCGGCGTCGGTGGCCAGTAACCGGGCCCCTAGCGTCTCGAACTCCGCCGCCACCTCGTCGAGCCCGCCACCGGCGTTGGCGGCTGCCGCCTCGGCGTGCGCGCTGTAGGCGGCCACCAGTGGGCCCTCGGCCTGGCCGGCCAACTGCCGCAACCTGCCGGCTACCTCGCCCGCCCGCCCCAACCGGACCACGGCATGCAGCGCCTGGGCCTCCGCGGCGCGCTGTCCCATACCGCCGGCTACCGTGGCTGCCCGCAGTGCGCGCTCGATCGCCTGGGCCGCGCGATCCTCGGCGGCTGCCTGCCAGGCCTCGGCCAGCAGCCACTCCGGTTCGTACACCGCGCAGTGATGCCCGACGTCGTCGCCATCCAGCAGCCGCCGGGCCAGCGCCGCGTCGCCCAACTGGGCGTGCGTTTGCGCCAGCAGTGCAGTGCACAGCTGCTTGAAGCCGCTCGGGTCGCATTGACCCAGGCCGGCCACCGCCTCCGCGAGCCAGCGGACGGCGGTGCGCGGACGTCCGGCAGCCAGTGCCGACCATCCGACGTGAGCGGCAGCCAAGGCATCCCCGGCCCATTGCGGCTGGGTCATACACCACTCGTGCAACTTGTTGGCTCGCGCCACTGCCTCGGGCACGCGCCCGGCGAACAACAGCGCCGACATCTCCGCGTGTGCCAGGACCTGCCGGCACGATGCGATCTCCGGCTCAGTCGTGCAACGCCCCAGAGCTGCCCAACCCGCTTCCACGGCCGACAACGCCTCGGTGCTGCGACCCTGTACGGCCAATCCCGCCCCGGTGGCGCTGGCCGCCCACACCGCCGCCTCCGTACTGACGCCCTCCGACGCCAGGATCTCGGCGCCGGACTCGGCAGCCTGCTGCGGACGCCCCGCGAAGAACGCCAGTACGCCGTGCACCGCGCTGATGCGTCTACGCACCTCGTTGTCAGCGGCGTCGGCGGCGGCTTTGTGCAACATCGCTTCGGCCTTGGCCACCTGGCGGACGCCGAAGAACAAATTCAGCGCGCGCACCACGGCCAGCCGTGACCGGTCCTCCGCTGAGGTGGCGAATGGGGCCGTCGCCGCCGCCACCTCTTCGGCCTCGTCGTATGAACCCTGCCAGCGCACGGCCTCTACCAATGCTAGGTGCGCCTGCACGCCGTCGCGGCCCTCGCTGCCGTCGATAGCCGCCTGCGCCAGGCGGGCGGCGTTATCGTGATCGAGCAAGGCATTCGCGTGCACCGCGGCGTCGGCCAGCAGGCTGGCGTGTGCCCCTGGTTGATCGCTGTCCAGCAGCAGCATGCCGGCGCGAAGCAGGTCGTCCTGGCGTTTCCAAGGCAGGTGAGTGTTGGCCAACCTGCGGCGCAACTGGCAGGCGTTAGCCTCTGGCAGCTGGTCCCGGACGACGGTGGCATAGATGGGATGCGCCAGCCGGACCTCAGCCCGCCAGCCGCTGTTGACCACCGTCACCAAGCCGCGGCGCTCCAGGACCGCAACCACCTCAGGATTGATCAGACTGGCTACCCGGCCCAGACCCAGCGGCTCGTCGGTGGCCAGCAGTTCCAGTGCGGTCCGCTCGTCGGAACCCAGTCCACCCAGCTGGGCCTGGACGATTTCCCGGAGCCGGGGGGTGGGCTCCATCCGGCCCTCCCAGCGCCACACGCCATCGCGCATCCGCAACGACCCGGTCTCGCAGCCGCCCTCCACCAGCTCGCGCAGGAACAGAGCGTTCCCGCGGGTGGCGCGCCACAACCGCTCGATCGTGCGGCTGTCGACCACCCCGCCGAGCACACCGGTCACTAACCGGTTCATCGCTGCCCGCGGCAGCTGCGCCAGCTCCAACCGGTCGGCCAACCCGTTTTTCCACAGTGTCACCACTGGATCGGGAGCAGGTTCCCCGGTCCGCACGGTCAGCACCACGCATGCGGTGCGGGTCAGGGCCAGCTGATGAAGCAGCGTCACCGACAACTCATCGAGCAGGTGCGCATCATCGACACCGATGACCAACCGGTGACCCTTGCCCTGCTCGGCGATCGCAGCTCCGGCGCGCTGCAGCAAGGTCAATGGCTCCGACACCGTTTCCACGGCGGGCACCAGATGCGCCACCGCCCCTAGGGGAATGGCCGCTGCCGCGTTGGTTCCAGCCGCCCACCGCGTCACCCGACCACCACGCTTTGCCACCGCCAGTGCCTCACGGGCGAGTCGCGTCTTACCGACTCCAGCAGGGCCGGCGATGACGACACTGCGTGATTCTCCACCGGTTAAACGCTCGGCGATAAACTGTAACTCTGAGTCACGCCCCGTGAGCGTCCACGAATCCGTTCTCATCGCGGACCCGACCAACGCGCTCGGTACCCAGCGCTGGTCGGAGGCATAGTTGACGGCATGGCGTGAACAGCCGGCCGCCACGGCCCCCCCTGACACATTGGCTACGCCCCCCCGCGTCGCGCCAATACCCCTCGACGTCAGCATAAGCTAACTGTGAGGAGATAGCCATGGGCGACTTCTTCTTAGACGGTGAATACTACTGTGAGTAGGATCGAAGGATCGCATCTCGGTAACAGCGCGTACACATCTGGTGACATACTGTTTCGATTTTTCCCAAACAACTCTGGATTGTCAGTCACGAACCAACTCTCATCAATTACTTAACGTCACTATCGCGAATCCGGCACAACTGAGGACATTCCCGAGGTCTGGGACCGGGTGATGTCAGGTGTGCCGCGGTAGCGCAGCATCGACGCACCGGTGGCCTCGACGGCCAGCGTGTCGCTGACCGTGACGACGGCGTGGCTGGCCCCGGACAGCGTTGCGTCGAGGTGGCGGACGGCGAGGTCAGCCAGCGGGAGCCGGCCGGCGCCGGCTGCCCGCAGGCGTAGATCCTGCACCTGCCCGGAGAGACCCAAGGTGCCGGCGCCGGAGACGTCGGCTTCCACATGACCGATCTGGATCGGTCCGGTGACGGAGCCGGCTCCGCTCACGACCGCCTGGAGCGCGCGGCTGGCGAGCGTAGAGGTCAGCACGACCCGGCTGGCTCACTCGCGACTAGCCGATCGAGCCGGCCCACAGTGACGTCAGCCGACAGTGTTGCATTCCGAACACCGCCGCCCGGCTTGATGCCCAGATGTAGCTGGTCGCCGGTGACGCTGGCGTCCACCCGGTCAACCAGGTTGTCGTCCATGGTGACCACGGCCTGCGCAGGTCCGCCCGCCCGCAGGTGCACCACGAAATCACCCTCCGCCACCACCGAGGTGACTCCGGAAAGGTCGATCGTCCGGCTGATCAGGCGCCCAGAACCGGCCACCGCGGCGGGATCGGAGAAACCGCCGCCGGGCGCGCCGTCAGCGCCGGCACGCCCGTTGGCGTTGCCGCCGTTGCCGCCATATCCGTTGCCGCCCCAACCGCCGTAGCCGTCTCCCCCATTACCCCCGATGCCTCCATCGGAGCCTCCATCGGCTGAGCTGCCCAGACAACCCGCTAGCAGTGCCGTTGTCGCCAGCACCCCCAGCGCCCGGGCGGCCCGGACGGTCCACCACTTAACACCGCCGTCCGGGCCGGCACGCACTACGCCCTGCCTGCACGCAGCCGCGCGACGGGCGAGCGAGTCAGCAGCCACCGGACTGGCCGGCGCACCATCATGCCCAGCATCAGCAAAGATCCCACCCACGGTATCAACAGGAGAATGATCTGCACGACGCCCAGGGTGGTCTCGGCTATATGACCTGCCGCCGCCTTGACCGCGACCGCGTGGCTCAGTTCGAGCAACCGATTCCACACCACGGGGAGCACCTTAGGCATTATGAGCAAGAACCCGACCAACCAATACCCCAAATAAGGAACCACAACGAGGACCCACAGGGTGATCGTGCGACGAGCCCATGGCTTGAGCTCCAGTACCCGGGGATGGGTGGGCCGGCCGGGGATGATGCTCGCCAATACCGGCCCCATCCTGCTGAATAGATCCGGCACACCGATCAGGTCGGACAAGATGTAGTAGCCATCCAGCCGGATCATCGGCAGGAATTGCGTCGCGGTCTCGATATGCAGCGCCACGATGGCCACCAAGAGCCACGGTGCGCCGGTGTCGATGTAGGCGACGCTCATGCCGGCGATGAACACCGCGTTGAAGTAGACGCCTCCCAGGTCGGTCCGCAGCCGCCCGATGCGACCCAGCCGGTAGGAGTCGGTGACCGTGCTGAAGAGCGCAGGCCACACCAGATACAAACCGAAGCCCATCACACCGGGTTTGGCGCCGCCGTACCGGCAGGCGGTCACATGCCCGCACTCGTGAAACGCTGCGGAGACCAGCAGCAACCCGATCACCAGTAGCGTCAACGCCGGCTGGTAGACCAACGCGACCGCGCTGGGCACGATCTGCGACAAACCGCCTTGGGCGACGATCAGCACGTCCAGTCCGACGAATGCTGCCAGCGCTGCCAGGATCACCGGCGGCCAGAACATCGGCGCAAATAACCCGGCGATGCGCCAGACCGCCCCTTCGGGAACCACCCCGACCCGGAATTTCAAGGCCAGCAACGGATCCGATTTCACAGCCATCTTCGACGCGGGTGCGTCCTCGTCTACTACGATTCCTACCGGTCGCAGCCGTTTTTCCAACAGAAACGCCACCTGGTCGGCCTGCACCACCTTGCCGAACTCGGTGCTGAGCACACTGGCCAGCCGCTCGTGGTCGCGCTCACCATCCACATTCGCCGCCAACAGATACAACAAGCGAGGCAGCTGGATGACCTGACCGTCCGCCCGGCGCACGATGTAGGGCGCCTGGACAAAACCCGATCCCTGATACTCCCCGATCAGCTCGATTCCCTCGGCTAACCGCGGCACCGTACCCACAGCTGATCCTGAATCAACCACCACACGTTCAGCGTCGATGACGGCCTCCCCCGAGTCGAAACCCCGCTCCACTGAATCGAAACTCCGGTACCACCCGAAAATTCGTGCCGAAACGCACCGAAGTGGCGATACCGAATTGTCATCCAGCCTAACCGATGTCGAATGCCTCGCGACGGTTGCTGCTACCTAGTTTCACCGGAATTACTGCGTAACGTTGAGATGCTGTAGCACGCTGCGAAGGGGCGGCCGCCCTCCAGCCACCCCTTCCGCGCTAATGCATTACAGGCAAGCACCTGAATGACGCCTCAGCACCCGTTTCGACTCAGCTGCCGACGGCCCCTCCGGCGCCACCATCACCGGCACCACCCGCACCGCCGTAGCCGCTACCTGCGGCGTTGGTCTGATCGCCCAACAGGTTGATGTTGATGAGATTGGCACCGATGCCTCCCCGGCCAACGCCACCGCGGCCACCGACGCCACCTTCGCCACCACGGCCACCACCGACACCGATCGTGTTGAACATGGACATCAGGGTACGGTGCGGCAGCAGCTCGGCACGCTGCACATCGAGGTCAGCCAAGCTCAGTGCGTCTGACATAGATCCTCCTAGGAAAGGTGTTCCGGCGGCCTCTCGATGGCCCCGGGGACTACGCACACCGCATCGGTTGGCAGTGCCGATTCGGCGCGTACCTACGGTGCCCACAGCCACACCTATGTGGCAATCAGTAGTCGTACTTAACTCTTCTAGGTGCACTACGTAGTCCCAGGCGCTTCTTCAACACGTAGCCACCGAAGATGCCACGGAGATCCAGTCGGCGTATTACCTATATGCAACGTCCACCGTGTCTCGTTTTCCCTGGTAGTGGCCTCAACTGCCATGGAGGGGTGACCGCATTGCCGACCACCCCTCCATCAGCCCAATGACACTACCCACGATCAGGTGATCACCCAATCGTGCAGCTGGATTCAGCTGCCCAGCGCGCCACCGGTACCGCCGTTAGCGTTGCCGCCGGCACCGCCGACACCATCGCCGGCGTCGTTGGTCTGGTCGCCGAACAGGTCGATGTTGAGGATGTTAAGGCCGATTCCGCCACGGCCCTGGCCGCCCTTGCCACCCTCGCCGGCGTTGCCGCCACGCCCGCCACTGTCGTGGAGAGGCAACAGCGACATGACAGTGCGGGCCGGCAGCAGCTCCACGTGCTGAGCGTCGGCCTCAACAAAGCTCAATGCGTCAGACATTCAATCCTCCTAGGAAAGGTGATCCCGGTTAACCGGGGCCGAAACACCTCATCGGTGGCAGTGCCGATTCGGCTACCCAGTACCCTGCCCAGCGGTACGCCAGGTGGCAATCAGTAGTCACACGTAACTCTGCCCGAGTTACTACCTAGGACACGAACTTTTTTTCTAATACCTAGCCGACCGGACGACCCACGGAGATGCGGTACAACGAGTACCTATCGCAGCAGGCCCCTCTACGAACTACGTCAACTCGATACGATTTGCCAGATCCGGTAGCAAAAGGGGGTGGCCGAATGCGGCCACCCCCTTTTTAATCCATGTCGTGCGCGACCGTATAATCGTCCGACGACACTAACTGCGTCAGCTGAACAGAGACCCGCCGTTACCGCCATTGGCGCTGCCGCCGTGGCCACCGGTTCCGTCACCGGCGCTGTTGGTCTGGTCGCCGAACAGGTCGATGTTCAGCACGTTCAGACCGATTCCGCCGCGGCCCTGGCCACCGTTGCCGCCCTCGCCGCCGTTGCCGCCACGGCCGCCGTCTTGCCCGCCACCAGTGTGGAGCAGCGACATCACGGTACGAGCCGGCAGCAACTCCACGTGCTGACCGTCGATCTCAACAAAGCTAAGTGCGTCAGACATCAAATCCTCCTAGGGAATATTGCCCCGGCATGCCCAGGGACTACACATCACCTCATCGGCGGCATTACCGATTCAGCAACACATACTTTGCCCGCCATTTAGGTCGCTCGGCAATCAGTAGTCGCACGTAACTCCGCGAGACGACCACCTAGCCATGCAGCTATTTTTCATTCCAGTACCTACCGTGAGGATGAGATTTGCGAACGCCGCTGATAAAGGTGTTAAAACACGACTGGAGGGGTGGCCACTATCTGGCCACCCCTCCGATAAACGGCACGCCGCGATCAATCCAGATCGCCGGCGGCACCGGCTCACTCAGCTGTTCAGAGATCCACCGTTACCGCCGTTGGCGGAGCCGCCCGCGCCACCGGTCCCGTCACCAGCACTGTTGACCTGGTCACCGAACAGGTCGATGTTCAAGAGGTTCACCCCGATGCCGCCGCGGCCGGCGCCACCCTTGCCGCCCTCGCCGGCGTTGCCACCACGGCCGCCGTTTTCGCCACCGGTACGCAGCAGCGACATCACGGTACGGGCGGGCAGCAGCTCTACGTGCTGCCCATCGATCTCAACAAAGCTCAGTGCATCAGACATCAAATCCTCCTAGGAAAGGACGTCCCGGTGACTCCCGGGACGAAAGCACGTCATCGGCGGCATACCGACTCGGCATCACATACACTGCCCACATCAGGTGGGTGAGGCAATCAGTATTCACACGTAACTCTGCCGACGTAAACTACCTAATGAGTTGATTCCGAACTAAGAACACGCCGTGCGGGTACTTAGCCGACCGCAACTTGTACCGCATATTTCTCGACCCGAAACTTACCGCGAAAAAGCAAACCGGGAAGGGTGGCCACTGGGCCACCCTTCCCGGAGATATCTGCTCCCAGCGACGATCTGACGCTGGAGCGCTGCTGGCTAGGAAGCCGGCGCCGTAGCAGCCGGAGCAGCGGCAGGAGCAGGAGAGATCGTGCCAGCACCACCGGTTGTGGCACCACCGTCGGCACTTTCCGCGCCGCCGGCACCACCCGTGAGCGAGTTGGTCACGTCACCCTCGGTGTAGAAGTACGGGTACAAGAAATATGCCTTGCCTTCACCTTCGCCCCCAACGCCACCCTTGCCGCCCTGGCCGCCGTTGCCCGTGTCGCCACCGACGGAAACCCTGAACATGGACAGGACGGTACGTGCCGGCAGCAGTTCGACGTGCGCCACGTCGATCTCCGCAAAGCTCAGTGCATCAGACATAAGGTCCTCCTAGGAAAGGTGAGTCCCGGTGCGCCCGGGCACACAAAACCACCTCATCGACCCCCTTTGCCGACTCGGTACTACATACCCTGCCGACAACTAAGGTGATGCGGCAATCGGTAGTCGCACGTAAATCCGTAAGTTGACTACCTAGCAAACGAATTCCGCTTTTACACGTAGTTTCGGCCGATATCATACGGAGAGTGCCGGCATTGGATACCGATACCGCATCGCCGCGCCAGTCAGCCGGCGGGTATACCGCGTAGCAAATCCCGCAGTCCATCGGCGTCGAGCAGGTCGGTCGGTCGAAGCGTGCGGTTGTCCCGGACGTAATGGAATGCCGCGCGAACACATCCGAGCGGGGCACCGGAGAGCACCGACCAGGCCAACCGGTAGGCGGCGAGCTGCACACTCACCGCGTCCAGTGCCGGCTCGTCGGGCACCGCCCCGGTCTTCCAATCGACCACCGTCCAGCCGCCGTCGGCGTCGGCGAACACCGCATCCATCCGACCGCGCACGCCTACTCCGTCGAACACGGTCTCGAAAGGCACCTCGACGTCATACGGGCTCCGCTGCGCCCACTCGCTGGCGAGGAAAGCCGCCTGCAAAGACCCCAGTTCGGTGTTCGGCGCGGCTGCCTCGTCGGCAGCTCCGGGAAGTTCATCATGATCGATCAGGCGGGTGGAACCGAACCGGCGTTCCAGCCACGCGTGAAAGGCCGTACCGTTGCGCGCCATCGGGTTGGGTGGCAGCGGCAGCGGCCTGCGTAACCGCGCAGCCAAGGCCGACGGGTCCGCGGCAAGCTCCACGAGCTGGCTCACCGACAGGTGCGCGGGCAGCACCACTTGTTGCTGAGCACGGCGGGCATCCCGCTCGGCGAGCAGCACGTCAACCTCACGCTGCCAACTGCCCGCATTGCGCGCGGGAGCACGGTCATCACCCTCCGTGTCCAGCACGTCGCGCACCAGCACGTCGCGCACCAGCGCGGCGCCGGCGGCCACGGCGTCGCGGCGGGTGCCCAGCGGGTCCTGCGGCCAGACCGCCTGCCGCGGCGCAGTGTCCAACGGGTTGGTCTGTCCATCGCCAGGAGCTGCGGCCCACTGGTCGACGACACAAGGCGGGGTATCGCGAATCTCCAGCAGGAAATCCGACACCACCCTCGGCGCGCTCCCGGCCTCGCCCCAATGGTGACCGCTGACCAGCAGGCACCGCTGCGCGCGGGTGAGCGCGACATACAGCAGCCGGCGTTCCTCTGTCAGTCTCCGGGCATCGAAGGCCGCCTCGTGCGCCGCGAGCGCCTCGGCTAGCTGCTTCTGGTCGGCTTGCTTCTGGTCGAGGCCCGCGGACAGCGCTAAGTCGGGTAGGTCGGCGCGGTCGCCGCGCAGCACGACCGGCAGCTCGGTGACGGTGCGCAGCCACGACGAGCTCTTCTTGGCTGCCGGGAACACCCCGTCGACTAGGTGTGGAAGGGCCACCACCTGCCATTCGAGGCCTTTGGCGGCGTGCACAGTGAGGATCTGCACCCGGTCGTGGGCGACCTCCACCTCTCCTGGCTCAAGACCGTCTTCGGTTTCTTCGGCAGTGGTCAGGTAATCCAGCAGTGCGGGCAAGCCGGCCAGTGGGCTGGCTGCGGCGAAGTTCGCGACCACGTCGGCAAAGGCATCCAGATGGGCCCGACCGGCGGGGCCGGGACGGGCTAGCGACTCGCTGTCCAGCAGCAAGGTGCGCTCGGCATCGGCCACCAGGTCGGTCAGCGGCTGGCTGATCCGCTGCCGCAGCGCTCGTAACTCGGCGGCCAGCGCGCGCAGCCGCCGGTAGCCCAGCTGGGAGTAGCGCATTGGGTCACCGGGCGAATCCAGCGCATCCACCAGCCCCGCCGCATCAGCGGCTTCCCCGGGCAGATCCCCCGGCAGCGCAGCCAGCACCGTGGCCGGATCGACGCCCTCGTTCGGGTCACCCAGGTTCGCGCCACTGTGATCGGCGCTGTTCGGACTCGACGCCAGCTGGTGATCGATCGCCAGTTCCCGAGCTCGAGCCCACAATGCGGCCAGGTCGGCCGCGCCGATCCGCCACCGCGCGCCGGTGAGCAGGCGCGCCGCGGCGGTGCCGGCCAGGGGATCGACGAGTAACCGCAGCACGCTCACCAAGTCACGGATCTCTGGGGTGTCCAACAGCCCGCCGAGCCCCACCACCTCGACCGGGACGTCGCGGGCACGCAATGCAGCGGCGAGCGCCGCCATGTCCGCCCGGCGGCGCACCAGCACCGCGGCGCTGGGCGGCACACCACGATCGGCCATCCCGCAGTGCCAGCGCTCCGCAATGGCGTCTGCGACCCAGCTGACCTCGGTCCGGACGTCGGGCAGCAACGCAACCCGGATCTCACCGGATTCGGCACCGTCCCGGCAGCGCAACTCGCCTACCTGCACCGCCGCGCCACGGAGCTCACCGGACACCGCGTTCGCCACCGCGAGGACCTCCGGCGGGTTGCGAAAGCTGGTGAGCAGCCCGCGAATCACCGCCGGCGTGGCGTCCGCACCGGGGAAGTCGGTGGTGAAACGCGGCAGGTTCGCCGCCGATGCACCGCGCCAGCCGTAGATCGACTGGCATGGGTCGCCGACCGCCGTTACCGGGATGCCGGCGGCGCCGAACAACGACCGCAACAACACCCGCTGGCTATGCCCGGTGTCCTGGTACTCGTCGAGCAGCACTGCCCGGAAGCGGGCCCGCTGCGCCGCACCGACTTCCGGATGATCACGCGCTAACGTGGCGGCGATGCTCATCTGGTCACCGAAGTCGAGCACCGCCTCGCGTCGCTTGAGCTCCATGTGCCGCTCGACCAGGGGCAACATCGCCAGCCGGGACCGCTGCGCATCCAGCACCAGCTTGAGGTCGGCCCGCAGCGCACCACGCTGGCGAGGCCCCGGCGCGGCGGTGACCAGCGCGTCGATCAAGGCTTCGGTGTAGTCGCGCAGCTGGGCCAGTTCGCACAGGTGCTCGGCAAGCTGCCCGGCCAGCCCGAGCAGCCAACCGGTGACCGTGCGCGGCACCTTGCCGCCCAGATCGAGATCCGGTTCCCAGCCGGCGGTGACCCGGTGCGCCAGCTGCCACGCGCCGGTCTCCGTGAGCAGTCGGGCACCGGGGTCGGTGGGTAGCCGCAGCGCGTGCTCGGCGACCAGCCGGCCGGCGTAGGCGTGGTAGGTCAGCACGGTGGCCTCACCGGCCAGCACCGCAGCGCGGCGTTGCCCGGTGGGGTCTAGTCGATCCAGTACCGGTGAGCCGGCCAGCCGGCGCAAACGCGCCCGGATCCGGTCGGCGAGCTGCTGAGCTGCCTTGCGGGTGAACGTCAGACCGAGCACCGCTTCCGGGGTGACGTACCCGTTGGCGACCAGCCACACCACCCGGGCCGCCATCGTCTCGGTCTTGCCGGACCCGGCGCCGGCGACCACGAGCGCCGGCTCGCCGGGGTCGGCGGCGATGACGTCGGCTTGCTCCTCGGTGGGGGGTGGGGTGCCCAGTTCGACAGCGAGTTCGACCGGTCCGATGCCGCTTGGCGGCTCCGGGTACTCGGCTGGTGCCGCCGTCATTGCGTCACCTGCCGGCCGGAGTCGTGCAGCGGGCACGCAATCTTCGAGGGACATCGTGCGCAGTCGCCGTTGTCCATGGCGACGAACTGCGGGCCCGCGGTGCGCCGGGCCGCCTCCCGCACGACACCGCGCCAGCGCGCCACCGCAGGCGGATCCAACGGCTGCTGATTGCGCTGCACGGCGGCTGTGGTGCGCGCGGAAACCTGGACGATGCAGGCCCCGCCGGGCTCGGCGGGTAAGCCGTGTTCACTGAAGGCGCCGTGCGCAGCTGCAAGCTGGTATACCGCCAGCTGCGGGTGATCTTCGGCGGCCTGCTTGCTGACTGGAACCTTGCTGGTCTTCACGTCCACGATCACCGGACGACCCTGGCAGTCGCGCTCCAGCCGGTCCACCCGTCCGCGCAGCATGACCGCCGCGCCGTCAGCAGGATCGTCTGGGTCCCGCTCGGGTGGCGGAAGCTGCACGTCAATGTCTTGCTCGCAGCCGACCTCGGTGAGCTCCCCGCGGCTGTCGCGCCACCACCGGCGGAAGTTCTCCACCATCTGGCGGACCCGCTGCTGCTCAGCACGCGAATACCACGGAGCGCCCGCGTCGACACCTGCCCACGCGTGCGCCAGGGCGCCTTCGAGCTGCTCGTCGGTGGCCCCGGCCGCCACCGCCTGAACCAATCTGTGCACCACCGACCCGGTGACGGCGGCCAGCGCGCGGACGTCCTCGCCACCGTGGCGGGTGAGCAACCAGCGCAGCGGGCAGCTCGACACCAGCTCCACCAGCGACGGCGACACCTTGGCCGGTTCGCCTACCAACCGCAGCGGGGTCTGACTCGACGGCGGCCCCAGCCCGTACCAGGAATCGGGGTGGGCACCGGGAATCCCCGCCCGCGCCAGCTGCGCCAGACCCGCCGCGGCGTCGCGGCGCCGCCCGTCGCCAGCGTCTGGATCGCAGCACACCCGGCGCAACTCGGCGACCAGTTCGGGCAGGCTCAGGCCCCGGTCCCGGGCAGCCACCGGCCGTTCGAGTACCGCCCCGTCGCTGCCCTCCAGCTCGGTGAGGAACCGGGAGGGCTGCTCGTCTTCACCCTGCACCGCGCTGACCAATAACCGGTGCCGGGCACGGCTGGCCGCTACTAGCAGCAGTCGGCGTTCTTCGGCCAGCAGCGGCGCGGTGCGCGACACCGTGCCGGAGTCGATGCCAGCGACCACGTCGACCAGATGCTCCACGCCGAGCAGGGAGCCGCGTACCCGCAAGTCCGGCCAGCTGCCTTCCTGCACCCCGGGCACCGCGACGACAGACCACTCCCGTCCCGCAGCGGCATGCACGGTGAGCACGGCTACCGCCTCGCCCTGCGGCGACCGCGCGGCCAGCGAGCCACCGGGAATCTGCTGGTCGCTGAGGTAGTCGCAGAAACCGAGCACCCCGGACGGACCACGGTCGGCGCCGGGCAGCCGATCGGCGTAGCGGGCCGCAGCATCGAACAGTGCGACCACCGCATCGAGGTCACGATCGGCCTGCGCACCGGCCGGACCGCCGCGCATCGCGATGGCGGCCCAACGCGACGCCAGCCCGCTGCGGTGCCATACCTGCCACAGCACCTCTTCGGCGGTCTTACCGCTGCGGGCGGCGTCAGCGGCCGTGCTCAGCAGGCCGGCGAGCCTGCTGACCGGTGCCACCGCCCGGTCGTCCAGACCATCCAGTCGATCACCGCGCTCGAGCGCGTCGACCAGCAGCTCGCCACTGGTCCGGGTACCCCCGGCGGCGAGCTCTCGGCGGCGCAGCTCTCGGCGCAACCTGCGTAACCCCACCGGGTCGGCTCCCGCCAATGGCGAGGTGAGCAACGCTGCCGCAGTCTCCTGATCCAGGACCGCACGATGCACCGCGCAGCGCAGCACCGCCAGCAACGGCGCCACCGCGCTCTCATGAGCCACCGGCAGCTCCTCGCGCGGCACCGCGACCGGTATCCCCACCGCGAGCAGGGCCCGGCGCAACGCCGGCAGTGCCCCCGCGGTGGAGCGCACCAGCACCGCCATGTCCGACCAGGCCACCCCCTCCAGCAGGTGAGCTCGGCGGAGCTGGTCAGCCACCCAGGATGCCTCGGCCGCGGCGGAGCCGAATACCCGGATGCTGACCTGCCCGGCCGGCTGCTCCCCCGTCCCGTGCTGGCCGGCACGCGGGCCGGGTAACCGGCTGGCCAGCCGGGCGACGGCAACCCGTACCGCCGGAGCCATCCGGTGGTCGGTGCACAACCGCACCACTGCCGAGTCACCGGTAGTGAGCAGGCTGGGGTCGGCTCCGCGGAAGGAGAAGATCGTCTGATCGGGATCGCCGAACAGCAGCAGCTCGTGTGCTCCAGCGCCGAGCCTGGTCACCAGGCTGGCCTGCAACGGGTCGAGATGCTGCGCATCGTCGACGATGAGGTGGCGCACCCGTTCGGACTCCCGGCGCAACACGTCGGCATCAGTATCGAGGACCAACAGCGCCGCCGACACCAGCTCGGCGGCGTCCAGGGCGGGCGCGGTGGCTTGCGGGGTGGCAGTGCCCGCCGATCCACGCAGCAACATCACCTGCTCATAGCTGCGGAAGAAGCGCCCGGCCGCCACCCACTCGTCACGCCCGGTTCGCCGGCCCAGGCCAACGAGGTCCTCGGGTGCAAGCCCTCGTTCCGCGGCGCGCATCAGGAGGTCCCGCAGCTGCGCGGCGAAGGCCGGCAAACCCAGCGCCGCACGTAACCGCGGCGGCCAACCTCGCCCGCCGGCTTGCAGTTCGCCCGCGAGCAGCTCCCGGATCACCACATCCTGCTCGGGGCCGGACAGCAACCGGGGCGGCGGCACGTCGTGCAGCGCGGCTTGCAGCCGCAGCACGGAGAAGGCGTAGGAGTGCACGGTGCGCACCAGCGGTTCCCGCACGGTCGGCGTGACGCCTTCCGCCACGAGTCGCTCCACGATGCGTTCTCGCAAGTCAGTGGCAGCTCGGCGGCTGGAAGTGAGGACCAGTACCCGCTCGGGATCCGCTCCGCGACACACCCGTGCGGCGACGGTGTGGGCCACCAGCGTGGTCTTACCGGTACCCGGGCCGCCCAACACCCGAAGTGGCCCGCCGTTGTGCTCTAGCACTCTGCGGGCGTCGGGCCCCCAGACAGCGGTTTGTGACGCAACGGTCACGGAACGAACCAGGATGGGCACGCTGCGCATGCAACCACGCGGCGCCGACAATCTACGGCGCGGGACCGGTGCGCGTGGAGTAACCAAATACCATGATCACGGTTTGGGTGCCCAGGGCGACATAATGAGGCTGTTGCCTATTTGCCGAGGGTTCTAGTGCTGCCGCCGGTGTTGGTTGTGTTGGCTGACTCGGGTGAGGTGGGCTGGGCTGGTCTTGGTTATTG
>DASUVX010000125.1:0-2482 GCA_036378735.1 Pseudonocardiaceae bacterium | reverse complement strand
CGGCAGCCAGGACACCATCACGTCGCGCGCCGGGTCCAGCGCCGCGGCCTGCACCATCGCGGTCATGTTGGCGTAGAGGTTGCCGTGGGTGATCCGCACGGCCTTGGGTTCGGCGCTCGAGCCGGAGGTGAGCTGCAGCAGAGCAGTGTCGTCCTCGTCGACCGGCACCGGTGCGCTCAGCGGCCGGACGGCCGGATTGTCGAGGTCGACAAGCATCAGGTAGCTGATCCCGCGCTGATCCAGCAGCGGGGCGAGCCTGTCGAACGGCGAGCCGAGCAGCACCAACTTGGCGTTGATCATGCCGAGTGCCCGGACGGTGTCCGCGGCCCAGCTGGCCAGATCCGCCCGCGGGGTGGGTTGGTGCAGCATGGTCACGCTGCCACCGGCCAGCCAGACCCCTTGCACCGCCGGCGCGATCAGCGCGGGATCACCGGCCAGGACGGCGACTGCGTCACCGTGCTGGAGGCCGGGGGCGGCGGTGCCGATCAGGAATCCGGCGGCGCGCAGGGCCTTCTGGTGCACCTCCGTCCAGGGGGTACGGCGCGGCTGACCGGGTCCACCGGTGGTGATACCCCGATCGGACCGGTTGGGTGAATCGGGCGAGCAGTGGGCCAGAAGGGTGTCGAGAAAGGCGCTCACAAGCAGTCACCTTACGACCGTAGTGGGCGTACTCGCATTTCAACCGGCTGCCTCGGCGACCTCCAGCCACCGTGTCTCGAGATCATCTTTTGCGGCGAGTACGGCCCGAAGCTCGCTGTCGAGCTCCCGGAACGCGGCCGGATCAGCAGCTTGCTGGCTGATCTGCTGCTGGAGTTCGGCTTCCCGGCCTGCTAACCGCTCGAGCTGGCGCTCCAGCCGGGCCAGCTCCTTGCGGGCCACCCGAAGCTGCGCTGCCTGGGTTGACCCGGTGGCGGCCGGGAGGGCCGCAACCTGCACGGGTGCAGGCCGGTACCGGGTCAGGTACTCGTCGATGCCGCCGGGCAGGTGCATGATCCGCCCGTCACCGGGCAAGGCCACCACCGTGTCGCAGATCCGTTCGACCAGGTAGCGGTCGTGGGAGACGACGACCAGGGAGCCCGGCCAGCTGTCCAGCAGGTCCTCCAGCTGCTGGAGGGTGTCGATGTCCAGGTCGTTGGTGGGTTCATCGAGCAGCAACACGTTCGGCTCGGCCATCAGCAACCGGGTCAGCTGCAGCCGGCGCCGCTCTCCCCCGGACAGGTCCGCCACCGGCGTCCACTGCCGGGACGCCGGGAACCCGAGGCGCTCAGCCAGCTGCGACGCGGACAGCTCGTGGCGACCGAGCTGAACCCGGCGGGCGACCTGCTCCACCGCCTCCAGCACCCGCACCGATTCCGGCAGATCCTCCAGTTCCTGGCGCAGGTGCGCCAGCCGGACCGTTTGACCCTGCACCCGGTGACCTGCCTGCGGCTCGATCTCCCCCGCGAGCAGCCGCAACAGCGTCGTCTTGCCCGACCCGTTGACCCCGACCAGCCCGATCCGCTCACCGGGGCCGACCCGCCAGGTCTCGGCGTCGAGCAACCGGCGGCCAGCAAAGACCTGCTTGCAGGGTCGAGAATCGACACCGTCGATCGTGATCGTGACGTCCTCGAGTTCCAGCACGGTGCGCCCCAGCCGGCGGCGCGCGAAGGAACGCAGCTCGACGGTATCCCGCGGCGCGGGCTCGTCAGCGATCAACGCCTCAGCGGCCTCGATGCGGTAGCGCGGTTTGGAGCTGCGCGCGGGTGGCCCCCGGCGTAGCCACGCGAGTTCCTTGCGGGCCAGGTTGCGCCGGCGCTGCTCGGTCGCGGTGGCCAGCCGCAGCCGCTCGGCGCGAGCGTAGACCCAGTCGGCGTAGCCACCGTCGTAGCCGTCCACCCGGCCGTCGACGACTTCCCAAGTGCGGGTGCACACGGTGTCCAGAAACCACCGGTCGTGGGTCACCACCACCACCGCGCAACGCCGAGACAGCAGGTGCTCGGCCAGCCAGCGCACGCCCTCGACGTCGAGGTGGTTGGTCGGCTCGTCGAGGATCAGCAGGTCCAGCCCTCCCACCAGCGCGGCGGCCAGCGCGACGCGGCGGCGTTCGCCGCCGGACAGACCGGCAACCGGCCGGTCCAACCCGAGTGACGGGATACCCAGCCCGTCGAGCACCGCCCGCACCCGGGGATCGGCGGCCCACTCGTGCTCCGCGCTGACCCGCAATGCCGCCAGCGCCGCCTGGCGTACCGTGACATCCTCGGGTAATGAGGTGCGCTGGGTGAGCACCGCGACGCGCACTCCCCTGGCGCGGCTGACCCGGCCCGAGTCCGGTGGCTCCAGGCCGGCGAGCAATTCCAGCAGGGTGGTCTTGCCGCCACCGTTGAGCCCCACCACACCGATCCGGTCGCCCGCGTCGACGCCGAGTGAGACCTCTGAGAGCAACGCGCGGACTCCGTAGGACTTCGAGACCGCCTCGATGTTGACCAGGTTGACCATCAGGCGC
>DASUVX010000124.1:0-16573 GCA_036378735.1 Pseudonocardiaceae bacterium | reverse complement strand
GCGGGTCGACGAACTGTTCGACCTTGCTCATCTGGTCGGAGTGACCCGCCCCGGGTTCCACCTCGATGGCAAGCACCTGCCTGACCGGGCTGTGAGCCTGGTCGAGGTGCCTGCGATGGCGATTTCCTCGACCGATTGCCGTCAGCGCGTCGAGCGCGGCCAGCCCGTCTGGTACTTGGTGCCAGATGGGGTTGTGCAATATATCAACAAACGTGGCCTCTACCGAGGGACAGGCTTTGACCAGCTTTGACAGTGTGGTTGCGTGCGAGCTGGACCGTCTTCGCCGCTGCGCCCTATCGATCAACAGAGTCGCGAAATAATGGCGTAACCATGTAAACCAAAGCCGGGCGGCCGTCCGTCATGTCGGACCGCTGAACCTGAATCCACCGACTGCCTTTGAGTGATCATCCCGGAAAGCGGTCACGGTTCTCTGGGTTGTCCGGGTGGCTGTTTGGGGTCTGGGTGGGTGTGGCTGCGGGCCGCCGGGTGGTGCTGATCGCCGCACCGCGCTTAGGAGGTGCGGGCGGCGGGTGTGAGTTGCTAACTTTTCGGTGTTGGGGCTCGATAGTTAGGTTGTCATGATGTCCTCCTCCTGCATTAGTGACGGGGACTGGAGTTTCACGCGCAGCCCTTCTCAGCCTGCGCGGCTCCAGTCCCCTTTTGCGGCCCCGGGCCCTCTCGCCTAAAGACCGGTCCGCAGCCTCGTTAAGATTGGTCGTTGCGGAGAATCTTGGCGGTGAGGGCCAGAGCGCTCAGGTAGCAACCGGCGAAGCCGACGAGGTCGCCAGCGTGCACGCCGTGGTTCCTGGAGAGCTCCAGGACGACGGGTCCGATTGAGGTTTTCGCTGCGACGCCGAGGCTGATGGCCGTGGCTATCAGCCACACTGCGGTGACGAGTCCGCTGTGACGAGCGATGCATCGTCGGCGCTCGAGATCACAGGGAGGTGTCAATCCATCATCTTTCATCAGCGGCACCACCGCATTGCAAATTGACGGACGCGCGTTCCTGGCATCAAAGGGTCGCAAGTTCCGGACAAAACAACACGTCAGCGTTCCTTATTGAGGTTTGAAGTTGATCCTTCCTCGCGCGAAGTGCGGTCGGGGCGATAATGCCGAAGTATCGGACTTTCGGTGCCGAGGAGTTCGCGCGCGATGTGGCGAGCAAGAGTGGGGGCAAGAGTAATCCCGCTGTGGGTTACCGCAATGTAGAGGCCATGGTGATCGGAGACCGGTCCGACGAGGGGATAACCGTCGAGGGGTAGGGGCCGCACGCATAGCGAGGCTTCCACCATCGTCGCCGACGCGGCTCCTGGGACGAGCATTCCGGCTCGCGTGAGAAGCTCCTGCGCACGTTCATCCAGATAGTCATTCTCGCTGGTTATATCGACTTGCGTGTCAATGTCAGCAGCTTCCAGAAGAAGCCGGCTTTTGCCTGTCGGGCGCAGATGGAGCTCAGGGGCGTGGATAATGCGGTCCGGCCGCGGTGTGATCCCGTCGATCGTGGCCGTGAGGGCCCGTGTTTCCGATCCCGGTGCAGATACGGTGAGGGCCAGGTCGATGCCCACCGGTGCGAGCAGCTCAGGACTTCGCCAACCTGCGCAGCACACGACATTCTCCGCGGCGATTCGTTCCCCATTGGCAAGGCGTACGCCGGTTACCCGGTCTTGGCTAACGACGAGCTCGCTGACTTCCGCATTGGTGATGAGCCTTGCGCCACGGGACGTAGCTCGCTCAACCAGAGCCTGCGCTGCCTGGCCACCACAGACGTATCCCTCATCCGGGAAAAACGCAATCTCGGCATCGGAGGGGATCGTCACGTTCGGCTCAAGTTCGCGTGCGCGGGAGGCTGTGATGATCTCAGCCCCGTATCCCCACGCTTGGAGTCGGTCGACCCGTTCGGCGAGTTCCGCACGCGACCGCGGAGATCTGGCCCAGGCAAGGTTCCCGACCGGGCGATACCAGGAATGCTCGCCGAACTCGCTGGCCAGACGGCTCCAGTCACGCATCGCCTCAACCGAAAGGTCGAAGTAGGCGCGCGGTTGCTTCTTGTTGGCGTTGAGCCATCCAAAGCTGGCGCGACTAGTTCCAGAACCCGGGCACGACCGGTCGATGAGAACCACGTCGCCGCCTCGCCGAGCGGCCAGCTGGTCGGCCAGCGCAGCACCAACAATCCCAGCCCCGACGATCACAGTCCTAGTCACCGGCGAGGGCTTCCACGACCCGCTCATTCAGACCATCTCCTGGCTCAGCCGACGCATCCCAGCGCTGCTCCGGCGCAAGCCTTTGTGGGGCCATCGACTCGACCTTTGGGTCGTGGATGCCACCCCTTGAACGTTGGGCTTGCGTCCGTGGGCGGTGCGTCGCGCATTCAAATCTCGAGGCGGCAGAACGCACCTTGGTGGTTAACCTCGTGCTTTCATCGTAATTGATCATTTGGGACACGCCGGGGCAAGATGCGCGAAAGTGCCTACTCGGCTCGGTTGAATCGGAGTTGTCAAGGCTCGGATCATTCGGGCTGGTGGCTTCGGATCCGAGGGTGTCGCGTCTGGTTGCGCGCCGCCACGCCCGAGTCGAAAGGATCGGCAACGCCAAGGACGCCGGGATGCGCAACCTGCCCTTCCACGACCTGGCGCAGAATCGGATCTGGTTGGCGATCACCGCCCTGGCCACCGACCTGTTGGTCTGGACCCAGCGACTGGCCTTGACCGGCCCTGCCACCAGCTACTAACCCAAACGGCTGCGGCTGCGCATGCTGAGCGTCGCTGGACGCCTCGTGCGCACCGGACGACGCCAAACTCCTGCTCATCGACCCGGCCCGGCCCTGGGCTCACCAGATCACCACTGCCCACGCTCGCCTAGCAGCCGCCGCGCCCTGACCCGGACCACCGACCCAGCAACGAAGGACTGGAGCACCGGCCAGCACAGCAGGGCCGGAAACACCCCTGCCAACGACCCGAACAGCACTCCACAAGATCAAGAAGGAGATCAAAGATCGCCTTACCGGGTGCCATGAAACATCGAGGTTAATATCCAGATAACCCACACCTGTCGTCGGAGCCGCATCAAAGTGACCCACACTCGGCCCAGTAGTTGGAGAAGAAGTGGCTGGAGTGGCCACCGCAGGAGTCATCTTTGCGGCGACAGCCTCAGAGTCTTCGAGTAGCAGCGGCATCGCACCCACCAGTTCTCCGCCGGTTTGATTGATGCGCGTGATACCAGGACCAATCGCCTGAGCCTGCCCGGCAATCGAGCGCACGCTCTGCAGGCAATCACCGAGATTGCCGGCGGTGCGGCCGAGCACCGTGCCGATCATGAACAGGTAGATCGCCAAGGCGGCGATCACCGATGCAATGGCGACTATGGTCACGACAATAAGAATCAATTCTTGCTCCTTCCCGAGCGGAACCCGTGAACCCGACCCGGGGCTCCGTGCCGCAGTCCCCTTATCCGGCCGTGGATCAGCGTGGCGGCGACGAAGGATCCGCGCCGCCGGTCAACCGGCGTTCGCGGCAACCCGGTCCCGTGGGCGTGGTGCTGGCGACCTGTTCGGCGATGGCCACGCGAACCATCGGCGACCGCACCTACCACCTTCCCTCCTCCGGTGATCGTCGACCGCTCGACGTTCCGCATGTGAGGATATATATCGGCAATAAACGTCGCAAACGAGGATTCGCTGTCGTGCCCTTAGATACGGCCACTGCAGGTAGGTCGCCATCGGCACGCTTGCAACCCGTACCCTCATCTGTGGTTGGGCGCGCAGCGCCGGGAGGGGCGCACGGTGCCGCACGGGGCAGCGCCGGTGGCTAATACCGGGGAGAAGGAGTGATGTGTCAGCTTCCGATCATGCACGAACTCTTGCGCTGACCGCGGCGAGCGCGGCGGCTGGCAAGAAGGCGCACAACATCACCCTGCTCGACGTGTCTGATCAGCTGGTGATCACAGACTGTTTCGTGATTGCGTCTGCGCCCAACGAGCGTCAGGTTCAGGCCATCGTGGACGCCGTGGAAGAGCGGATGGCGGCCGCAGGGAGCAAACCGGTGCGCCGCGAAGGCGCCCGCGAGGGGCGCTGGGTGTTACTGGATTTCGTCGACGTGGTGGTGCACGTGCAGCATGCCGAGGAGCGTTCCTTCTATGGTTTGGAGCGGCTGTGGAAGGACTGCCCGATCATCCCGTTCGACGTCAGCGCCAGCGAGGCGGACGAGTCGGAGTGACCTTGCGGCGGCTCGTGCTCTGGCGCCATGGCGAGACTGACTTCAACGCGGCACGGCGGATTCAGGGTCAGCTTGACTCGAGGTTGACCCCCACCGGCCTCCGCCAGGCTCGCCGCGCGGCCCGTTGGCTCGCGGAGCTGGAGCCGGCGGTCTTGATGACTTCTGATCTTTCGCGAGCCGGGGACACCGCGGCTGTGCTCGCTGCCGAGACGGGGATACCGCTCCAGGTTGACAAGCGGTTGCGGGAGACCAATTGCGGGACATGGCAGGGTCTGACCCACGCCGAGGTCGAGGAGCTCTGGCCCGGCGATCTGCAGACCTGGCGCGGTAACCCGCAATGGGCACCGCCGGGTGGCGAGACCCGGGTGGAAGTGGCCGCTCGCGCTGCGCACGTGGTGGCCGAGCTCGACGCGAACTGTCCGGGTAGCGCGGTGTTGTGCACCCACGGTGGTTTGATCGCCGGTTTGACCCCGCTGCTGCTCGGCATACCGGTATCGAGTTGGTCGGTATTCGGCGGAATCAGTAATTGCCACTGCACGGTGCTGATGCGCCGTGGTACAGGATGGCGTTTGTTTTCTTACAACAGTGCCGCTCCCGTGTAGCAGTCGTTGTCGCGCTGATGATCGTATCTGTTGCTGTCGTCACAGACTCGACCGCGTATTTTCCGAAGGGATTAGCCGAGCGACATGGTATTCGGCAGGTCCCCCTGCATGTACTGGTGGACGATCGTCACTGGCTGGACGGGGTGGAATTCGGACCGGCCGAGCTGGTGACCGCACTGGCGCGGCGCGCGTCTGTGACGACTTCCCGACCGACACCGGAGGAATTCCATGCGGCATACATCGACGCTATCCGAGCCGGCGCCGACACCGTCGTCTCGGTGCATCTGTCCCGCGCGCTGTCTGGTACCTGGGAATCCGCGCGGCTGGCTGCCGAGCAGCTCGGCGCCGAGCGGGTGAGGGTGGTCGATTCGCGTTCCACCGGCATGGGCCTGGGCTTCGCAGCGCTCGCCGCGGCTGCTGTCGCGGCTGAGGGCGGCGACCCGACCGCCGTGGCAGACGCCGCCGCGCGGGTGGGTGCCCGTACCCGGGCGTTCTTCTCTGTGGATAGCCTTGAATACTTGCGCCGTGGCGGGCGGATCGGCCAGGCGGCTGCCCGGCTGGGGACGGCCCTGGCCGTCAAGCCGCTGTTGCACGTCGATTCGGGCCGGGTTGTGCCGCTGGAGAAGGTTCGCACCGGTACTCGCGCCCGCGCCCGGCTGGTAGAACTGGTGGTCCAGGTCGCCGGATCGGCTCCCTGCCGGCTTGCGGTGCATCACCTCGGGGTGGCCGAACGCGCCGACGATCTCGTCGCGCAACTGCGATCCCGAGTCCCGGCGGTCTCTGAATGTCTGATCTCAGAGGTCGGCGCGGCGATCGGCGCCCACGCCGGGCCGGGAATGCTCGGCGCCGTCGTCCTGCCGGAAGGCACCGCGGTGCAGCCGGCGCCGGGCTGACCGACGTTGCTCTACCGACGGCCGGCCATCCGCGACGCGATCAAGTTGGCGACGTATTCGGCATCACGTCCGACGCCATGAATCATCGACGACGACATCGCGTAAAGAAACAGCAGACCGACGAAGTACAGCCCGGGTTGGTCGGGGATGGACCCGCGGTGGTGCCATGGATCTTTCGTCCCGAAACCGGGGAGATCGATCCAGGAGAAGTCCGGATTAAAACCAGTGCACCATATGACGTTGGACACTTTCAGGACTCGGTGGTCTGCGAGCATCGGCAGCCCGTCCATGACGCCGACGACCCGGGGCACGCGTTCAATTCCTGCGGCGAAAAGGTCGCGGGGTTTGACGCGTATAAGCGGTCCACCGCGAGACAGTACCCTCGACTGGACCTTGCGGCCGATCGGCGAATTCACCGTCAGCACACGGTGGAAAACAACACGGAATAGCAGGGGCACCAGCAACAATCGTGCCGCAAGGCCCTCGATAGGGACCGGGACGTGACCGACATCGCGGCCTGACAGCCATGTTGGGTGTTCGTCGACGACGTCGAGAGCTATGTCGGCCCCTGAGTTGCCGGCACCCACGACAAGAACTCCGCCGGCACGGAGTTGACTCGGTCTGCGGTATTCCGTGGAATGCAACTGGAGTATTCCGGGATCGAGCTCGGTGGCGAACTCCGGCATAATCGGGCGCTGGTAGCTGCCCATGGCGACCACAACGTTGTCGGCCTCCACCCGGCGGCCGCCCGCGGTCAGGACGAATCGGTTCCCGTTCTTGGCGAGCCGGTCGACGCGGAAACCGGATCTAATGGGGAATCCGAATCGTACGGAGTAGGCCTCGAGGTAGTCGGCCATCTCCTCGCGGGTGGGGAACGACCAGGTGGCGGCTGGAAACGGCCAGCCCGGTAGCCCGTCGTAGCACGCGGGCGTGAACAGCCGAAGCGAATCCCAGCGTTGCCGCCAGGAGTCGCCGATCCGTTCGTTCGCCTCCAGGATCACAAATGACTGATTGCGCCGCGCCAAGTGGTACCCCACCGTCAGGCCTGTCTGCCCGCCGCCGACGACCACTGTCTCGAAGCGCTCCGTATTGGTGAGGCACCGACGTGTGCCGGGCTCTCCTTGGCCAGTCATCGCTTCGGTCGCTGCTCCTTGCCGCGCCTGTTGGGTACTCGACGGGAGCCACCGCACCCGCGTAACTGTCCAGGGTCGCATAACGCTCCGACGACGACTGGGGTGTAGGCGTGACGCACCCCGACTTATCCCCATCGACCCCTGTTGTCCACAGCTGATAGTCGAGTCGTTCGAGTCAGAAGGGCAATCGCCCTAGCGTCGCCCCGTGGCCTTGATCCCCAGCTTTCCGTCCATCGATGCCGGTGATTCCCAGCTTGTCCGAGCCCGTTTGATAGCACTGGGTGCTGCTCCAGCTCCAGCGCCGGGCCCGGATCCCGATGATCCAGATGCCGGTGACCGGGCGGTTGGCGGTTCACCACGTCAGACCAGTCCAGACGATGGCGACGCGGTACGTGCCGCGTCACGAGCGGGCCGGCTGGTCCAGCGGTGGGTGCCCGCGCCGCTGCGGGACGCTCGGTGGGACCCCGGGCGCCCAGGAGCCCTCGTCCTGTCGTTCGTCGCGGCACTGGCTGCAGTGGTGGCCGCGATCGGCGTATGGCGGGAGCGTCCGGTACCCGAGCCTGCTCCGGTGCTGCCGCTGGTCACCGCAGCGGCGAAGGCCTCGTCGGCGCCACCACCTGGTCCTGCGCCAGAGGTTGTGATCAGTGTGGTCGGTCGAGTGCCGCATCCCGGCCTGATCCATTTACCAGACGGCACCCGGGTAGCTGACGCGCTGGCCGCGGCCGGCGGTGTGCTGCCCGGCACTGATCTGATGGGCCTCAACGTCGCCCGGCGGCTGGCTGATGGTGAGCAACTGATGGTCGGAATGGCGCCACCGCCGGAGCAGCCGGTTGCCAGCCACGCGTCGGGCGCTCCTGGGGCGCCTCCGGTTGTGAACCTCAACACGGCAACACTTGACCAGCTCGACACCTTACCCGGGGTAGGCACGGTGACGGCCCAGCGGATTCTCGACTGGCGCATCGCGCATGGTCGCTTCACATCGGTGGATCAGCTCCGTGAGGTCAGTGGTATTGGCCAGGCGCGGCTGGCGCAGCTGAAGCATCTGGTGCGGGTGTGACCGCTGCGGTAGTACGCCCCTCGATTGATGCGGACACCATCGCGCCCGTCGCCGGGCGTCACGACCTGCGCCTGGTGCCCGCCGCTCTCGTCGGCTGGGCCATGGTGCTTTGCGGCCTGCATTTCGGGCCGATAGTGGCTGCTGGGTTCGGTGCCGTGGGAGTACTGGTTGCCGGAGCCGCCGCGTTGCGCGGCCGTTCACCCGCATTCCTCGCGATGGCCGGGGTCGTCGCAGCTTTGGCGCTGGTGGTCGGGACGCAGACGTGGCAAGTCGAGCGCCATCCGGTGCGTGCGGCCGCAGAGCGGGGTTTGGCGGCGACTGTGACCGTGCGCTTGCACGACGACCCGCGTGCGGTGGCCTCGCCCGGATACGGTGGTCGGCGACCCGAACCGCAGCAGGTGGTGATACGAGCGGAACTCGAGTCCGCACAGATCGCCGGGCAGCAGTGGCGCACCGGTGGTCGGGTCATATTGCTGGCGCCGGCGGGGGGCTGGACCGGCCTGCTCCCCGGTCAACGAGTGCGAGCGACCGGACTGCTTGCCGTACCCGATCGACCCGACCTGACGGTGGCCGTGCTGCGGGTACGGGCGCAGCCGCAGGTGCTGTCAGCGCCAACCGCAGTCCAGCGCGTTGCCGAAAGGCTGCGATCCGGGCTGCGACTGGCTGCCAGGGTTCTCGATCCCGAGCCGGCCGGCCTGTTGCCCGCACTGGTGGTCGGCGACACGTCGGCGATGGTGCCCGCCGTCCAGGCGGAGTTTCGCGCCGCAGGGCTCAGCCATTTAGCCGCCGTGTCGGGCACCAACGTCGCGATCTTGTGTGGGGCCGCCCTGGGGCTGGCCCGGCTCGCCAGGTTAGGACCGCGGACCGCGGTTGTGCTGGCTGCAGTGGTGCTGGTCGGTTTCGTGGTGTTGTGCCGCCCGTCACCGAGCGTGCTGCGAGCAGCCGTGATGGGTGCCGTCGCGTTGCTGGCCCTCGTGCTCGGTCGCCGCCGGTCGGCGGTGCCCGCGCTGTGCGCTGCGGTGCTTGCCCTGCTGGTGGCTGACCCTTCGCTCGGTGCCGACCCGGGGTTCGCGTTATCGGTGCTGGCCACCGGTGCACTGGTATTACTCGCCCCGGCTTGGGTGGAGGCACTGCGCCACCGCGGGGTGCCAGCGGGCGTTGCTGAGGCAATTGTGGTTCCTGCCGCTGCTCACGTGGTCACCGCACCGGTGGTGGCCGGCCTGTCCGGTCAGGTGAGCCTGGTGGCGATTCTGACCAACCTGCTGGCCGCACCGGCGGTGGCGCCGGCAACGGTGCTCGGCGTGCTCGCCGCGGTGCTCGGGGCGCTGCAGCCTGGCGCCGCCATCGTCGTGGTGCATCTGGCGGGGCCGGCGGTGAGCTGGCTGGTCGGTGTCGGCCACCAGGGAGCCGCTGTTCCCGGTGGGGTGGTGCAGTGGCCGGCAGGAACCCTTGGCGCGCTCCTGCTGGCATTGATCGTCGTGGTGGTGCTGCTCGCGATGCGGGCACACCGGCTGCGCGTTCTCGCCGCGGCCGGATTGGTTGGCGCCCTGCTGATCATCGTGCCGACGAGGTTTGTCGCCCCCGGCTGGCCTGCGGCCGGCTGGGCCATGGTGACCTGCGACGTCGGGCAGGGTGACGCGATCGTGCTGGCCACCTCGGACCCCGGCCGGGCGGTACTCGTCGACACTGGACCTGACCCAGGACTGGTGTCAGCATGCCTTGACCGCCTCGGCGTGCGACGACTTGCTCTCATCGTGATCAGTCATCTGCATGCCGACCACATCGGCGGGCTGGCTGGCGCGCTAAGGGGGCGGGCGGTCAGCGCCGTGGCGCTCGGTCCCGGACGTAGCCCTCCATGGGCATTCGCTCAGGTGCTTCGGGCCGCTGCGGCCGCTCGCGTGCCGGTGGTCGCGCTGACCGCCGGGCAACGGCTGGCGTGGAACGGGCTGGCGCTCGAAGTGCTGGCGCCGCTGCGAAACCCGCCGGCGGTGCAGGACCACCAGGCGGAGGTCGATGGCACCTCGGTAAACAACACATCAGTGGTGATCACGGCGACTACCACCATCGGCCGGATGCTGCTCACTGGGGATGTGGAGCTCGACGCCCAGGCGGACCTGCTGGCGAGTAGTGAGGATCTCAGAGCTGATGTGCTGAAAGTTCCACACCACGGCTCGCGGTTCAACGCCGAGCAGTTCCTCGCCGCGGTGCGGCCGCGGATCGCGATTATCAGCGTCGGCGCACACAACCGGTACGGTCATCCAAGCCAGCATGTGATCGACGTGTTGACCGCTGCTGGCGCCCGGGTGGTGCGCACGGACGTCAACGGCGACGTCGCAGTCGCGGGAGGGCCCAGCCTTCAGGTGGTCGTCCGCGGAGGTGCATTGACAACGGCGTCAGGTCAGGATTCCAGGCGCGAGCTAACCCGGTGACGGCCGTGAGGCGCAAATGCCGTGGTGCAGCGTGCCGCAGCTCAGCGCGGGGCCCCGTCCGTGGCGTGGAAGACGTCGCCCAGCACGCCGCCGACCGGCCCACTGCGTGGTGGGTTAGTGGTCCTCGGGGGAGACCCGGCAGAGCCGTGGCTGGCGATATCGGCCGGGCTCGGCGGTGCCGCCGGAGCTGCTGCCTGCTGTTCGGGGCTGGCCGGCGGTGCTGACGGAGCCGGATAGGGGACGTTGGCCCAGGGGTTCTCGAATACAGGTGCGACAGGTGGCGGAGGCATCGGGAACGGGTAGGGCGATGGTGGCCACGGCGCAGCTGCGCCTGGTGCCCAAGGGGCAGCCAGGTCCGGGGCTGGCAAGCTAGCCTCAGGTAGCTGCTGAGACGGCGCAACGATGGGATGATGAGGCGGCTTGGTGGTCACCGCCGGCTCGACCCCGCCGAGCAACAGTGAACCTCCGTGCAGCACCGTCGCCGACAAGGTCACGGCCGAGCCTGCGAACACTGCTCCGAGGGTTCGCACAATTAATGCCCACGAGCCGGGCGATGCGGACAAATAGGCGACCATCGCCAGAAGCACTCTCCCTTTCACGGTCACAGCGCGGGTTTAGAAACCCATCACGTTTTGCCGCCGAGACTGTACCTGGCGTGACCGAGCCGGCGTGCAGTACCGTCAGCTCAGCTTCCCCAGAGCCTCGCGGACGGCCTTAGTGTTAGGCGGCACGGTGGCTCGCGGTCCCACGTGGTGCTCCACGGCATCCAACGTCTTCAGCCCGTCACCGGTGATGAGCAGCACGGTTTCGGCGTCGGGATCGAGCTGCCCGCATTCGAGGAGCTTCTTCGCGCAAGCCACTGTCACCCCGCCGGCGGTCTCAGCGAAAACGCCTTCGGTACGGGCCAGCAGCCGGATACCCTCCACCACTTCGGCGTCGGTGACATCCTCGATGGCGCCGCCGGTGCGGCGAACCGCATCCAACGCATAGGGACCATCGGCGGGCGCGCCGATTGCCAGCGAGCGGGCGATGGTGTCTGGTCGGACCGGCACGACCACATCGCGGCCGCTTTTGAAGGCTGCGGAAACCGGTGCACAACCGGTGGCTTGGGCCCCGAATACTCGATACGGCGACGGCTGCACCAGCCCTAGTTCGATGAGTTCGCGAAAACCCTTTTCCACCTTGGTCAACTGGGAACCGGACGCGATAGGCACCACGACCTGCTCGGGCAGGCGCCAACCGAGCTGTTCAGCCACTTCGTAGCCCAAGGTCTTAGAACCCTCGGCGTAGTAGGGCCGCACGTTGACGTTGACGAATGCCCAGTCCTCGTGTTCGGCGGCCAGCTCGGTCGCTAGCCGGTTGACGTCGTCGTAGGTGCCGTCCACCGCGATCAGCGCACCGTCGTAGACGGCGGTGGTCAGCACCTTGGCTCGTTCCAAGGAGGAGGGGATCAGCACTACCGACTCCCAGCCGGCACGGGCGGCCGCAGCCGCCACCGCGTTCGCGAGATTGCCGGTCGAGGGACAGGCCAGCACCCGGAAACCGAGCTCCCGCGCGGCGGCCAGTGCAACCGCCACGACACGGTCCTTGAATGAGTGTGTCGGGTTGCCGGTGTCGTCCTTGACCCACACCCGGCGAAGGCCCAGCGCCTTGGCGAGCCGGTCGGCGCGAATAAGCCGGGTCAGGCCGGGTTCCGTGTTCGGGTGCTCATCGACGTTGTCCGGGACCGGAAGCAGCTTGCGGTAGCGCCAGATCGACGGGGGGCCTGATTCGATGTCCGAGCGGGTAATCGACTCGAAGTCGTAGCCGATCTCCAGCGGCCCGAAGCATTCGGCGCAGGCGAACTCCGCAGCCAGTGGGGTATTGCATCCACATTCCCGGCACACCAGTTCACGCGCAGTTCCCAGATCGAAGGCAGTAGTCGTCGTGGTGCCGAGCATGCCAGTCATCGCGAGGTCCTCTCCTCATCTCTCCCGCACGGCGGGTCGGAATTGGCACCGTGATCGTCAGCGGCCTCGCGGTAGCAAGATATGCGCGTTAGCTGGCGTCGGTTGCCGGGGCTTCATCGGGCCGATCCCTCTGCCCCTCTGGATGAGCTGTATTCGGTTGTGGTCCTTACCGTACGTCAGTCGGTACAGACCCGCCCAGCGTAGTCCACCATGCGGGAGGTGGTGGGCGGCGCGACGCGTGGTGCCAGGATGGTCGGCGTGAGTTCTCCGGTGGTCCCGCCCGCGCCACTGCACCTCGTCCTCGGCGAGGAGGAACTGCTGGTCGAAAGGGCGGTACAGGTAGTCGTGGATGCGGCGCGACGAGCCGATCCGCAGACTGAAGTGCGCCGGATGCGGGCCAGCGAGCTGGTTCCGGGTGAGCTTGACGAGCTGGTCAGCCCGTCACTGTTCGCGCAGGGCCGGGTTGTGGTACTGGGTGCCGCCCACGAAGCAGCAAAAGACGTTGCTGATGTAGTGCTGGATCATGCACACCGTCTCACCCAGGCCGCAGAGGGCATTGTGCTTGTTGTCGTGCACGCCGGTGGTGGGCGCGGTAAGGCGCTGGCCGACGGGTTGCGTGCAGCGGGCGCCGCGGTGAGTGAATGCCCGCGCGTCACCCGTTTCGAGGACCGGGCCGGCTTTGTGCGCAACGAGGTGCACCGGGCTGGCGGAAGAATCAGCGCGGGCGCCGTTACCGCACTGCTCGACGCGGTCGGTTCCGACCTGCGTGAACTCGCGTGCGCCGCGGCCCAGCTGAGCACCGACAGCGGCGGCGTGGTGGATGAGGCCGCGGTGCGCCGCTACCACCGTGGCCGCGCCGAGGTCACGGGTTTCTCGGTCGCCGAGAAGGCGATGACCGGAGATCGCGCTGGTGCTCTGGAGACGTTGCGCTGGGCGCTGCAACTGGGGGTGCCGCACGTCCTGGTCGCCGATGCGTTGGCCGACGCTGTGCGTACGGTTGCCCGGGTGAGCGCATCGGGCCGTGCTGACCCATACCGGCTTGCCAGCACACTGGGTATGCCACCGTGGAAGGTGAAAAAGGCGATGGCCCAGGCCCGAGGCTGGGAACGTGATGGGCTGGCCAAGGCGATCCAGCTGGTGGCAGCAGTGAACGCCGACGTCAAGGGCGCCGCCGCGGATGCGGAGTACGCCCTGGAACGCACGGTGCTAGCGCTGTGTGCCGCCCGCCGCCGCTGAGCGGCGAATCAGGCAACCGCCCCGCTGAGCGGCGAATCAGGCAACCGCCCCGGTGACCGGCAAACCAGGCAACCGCCGCTGAGCGCTTAGAGCTGATTGCTCCGCTTGGCCATGGCTGATTTGCGGTTCGCCGCCTGGTTGCGGTGGATGACACCCTTGCTCACGGCCTTGTCCAGCGCTCGGCTGGCTGTCACCAGCTCGCGCACGGCCCGGTCCTTCTCGCCAGCGGCCGCGGCCGCGCGGAACTTGCGAACCGCAGTCTTGAGCGACGACTTGACAGCCTTGTTGCGCAGCCGTGCCTTCTCGTTGGTCTGGATCCGCTTGAGCTGCGACTTGATGTTGGCCACGCGTTTACCTTCGATCTCGCCTTCCGTAGGAGGTGCCGTCGCGCGGCACGGTGCACGATCCTAACAGTCGGGACGACCAGTTCTAACGCAAACCCCCCACCAGCAGGTTAGGACAGCTAGATGGAAGTACTGAGCAGCCGCATCCTGCTTCACCCGCGCGATCGTGAGCGTTCCACGGCGTTCTACCGCGATGTGTTGGGGCTCGCGGTCCACCGCGAATTCCCCGGCGGCACGGTGTTCGTTCTCGGGGGTGGTTTCCTGGAGGTGTCGGGCGAGAGCGCTGCGGACCCGAGCACGACGACTGCGGTGTGGCTGCAGGTCCGTGACTTGGCGGCCACGGCAACCGAGCTGGTCGAGCGGGGCGTCACGGTGCTGCGGGAGCCGCGCCGTGAGCCGTGGGGGCTCGACGAGATGTGGATCTCCGATCCGGATGGTTTCCAGCTGGTGATCGTCGAGATACCCGCAGATCACCCGCTGCGGACCGACCAGCGTTCCGCGAGTGCTCAGTAGACCCGGTAAGGCAGGAATTTGCCATCCAGCACCAGCCGCACCCGGTCGCCCTTGGGGTCTTCGCGACGCTCGACGGACAGCTCGAAGTCGATGGCGCTCATGATGCCGTCGCCGAATTCCTCCCGGATGAGCTCAGCGAGCGTATTGCCGTAGACCTGCACCACCTCCCGGAGCCGGTAGACGACCGGTTGCGTGGTGTCGACCATGTCCGCACCGCGAAGCGGTGGCAGCTGCAAGGCATTCACCACCTCGTCGCCGAGCTGCAGCAGCTGCCCCACAGCGCGCGCCTGCTCGGCGTCCAACGGTTGCTGACCCAAGACCGCTGCGGTGCTCCACACTACGGAGCGGTCCAGCGTCTCCGCGATCTTCTGCCAGGGCACTCCGAGGCGGTGCTTAGCGGTCAGCGCAGCGAACGCCGCTTCCCGGCGTCCCAGCGTGGGCACGTTTACCATAGTCACGTCGGCGTCTCCTTTCGGATACAGAGAGTCCCGATCATCTTTGCCCTACGCGGCGGTCCCACGCTGCCTAGGGCAACAAGCGCAACACAACGTTTACCGGGCCTTGATATCCCGTTACGGTAACTGCGCACCTCGACGTCCAGCTGGCCCAACATCGAGACGCTTGCTCGGTCGTGGCGGCTGGAGGCCGCTTTGATGCGACGTGCAACCATGACGTGTTCCCCGGATGCCATTGAGGACTACTGAGTGACCACGTTCGCCGACAAGACGTTCACCCCGCCCGAGCTGATCCGCAACTTCTGCGTCATCGCGCATATCGACCACGGCAAGTCCACCCTGGCCGACCGCATGCTGCAGCTCACCGGCGTGCTCGACGAACGCAACTACCGGGCGCAGTACCTCGACCGGATGGACATCGAGCGCGAGCGCGGCATCACCATCAAGGCGCAAAACGTCCGGCTACCCTGGCGTGTCGGCAGCGTCGATCATGTCCTGCACCTGATTGACACCCCCGGGCACGTGGACTTCACCTACGAGGTGTCCCGCGCGCTGGAAGCGTGCGAGGGCGCGGTGCTACTGGTGGACGCCGCGCAGGGCATCGAGGCGCAGACGCTGGCGAACCTGTACCTGGCTTTAGAGAAAGATCTCCGGATCATCCCGGTGCTCAACAAGATCGATCTGCCGGCCGCCGAGCCGGATCGCTACGCCGCTGAACTGGCGCACATTCTCGGCTGCCAGCCGGACGATGTGCTGCGGGTCAGCGCTAAGACCGGCCAAGGTGTGCGTGAGCTGCTCGACGCGGTGGTCCAGCAGGTCCCCGCCCCGGTAGGGGACAGTACTGCGCCGACCCGAGCGATGATCTTCGACTCGGTGTACGACACCTATCGTGGCGTGGTCACCTATGTCCGGGTGGTGGACGGGCGGATCATCCCGCGGGACCGGATCCGGATGATGTCCACCAACGCCACCCACGAGCTGCTCGAGGTCGGCATCATCTCGCCCGATCAGAAGCCGTGCGACGGCCTAGGCGTCGGTGAGGTCGGCTACCTGATGACCGGGGTGAAGGACGTCCGGCAGTCCCGGGTCGGGGACACCATCACCAGCGAGCGAGGCGGCGCCGCGGTGGCGCTGCCGGGCTACCGCACTCCCAAGCCAATGGTCTTCGCCGGCCTGTACCCGATGGACGGCTCGGACTACCCAGAGCTGCGTGACGCGCTGGACAAGCTGCGGCTCAACGATGCGGCGCTGAGCTATGCGCCGGAGACCTCGGCCGCGCTGGGGTTTGGGTTCCGCTGTGGGTTTCTCGGCCTGCTGCATCTGGAGATCACCCGGGATCGGCTGGAACGCGAGTTTAACCTCGACCTCATCTCTACTGCGCCCAACGTCGTGTACCGGGTGGTGCGTGAGGACGGCGACGAGCAGATCGTCACCAACCCGGCGGACTGGCCCACCGGCAAGGTTGCTGAGGTGTACGAGCCGGTGGTGCGCTGCACTGTGATCGCACCGTCGGAGTATGTCGGTACGATCATGGAGCTGTGCCAGGGCCGGCGCGGCGCCCTCCTGGGGATGGACTACCTGTCGGCATCGCGGGTGGAGCTTCGCTACACGCTGCCGATGGCCGAGATCGTGTTCGACTTCTTCGACGCGTTGAAGTCCCGGACCCGCGGCTATGCCTCGATGGACTACGAGGAGGCGGGCGAGCAGGCCGCAGACCTGGTCAAGGTGGACATCCTGCTGCAGGGCGAGCC
>DASUVX010000123.1:0-31982 GCA_036378735.1 Pseudonocardiaceae bacterium | reverse complement strand
GCAGGCGGTCCTGAGTTACCTGCAAGTCCGGGGAGTTATCCGCGAAGCCCACAATCGCCAGCCGAGTCCAGGTCCCGTGGTCTTGCCACAACGTACGCATGTTGTCATGCAGCGCGCTTGCCTTGGGGCTCGGAGCCTGCGAAGCAGTCCCAGCCTGCGGTGGTCCGGATGCCCCCGAGCCGCAGGCAGCTGCGGCAAGGGCTACCGCAGCGATACCGACTGAGAGCCGCGCGCCGATAGAACGCCAGATGGTACTCATCTCCACCTCTCTATAACTCTAACGCGTGTGTTAAATGCGAATACTGTGTCGTTGAGGTCAACCCTCCGAAGGGCGATCGGCCATGAAGGACGGGTACACGTGCGGTACAAACAGCGGTGACCGCCACCCGCGGACGAAGGACGAGGATGGTTAGCTCAGCTCAGACACAGTGTCGGGCGGATGCGCCCTGGTCGCTGTCAGTCACTACGCAGTTCGATTGTCCGTGAAAGGGATCGTGCTGGCCGGCGGCGCCGGCACCCGCCTGCATCCGATCACGCAGGCCGTCTGCAAGCAGCTGCTGCCGGTGTACGACAAACCGATGGTCTACTACCCGCTGTCGGTGCTCATGCTGGCCGGGATTCGAGAGATCCTCATCATCTCCACACCCGCCGACCTGCCTTTGTTCCATCGCCTTCTTGGGGACGGCAGCACGCTGGGGTTGCGGTTGAGCTACGCCGAACAAGCCCATCCGAACGGCTTGGCCGAGGCTTTCCTGATCGGCGCCGAGTTCATCGCAGACGACCCTGTCGCGCTCGTACTGGGTGACAACATCTTCTACGGTCCAGGGTTTTCCAGCCGGCTCCGGGATTGTGTGGCCGGCCTGGACGGTTGCGTATTGTTCGGCTACGCAGTCAAGGATCCGCAGCGCTACGGGGTGGGTGAAGTGGACGCCACCGGCATGTTGATCTCCATCGAGGAGAAACCCGCGGTGCCCCGCTCGAACAAGGCGATCACAGGGCTGTACCTCTACGACAACGAAGTGGTAAAGGTCGCTCGCTCGCTGACGCCGTCAGCCCGCGGTGAACTCGAGATCACCGATGTGAACATGCACTACGTGCGGCAAGGCCGGGCCACCCTGATCGATCTGGGTCGCGGATTCGCCTGGTTGGACACCGGAACCCACGAGTCGCTGCTGGAGGCCGGCCAGTACGTGCAGGTGCTCGAGCACCGCCAGGGGGTCCGGATCGCCTGCCTGGAGGAAATCGCGCTGCGGATGGGCTTCATCGACGCGGATGCCTGCTACGCCCTCGGCCGCGCCTTGTCGGCCTCTGGCTACGGCCAGTACGTCATGGACATCGCCCGGTCCATCCGCTGATGGATCCGGTCAGGACAGCGGGCGGCGAGCCATCTCCTCCAGGCGCTGCACTCGCTCGGCAATGGGCGGGTGGGTGGAGAACAACCGTGCAGCACCCTCGCCCGGCCGGAACGGGTTAGCGATCATGAGATGGGACTGCGCGGCCAACTGAGGCTCGGGGCGAAGCGGCGCCAGCTGGGTGCCGCGCTCCAGTTTGCGCAGCGCGCTGGCCAGCGCCAGCGGGTCACCGGTGAGCGTCGCACCGGAGGCGTCGGCCTGGTACTCCCGCGATCGGCTCACCGCCATCTGCACGATGCCGGCGGCAATAGGACCCAGTAGGGCGATGAACAGCATCGCGATTGGGTTCGGGCGGTCGTCATCGGCCCCACCGAACAGTCCGGCGAACATCGCCAGGTTCGACAGCGCCGTTACCATCCCAGCCAGGGCGCCGGCGACGGAGGAGATCAGGATGTCCCGGTTGTAGACGTGCGACAGCTCGTGGCCTAACACGCCGCGCAGCTCCCGCTCATTGAGCAGCTCGAGGATGCCGACGGTGCAACAGACTGCGGCATGGCGCGGGTCGCGGCCGGTGGCAAAGGCATTAGGAGCCTGGGTAGGGCTGACGTACAGCCGCGGCATCGGCTGGCGGGCGTCGGTGGCCAGTTCCCGCACGATCCGGTACATCATGGGCTGCTCGGGCTCCGACACCGGCTGAGCATGCATCGCCCGCAACGCCAGCTTGTCCGAGTTGAAGTAGGCGTAGGCGTTCATTCCCAGCGCGAACACCAGCGCGATGAGGATCCCGGTACGGCCGAATGGCACCCCGATCAGCACCACCAACGCCGACAGGCCACCAAGCAGCAGCGCGGTCTTCAGCCCGTTGAAGTGGTTGTGCATTGTGGTCAGCCTCCGGTGGTATCCGGGTTCTGATCCGTGCAACGTACCGGCCGGGTGTGGGGTTCCAACGCGCTCCAGGACTGCCCGCGCGGGCGAAGTGCCGCGACACAGCGCTCACGGGAGCACGACACGCGGGGCATGAGGGCGCGACACGCGGGCTAAAGGGCGAGGGTGCAGCATTTGGGGCCGCCGCCGGCCCGGCGCAGTTCGGAGACGTCGACGAAGACCGGCTCGAAGCCGCGGGCGGCCAGGGCGCGGCCGAGATGCTGGGCTTCCGCTGGGAGCACCACCGAGCCGCCGTCGGATACCCCGTTGAGTCCCAGGCACGCCGCATCCGCCGCGCCCGCGATCACGGCGTCCTGGAACAACCGGGCCAGCACCCGTCGCGAGCCGGGTGAGAAGGCCGGCGGGTAGTAGGCGATCAGCGGGGTGGCCGGCGAGTCGTCGAGCACCAGCAGGCAGGTGTCGAGGTGGTAATAGCGGGGATCGACCAGTTGCAGCGAGATCACCGGGATCCCGAGCACTTCTTGGGCTTCGCGGTGCGCGGCCGGCTCGGTGCGGAACCCGGCACCGGCCAGTAGCAGCGAGCCCGTCCACATCAGGTCGCCGGCTCCCTCGTTGACAGCGCGGGGCATCACCAGGTCGGGCGCGCCGTGTGCGGCGAACCAGCGCCGGTAGTGCTCGGCCTCAGCGGCTCGCTCCGCGTTGCGGAACCGGGCGCCCAGTACGGCGCCGTCGATCACGGTGCCCGCGTTGGCCGCGAACACCATGTCCGGCAGCCCCGGCTCAGGATCGATCACCTCCACGGTGTGCCCCAGCGCGCGGTAAGTGTCGGCGAGTGCCGTCCACTGGGTCATCGCCCGCGCGGCGTCGACCGGTCGGCTGGGGTCCATCCAGGGGTTGATCGCGTAGTTGACCGTGAAGTACCGCGGCGGGCACATCAGATACCGGCGCGCGGTACCGGTCCACGGTGGACTCACGAGTTTCAGAGCTGACGACATATTTTGATGGTAGCTTGGCAAATTATCGACATTCAATGTAGCTCTTTTGCTTGCTGACCATCAAAATATTGCGCATGGACACCATCGACCGGCAGATCGTGGCGCGGCTGGTGGCCGACGCGCGGTCCAGCTATGCGGAGATCGGCGGTGTAGTCGGGCTGTCCGCGCCCGCCGTCAAGCGCCGGGTGGACAAGCTGCTCGACACCGGCGTGCTGCGCGGCTTCACCGCGGTGGTCGATCCCGGCGCGCTGGGTTGGGGCACCGAGGCCTTCGTGGAGGTGCACTGCCGGGGCAACGTGGCGCCGTCCCGCATCCGCGACGGTGTGCTGTCACTGCCCGAGGTGGTAGACGCCTACACCATCTCCGGTGCGGCCGACGCCATCGTGCACCTGCGCGCCGGCGGTATCGCGCATCTGGAGTCCGCCCTGGAACGGCTGCGGGCCCTGGACTTCGTCGACCGCACGGTCTCCACCGTGGTCTTATCCACACTCGTGACCGGCGCTAGGGGCTATGACCTGACATGACACTGTTACGCACTCACGAGCGTGAGGGCCGCGTCGCGGTCCTCACGCTGTCCGATCCAGGCCGTCGTAACGCGCTGAACCTCGAGCTGTCCGGGCAGCTGGCCCAGGCCATCGCCGAATGCGACCGCAACGAATCCGTGCACGCCGTGGTGATCACTGGTGCGCCACCGGCGTTCTGCGCCGGGGCGGACCGCGGCGCGCTGGCCGCCGCGGGACAGTCGGGCTCCGAGGCTGATCTGCGCGGCATCTACGCCGGCTTCCTCGCCGTCGCCAATGCGGCGCTACCCACCGTCGCAGCCGTCAACGGGCCGGCCGTGGGCGCCGGGCTCAATCTGGCACTGGCCTGCGATCTGCGCCTGGTCGGCCCGGGCGCGGTGTTCGACGCGCGGTTCCTGCAGCTGGGCATCCATCCCGGTGGGGGCATGACGTGGCTGGCGCAGCGCGCGGTGGGCTGGCAGACCGCAGCCGCGCTGGCGCTGTTCGGTGAGCCGCTGGACGCTGCGGAGGCGGTGCGCACCGGGCTGGCCCACCGGTTGATCGACACGGATGGCGACCCCCGGTCGCCTGCCGCGCACGAGGCGGTGGTGGCCGCCGCAGTAGATCTGGCGCGGCACGCCGCTGCTGCGTCACGCGAGCTGGTGATCGCCACCAAAGCTGCCCTGCGCGCCACCGCAACCATGCCCCACCACGCCGACGCGGTCACCTACGAGACCGCCCCCCAACTCGCCTCAATCCGTTCCCGAGCGCAGTGACCCCCTCCGCAGTCTGGATGCAGACTGCGGTAGCGGGGCCGGTTCAGCCGGTGCGGGCGGCTAGGTAGTCGGTGACGGAGGCTAGGGCGTCTCGGGCTGGGCACGGGGGCAGGACGGCGAGTTCGCGGTGGGCGGCGTCGGTGTAGGAGCGCAGGGCACGCACTGCCCGGTCCAGCCCGGGCGACTCGCGCAACCGCCACAGCGCCTCGGCGATCAGCGCGTCATCGGTCAGCGGACCGGCCAGGAGCGCGCGCAGCCGGTCACCGTCAGCGCCGCCGTCGGCCAACGCGTAGAGCATGGGCAGGGTGCGCACGCCCTCCCGCAGGTCCGTCCCCGGTGTCTTACCAGACTGGGCAGCCGGTGAGGCGATGTCGATGATGTCGTCGGAGATCTGGAAGGCGGTTCCGATGGTCTCCCCGAAGCGGCACAGCGCCTCGATCCGTTCCGGCCCCGCGCCGGAGAACATGGCGCCGTAGCGGCCTGCAGTAGCGATCAGCGAGCCGGTCTTCTCCGACACCACCGCCAGGTAATGCTCCACCGGGTCGGTGCCGTCGACGGGACCCAGGGTTTCCCGCATCTGGCCGGTGACCAGCTCGGCGAAGGTGCAGGCGATGATCCGCACCGCATCCGGTCCGAGGTCGGCGACCAGCCGGGAGGCATGCGCGAACAGGAAGTCACCGGTGAGGATCGCGACGGTGTTGTCCCACCGGGCGTTGGCGCTGATCGCGCCGCGGCGCATGGTCGCCTCGTCCATCACATCGTCGTGGTAGAGCGTGGCCAGGTGAACGAGCTCCACGACCACCGCCGCCCGCACCACTTCGTGCGTTCGATTACGGTCCGGCCCGAACTGACCGGCGAGCAGGGTGAACAGCGGCCGGAACCGTTTACCCCCAGCATCGACGAGGTGCAGCGACGTTTCGGTGAGAAACCGGAACTCGCTTTGCACCTCCCGGTGCAGCAGCTCTTCCACCTGCTCCAAGCCGTGCTCCAGCAAGGCGCGCAGCTCCGGATCGGCCAGCTCCACACCGGCGAGCTGCTCGGATGTCGATCTGCTCATACCCGGATCAGGAGGCGAACGCGCCGAGCGCGGCCCAGTCCAGGGCGAAGGTGGGCACCACGCCGAGCAGCAAGGTGACCACCACGCCGAGCGTGATCGCGGCCGTGGTGAACGCGCCGGGCACGCTCACCGTCGGACCATCGGTAGCCGGTTCGCTGAAGTACATCAACACGACCACCCGCAGGTAGAAGAACGCGGCCACCGCGCTGGCCACCAGCGCCACCACCACCAGCGGCGCCATCCCGTCGGCCAGGGCGGCGCTGAACACCGCGAACTTACCGGTGAACCCGCTGGTCAGCGGGATCCCGGCGAGCGCGAAGAGCAGGAAGGCGAACACCCCGGCGGTCAGCGGGGAGCGCTTGGCCAGCCCGGCCCACTGGGACAGGTGGGTGGCCTCCCCATCAGCGTCCCGGACCAGGGTGACCACGCCGAACGCGGCCAGCGTGGTGAAGCCGTAGGCCAGCAGGTAGAACATCGTGCCGGACAGCCCCTGGGCGGTCAGCGCGATCGCTCCGACCAGCAGGAAACCGGCATGTGCGACCGACGAGTAGGCGATCATGCGTTTGATGTCGGTCTGGGTCAGGCCCAGTACCGCGCCGATCGCCATGGATACGATCGCCACCCCCCACAGCAGGCCGCGCCAATCCCACCGGGTGCCCTCGAACGCCACGTTGAGGACCCGCAGGATCGCGCCGAAGGCGGCGACCTTGGTGCAGGCCGCCATGAACGCCGTCACCGGCGTCGCCGCACCCTGGTAGACGTCCGGGGTCCAGGTGTGGAACGGCCCCACCGAGCCCTTGAACAGCAGCCCGATCACCAGCAGCGCCAGCCCACCGAACAGCAGGGTGTCCGACCGGTCGATGCCCCCCGAGGCCTCGGCGATGCGGGCCAGCTGAACCGAGCCCGCGTAGCCGTACAGCAACGCGACCCCGTACAGGAAAAAAGCCGAGGAGAACGCTCCGAGTAGGAAGTACTTGACGGCCGCCTCCTGGGACAGCAGCCGGCGCCGCCGGGCCATCCCGCACATCAGGTACAGCGGCAGGGACAGCACCTCCAAGGCGATGAACATGGTGAGCAGGTCGTTGGCTGCGAGGAAGACCATCATCCCGCCCAGCGAGAACAAAAACAGCGGGAAAACCTCGGTCTGCATCATGGTCTCGGTCTGGGTACCAACCAGCTGGGCGCGGTCGGCCGCCGTGCCGGGGCGCACCGCGGCGTCGGGGGTGAACGCTCCGCCGGGTTCGACCGTGCGGTCCGCGATGAGCAGCACCGCGCCCAAGCTCAGGGCCAGCAGCGTGCCCCATAAGAACAGTGCGGGGCCGTCGACGGCGACCGTCCCGGCCAGCGTCACCACATTGGTCACGCCCCGGGAGTACAGGTGCATGCCCAGTGCGGCACCGGCCGCGCCCAGCGTGAGCAGCGCCAAGGCGACCTGAGCCGACCACCGCGCCGAACGGGCCACGAACGCTTCGACCAGCACCGAAAGGCAGGCCGCGCCGAGTACCACCAGGATGGGGGCGATCGCCCCATAGTCGACCGCAGGCGCGGTGACGTGCTGGACCTGCGTGGGGAGTTCCAACTGGAATGTACCGTCGAGCACCTCAGCTGCCTCCCTGCCCGGCGACCGGGTCGGACAAGCCGACCTCGGTGACCGTGGCCCCGACCGACGGTTGGATCACATTCAGCACCGGCTGCGGGAAGAACCCGAGCAGCAGGATCAGCGCCACCAGTGGTACCAGTACCGCAACCTCACGGATCGACAAGTCCGAGAAACCTCGCCGGTGCATCCCTCGGGCGGTCGCGGTGCCCGGCCCGTCCAGGGTTCCCAGCACAGCCGCGCCGCGCACCGGACCCTGCGAGACGCGCTGGTAGAACCACAGCACATACAGGGCGGCCAGGATGATCCCCGCGGTGGCGATGACGGTGTACACCGGCTGCCGCGGGTACGAGCCGATCAGCACCATGAACTCCGAGACGAACGAGTTGGTACCGGGCAGCGCCAGTGCGGACAGTCCGGCCAGCAGCATCATCCCCGCCAGTACCGGAGCCAGCGCCGCCACACCGCCGTAGTCGCTGATCAATCTCGATCCGCCGCGCGCGATCAGCATGCCCACCACGATGAACAGCATCCCGGTGGAGATGCCGTGGTTGACCATGTAGAGCACCGCGCCGGCCTGCGCCTGGGTGGAGAAGGCGAATACGCCCAGCGCGATGAACCCGAAGTGCGCCACCGAGGTGTAGGCGACGAACCGCTTCATGTCGGACTGGCCGACGGCCAGCAGCGCGGCGTACACGATGCCGGCGATGGCCAGCACCAACACCAGTGGGGCCAGCGTGCGCGATGCGTCGGGGAACAGCGGCAGGCAGTAGCGCAGGAAACCGTAGATGCCAACCTTGTCCATCACGCCAACGAGCAGGACCCCGACGCCTACCGGGGCTTCGGCACCGGCGTCGGGCAGCCAGGTGTGGAAGGGCACCAACGGCGCCTTGATGGCGAAGGCGATGAAGAACCCGAGGAACAACCAGATCTGGGTGCTGGCCGGGATCGTCGCGGCGATGCGCTGCAACGCGGCCCAGTCGAAGGTGCCATGCCCGAGCCGGCGCCCGCTGACCACGAACAGGCCGATCACGCTGGCCAGCATGACCAACCCACCCAGCAGCGAGTACAAGAAGAACTTCACCGCGGCGTACTGCCGTCTCGGGCCGCCGAAGCGCCCGATCAGGAAGTACATCGGCACCAGCATGACTTCGAAAAACAGGTAGAACAGGAACACGTCGGTGGAGATGAACACGCCGACGAGCATCGATTCCAACGTCAGCAGCAGCGCGTAGAAACCCGCCGGGGTGCGGCCCTCGGGTAGCTTCTCCGCCCAGGACGAGCCCATCACGATCGGCACCAGCACGCCGATCAGCGCGATCATCACCAGGGCGATGCCGTCGATGCCGAGCGCGAAGCTGGTGCCGAACGCGGGAATCCACGGCGCGGACAGGACGAGTTGCAGCCGTCCCCCGCCGGGCTGGTAAGCCGACCAGGCCAGCCCGGCGAGTACCAGCTCGACTAGCGCAAAAGCCAAGCCGGTGCCCTTTGCCGCCACCGGCGCAGTGCGCATCGGGGCCACCACCGCAGCGCCCACCAGCGGCACCAGCAGCATGGCCAGTAACAATCCGCCCCCGCTCATGCGAAGCTCACCGCCACCAGGAAGGCGATTACCACGATCCCGCCGCCGAGCATGCCCAACGCGTAACTGCGCACGAACCCGGTCTGTAACCGGCGCAGCCGGCCGGAGGTTCCGCCGAGCAGCGCCGCGGTGCCGTTGACGATGCCGTCGATGCCTTTGTTGTCCACGAACACCAGCGCCCGGGTCAGCCAGGTGCCGGGTCGGGCGATGATCGCCTCGTTGATCGCGTTGGCGTACAGGTCGGCTCGAGCGGCGGCCACCGGCACCGACACTCGCTCGGGCCTGACGACCGGCACCGGGTTGCGACCGATGACCAGCCAGGCCGCCAGCACTCCCAACGCCGAGACCAGCACGGTGAACAGCGGCACCAGCACCGGCGCGGTGGTCGACTCCACCGGCACGAGCGCCCCTACCGAGGGCTCCAGCCAGCGCGCCAACCGGTCTCCCGAGGCCAGGAAGCCGCCGGCGATCAGCGAACCGATGGCTAGCGGCACCATCGAAACCCACATCACCGGCGGGCATTCGTGCGGGTGGTATGCCTGGCCGTCGGCGGTACGCAGGTTGCGCCAGCGTTCCTCACCGAAAAACGTCATGAGCATCAGGCGGGTCATGTAGAACGCGGTCAGCCCCGCCGCCAGCAGCGCGATCAGACCGAACAGCCAGCCGGCGTCACCACCCGCGCCGAAGGCCGCCTCGATGATCGCATCCTTGGAGTAGTAGCCGGACAGGAGCGGGAACCCGATCAGCGCCAGGTAACCCGTGCTGAACACGGCGAAGGTGATCGGCAGGTGCTTGGCCAGCCCGCCCATCCGCCGCATGTCGATCTCATCGTGCATGCCGTGCATGACCGCGCCGGCCCCGAGGAACAGCACCGCCTTGAAGAAGCCGTGGGTGAGCAGGTGCACGATGCCCAGCGCGTAACCGGCCGGGCCCAACCCGACCGCGAGGATCATGTACCCGATTTGGCTGACCGTGGAGTAGGCCAGCACCTTCTTGATGTCGTCGTAGGCGCATCCGATGATCGAACCGATCAGCAGGGTGATCGTGCCGACCGCGGCGACGGCCAGCCGGCCGTCGGTGCTGAGGTTGTACAGCGGGCTGCACCGGGCGATCAGGTACACCCCGGCAGTCACCATCGTCGCGGCGTGGATCAGCGCTGAGACCGGCGTCGGGCCTTCCATCGCGTCGGGCAACCAGGCCTGCAGCGGGAACTGGCCGGACTTACCGCAGGCGCCCAGCAGCAACAACAGGGTGATCGCCAGCAGGGTCGGGCCGCTTATCTCCCCGGCGCGGCCAAACACCTCGGAGAACTGCACGGTGCCCAGCGAGCGCCAGATCAAAAAGATCGCGATCACCAGCCCGACGTCGCCGACCCGGTTCATCAGGAACGCCTTCTTGGCCGCCGTGGCGGCGCTGGGACGATCCTGGTACCAACCGATCAGCAGGTAGGAGGCCAGGCCCACGCCTTCCCAGCCGAGGTAGAGCGTGACGAAGTTGTTGGCGAGCACCAGGATGAGCATCGCCGTGATGAACAGGTTGAAGTACCCGAAGAACCGGCGCCGCCCGGCATCGTGCTCCATGTACCCGATCGAGTAGAGGTGAATCAGCCCCCCGACTCCCGTGATGAGCAGCACGAACGTCAGCGACAGCGGGTCCAGCCGCAGGCCGTAGCTGACCTGCAGGGCGTTGACCGCAAACCAGGTGCCACTGCCCAGTTCCTGGGTGCGCTCCGAGGCGTCGAGTCCCAGCCAGTCGACAAACAGCGCCACCCCGTAGACGAAGGCGGTGAGCACCGTCGCGCAGCCCAGCAGGTGCCCCCAGGCATTGGTGCGACGGCCACCGGCCAGCAACACGAACGCGCCGAAGGCGGGCAACACCACGAGCAGCCAGGCATATTGCGCGGTGCCACCAGTGACAGCCACTGGCGCCAAGACCTCGCCCACTGCGTCCCCTCAGTATTTGAGCAGGTTCGCGTCGTCGACCGAGGCCGATCGGCGCGTCTTGAAGATCGCCATGATGATGGCCAACCCCACCACCACCTCGGCTGCAGCCACCACCATCACGAAGAACGCCATGATCTGCCCGTCCAGCGTGCCGTTGATCCGGGCAAAAGTGATCAAGGTCAGGTTCACCGCGTTGAGCATCAGTTCGATGCACATGAACACCACCACCGCATTGCGACGCACCAAGACACCGACGGCGCCGATGGTGAACAGCAGCGCCGACAGCAGCAGGTAGTTCGTCGTGCTCATCGCGAGACCTGCTTGCAGGGTCGACCCATCATGGCTGTCCGCCCTCCTCATCACCCGGAGGTGGTGTCACCGACCTACGCAGGGCCCGGGCGCCGGGTTCGATCCCGGCGCTGGTGACGCTGCGTACGTCGGCCTCCAGGCGGTCCGAAGCGGTCGATTCGAGCAGCTCGGAACGGGACTGCGGAGCCGGCGAACCGTCCGGTAGCAGGGCGGGGGTGGCCACCGAGTTGAGGGTGGCGAACACACCGGGACCGGGAAGCGAGGAGGGATGCCCACCGCGGATGCGCGCTTCCACTTGCTCGCGCTGGGTCAACCTGCCCTGCTTGGCGCGTTCGGTGTAGGCCAGCACCATGGCGCCCACCGCGGCGCTGATCAGCAGCGCTGAGGTGAGCTCGAACGGGAACAGGTAGTCGGTGAACAGCAGCCGACCGAGGTTGGCGACGTTGCCACCGTTGGTGTTGTTCGGGCCGGCCAGCCCGACCGAGGTGACTCCGATGAAAGCCCGGCCCAGCACGGCCACCAGCAGCGCGGCCAGCCCGAGCCCGCCCAGGGCGGCCGCGACCCGCTGACCGCGCAGCACCTCGACCACCGACTCGGCGCTTTCCTTGCCGACCAGCATCAGCACGAACAGGAACAGCATCATGATCGCGCCGGTGTAGACGATGATCTGCACGAAGCCCAAAAACGGTGCTTGCTCAGCCATGTACAGCGCGCCTAGGCACAGCATGGCCTGCGCCAGCCACAGCGCCGAGTGCACCGCGTTGCGGGCGAAAACCATCAACAAGCCCCCGGCCAACGCGAGCGGACCGAGGATCCAGAATGCGATGGCTTCACCGAGGCCAACGGTGTCGGCAGGAGGCACTGGCGGTGCCAGCAGGATGCTCAGCGGGCTCATCGCTGCTCCTCCCCCACTGCACCCGCCCGCCGCTCCAAGCTCGAGCCCTGCACGTAGTAGTCCTCCTCGGACTCGCCCAGCCGCATCGGGTGCGGGGGTGGCTCCATTCCCGGCAGCAACGGCGCCACCAGATCTTCCTTGGTGTAGATGAGATCCTGGCGGTTATCGTCGGACACCTCGTATTCGTTGGTCATGGTCAGCGCGCGGGTCGGGCAGGCCTCGATGCACAGCCCGCAGCCGATGCAGCGCAAGTAGTTGATCTGGTAGATCGCACCGTAGCGCTCCCCGGGGGAGTAGCGGGCCTCGTCGGTGTTGTCGCCGCCCTCGACGTAGATGGCGTCCGCGGGGCAAGCCCAGGCGCACAACTCGCACCCCACGCACTTCTCCAGCCCGTCGGGGTGCCGGTTGAGCTGGTGTTTGCCGTGGAACCGCGGCGCGGTGATCTTTTTGACCTCGGGATACTCCTCGGTCACGACCTTCTTGAACATCGTCGAGAAGGTGACCCCGAAACCCTTGACGGGATCAAACAGTGCCATGGCCATCCTCCCTCCCGGTTGGTGGCCCGCCATCGGTCGTCCCGTTGGCGTTCGCTCCAGCTGGGGTCACCGCGGCGCGCCGGGACGGTGATTGCGGCACCACCAGGTCCAGCGGGGGCAGCGGGTAGTTCGAGCCGGCGGTCGGGACCTGGCCGGCGCGCTGGATCGTGCCGCCCGGCGCCGTGTTCTGAGCGGTCGAATCGCCCTGGGGCAGCAGGAAGGCGACGATCAGCAACAGCACCAGCACGACGCCGCCCACCACGAGAATCTCACTCGGCGTGACGTCAGAGCCACGCAGCGCTCGTGCTCCGGAGACCAGCACGATCCACACCAGGCTGCCCGGCACCAGCAGCTTCCACCCCACCGCCATGAACTGGTCGTAACGCAGCCGGGGCAGAGTGCCGCGCAGCCAGATGAACACAAACAGGAAGACGAACATCTTGCTGATGAACCACAGCGGGCCCCACCACCCGCGATCGAGCACGGTGCCGGACAGTGGCCACGGGGCGTGCCAGCCGCCGAGGAACAATGTTGTCGCCATCGCCGAGACCGTCACCATGTTGACGTACTCGGCGAGGAAGAACAGCGCGAACTTAAGCGACGAGTACTCGGTGTGGAACCCACCGACCAGCTCCGATTCCGCCTCGGGCAGGTCGAAGGGCGCGCGGTTGGTTTCGCCGACCATCGACACGCAGAACACCACGAAGCTGGGGAACAGCAGGAACACAAACCACCACTGCCGGGACTGCGCGGCCACGATGTCGGCGGTGGACAGCGAGCCCGAATACAGGATGACCGCGACGATCGACATCCCGAGGGCGATCTCGTAGGAGATCACCTGCGCGGCCGAACGCAGCGAGCCCAGCAGCGGGTACGGCGAGCCCGAGGCCCAGCCGGACAGCACAATGCCGTAGACGCCCAGCGATGAGGCGGCCAGCACCACGAGCACGCCGACCTGCAGGTCGGCGATCTGCAGCGCAGTCTGCTCTCCGAAGATCGAGACCTGGCCCCCCAGTGGGATCACGGCGAACCCGGTGAACGCGGTGACCGCCGAGATCACCGGAGCCAGCACGTACACCCAGCGGTCGGCCAGCACCGGAGTGATGTCTTCCTTCAACGCCAGCTTGAGCCCGTCGGCCAGGGACTGCAGCAGCCCGTAGGGCCCCACCCGGTTGGGACCCGGCCGGTGCTGCATCCGGCCCACTACCCGCCGTTCCATCCAGATCATGAACAGCGTCATGACCATGAGGAATCCGAAGATCACCACCACTTTGATGATGGTGAGCCACAGCGGGTCGTCGGCGAGCAAGGCACCAGTGGGTGTCATGACCTGCCCCCCCACCCCGTTTTGGAGGATGTTGTAGTCCTGGATTCTCGGCCGTTGCCACCACGCACGGTAACCACGGCGCCGTGCCCCACGCCCAGGCTGCGCCGGACGGTAGCCGGTCCGGAGTTACCCGGTACCCAGACCACACCGGGCGGCAGGTCGGCAGCGGCGACGGGCAGCGTTATCGCTCCGCGTTGAGTGGATACCGTGACCTTGCCGCCGAGATGCACCCCGAGATCGGCAGCGGTGGCCTCGGACAACAACGCGACAGCAGGCCGTCCCGTGCCGGCCAGCGCCGGTTCGCCGTCCTGCATCGACCCGTTGTCCAGCAGCCGGCGCCAGGTGGCCAGCAAAACCTTTCCCTCGCTCGCATCGCTACCCGGCTGCGGCGCTGCGGACGCGGTCGGGGGCCCTCCGGCGTGGCGGTTGGTGTCGCGCTTGATGCCACCGTAGGTGCCCAGCGCGGCGAAGCCGGCCCACGCCGCCGCGGGCGTCTGGGTGAACAGGTCGACGTCCATCTCGACGCCCAGGCTGTCGAGCACCCGGCAGTCCGAAAGCGCCGCCCGGGAAATACTGCTGCCGGACGTGATGGTGGTGCCGAACTGCCGGCGGCGGCCCTCCCAGTCGAGGTAGCTACCGGATTTCTCGACAGCGGGCGCGATCGGGAGCACGACATTGGCCGCCCGGGTCACCGCAGAGGGCCGCATCTCCAGGCTCACCACGAATCCGGCCCGGCTCAGCGCCTGCTCGGCCAGCCGAGGATCGGGCAGATCGACGGGGTCCACCCCACCGATGACCAGGCCACCCAATTGCCCAGCCGCGGCGGCGGCGACGATTCCGGCGGTGTCGCGTCCCGGCCGGTTCGGCACCGTCACCCGCCAGGCCTGCTCGACCTCGGCGCGCGCAACATCGTCGGTGACCGGCCGGCCGCCGGGCAGCAGTGTCGGTACAGCGCCGGCCTCCAGTGCGCCCCGCTCACCGGCGCGCCGCGGAATCCAGGCCAGCCGGGCGCCGGTGTCCGCGGCCAGCCGGGCCACCGCGGTGTAGAGCCCGGGCACCTCGGCGGCCCGCTCCCCCACCAGCAGCACCGCGTCCGGCTTACTCAGCGCCTCGCGCACCGCAGGCTCCTCGGCGCTCAGCGCCTGCAAAAACGCTGCCTCACTGCCGGGCAGCACCCGCAGCAGCGTGCCGAAGGTGCGGCGCACCGCAGGCGTGGTGAACTGACCGAGGTGCCACACCGGCAGCTGGCCGTCGCGGGCGGCGCGGCGCAGCCGCAGGTAGACGATCGGCGACTCCTCCTCGGGCTCGAAGGCCACGCACAACACCGCCGAGGCCGCAGACAGGTCGTCGTAGGTCACCGCACCGCTATCCGGGGTCACGCCGACGACGTGCGCAGCGAGGAAGTCCAACTCCTCAGCGGAGTGCGGCCGGGCGCGGAAGTCGATGTCGTTGGTGTCCAGCGCGACCCGGGCGAACTTGGCGTAGGCGAAGGCGTCCTCCACCGTCAGCCGGCCACCGGTCAGGACCCCTACGCCCGCGTTGCGCGCGGCCAGCAGTCCCTCGGCCGCTGCCTGCAACGCCTCGGTCCACGACGCCGGCCGTAGCTCACCGCCGAGGGAGTCCCGGACCAGCGGCTGAGTGATCCGATCAGCGGCAGTGGCGTAGACGTAGGCGAAGCGCCCCTTGTCGCAGTTCCATTCCTCATTGACCTGCGGGTCGTGGCCGGCCAGCCGGCGCATCACGACGCCGCGCCGCCAGTCGGTGCGCAGTGCGCAGCCACTCGCGCAGTGCTCGCACACCCCGTGGGTGGATACCAGGTCGAACGGCCGGGACCGGAACCGGTAGCCGGCGCTGGTCAGCGCGCCCACCGGGCAGATCTGGATGGTGTTGCCGGAGAAGTAGGACTGGAACGGTTTGTCGGCGGCTACCCCGACCTGCTGACCAGGACCGCGCTCGAGCATCTCGATGAAGGCGTCCCCTGCGATCTGTTCGGAGAAGCGGGTGCAGCGGGCGCACAGCACGCAGCGTTCCCGATCCAGCAGCACTTCGGTGGAGATGGCGATCGGCTTGGCGAAGGTGCGTTTGGTATCGGTGAACCGGGAGTCGGGCCGGCCGTTGGACATCGCCTGGTTCTGCAGCGGGCATTCGCCGCCCTTGTCGCAGACCGGGCAGTCCAGCGGGTGGTTGATCAGCAGCAGCTCCATGACGCCCTGCTGCGCCTTGTCGGCCACCGCCGAGGTGTGCTGGGTCTTGATGACCATCCCGTCGGCCACCGTCAGGGTGCAGCTGGTCTGCGGTTTGGGCATCGGTTTCCCGCCCATCTCCGCCTCGACCAGGCATTGCCGACAGGCCCCGGCCGGGTCGAGCAGTGGGTGGTCGCAGAACCGCGGCACGATGATGCCCATCCGCTCGCAGGTCCGGATCACCAGCTCGCCCTTGGGCGCATCGACCTCCCGGCCGTCGATGGTCAACCGAACGTGACCCTCAGGAACGGGCCGCGCGTCGCCGCTGCTGGTCTCTGCCATCAGCGTCATCGGACCGACCCTGTCAGCGTCGTCGGCTGCGCTCGTCGCGCATACCCGGGCTGTTCGGCGCACAGGTCGAGGAATTCCTGCCGGAAATATTTGATCCCGCTCGTGATCGGGCTCACGGCGCCGTCACCGAGTGCACAGAACGAGCGACCCAGGATGTTGTCGCAGATGTCGAGCAAGTTGTCCACGTCGGAAGGCGTACCCTCGCGCCGCACCATCCGCTGCAGGATCTGGGTCAACCAGTAGGTGCCCTCACGGCACGGTGTGCACTTACCGCATGACTCGTGCTCGTAGAACTCCGTCCACTTCATCACCGCCCACGGCACACTCACCGACTGGTTGAAAACCATGACTGCGGTGGTGCCCAGCATGGAACCGGCCTCGGCGGCACCCTCGAAGTCCAGCGGAACGTCCATGTGTTCCGCGGTCAGCAGCGGGGTCGATGAACCACCCGGTGTCCAGAACTTCAGCGGGCCGCCTTTCATGCCACCAGCCATGTCCAGCAACTCGCGCAGCGTGATGCCCAGCGGGGCCTCGTACTGCCCGGGTCGCTGGACATGCCCGGAGATCGAGTAGATCTTGGGACCGGGGGATTTCTCGGTGCCCATCGTGCGGAACCAGTCCGACCCACCGTTGACGATGTAGGGCACGCTGCAGATGGTCTCGACATTGTTCACCACCGTGGGTGCTGCATACAGCCCGGAGACGGCCGGGAACGGTGGCTTGAGCCGGGGCTCCGCGCGACGGCCCTCCAGCGAGTTCAGCAGCGCGGTCTCCTCACCAGCCTCGTAGGCCCCGGCGCCCGCGTGCACCACGATGTCCAGGTCAAACCCGGAGTCAAGGATGTTCTTGCCGAGATAGCCGGCGGCATAGGCCTCGTTGACCGCGCTGTGCACCCGGCGCAAGCAGTGGATTACCTCGCCACGGACGTAGATGAAGCACAAGTGGGCGCGGATCGCGTAGCCGGTGATGATGCACCCTTCGACCAGCGAGTGCGGATCGGCCATCATCAGTGGCACGTCCTTGCACGTCCCGGGCTCGCCCTCGTCCGCGTTGATCACCAGGTAGGTGGGCTTGGCCGCTGGCCCGGTGGGCTGCTCACCCGGTTTGGCCTGCGGGATGAAACCCCACTTCATGCCGGTTGGGAAACCGGCCCCGCCGCGCCCCCGCAGGCCCGAGTCTTTGATCAGCTGGATCAGCTGATCGGGATCTGCGGCCAGCGCGGTGCGCAGCGCGGTGTAGCCCTCGAGCTGGGTGTAGGTGTCCAGGGTCCAGGACTTGGGCGAGGCCCACCGCCGGGTCAACACCGGGGTGAGCGTCCGCTCGGTCACGCCTGTCTCCTTCGTCTGGGGCTGTTCATTTGGGCCTGGGCGAAAGTGGTGAGCTGGTCACTTCTTATCCGCAACGGCGGGAAGCGGCGGGGGGTTATCCGGCATTGCCGGGGCCTGCCAACCCTTTTCCTCGGCGAGTCGGTTGCCGGCCAGCGTCTCGGGCGCTGCCGAGGGTGCGTCCACCGCCTCGCGTAGTTGCTGCGGCTCGCCGAAGAAGCCGGCCAGCTGCAGTTCGGTATCGCGCCAGTCGGTCAGGGGCGCGCCGCGAGTCGGCGCCGGCCGATCCCCGCGCCGCAACGCATCCACCAGCGCCTCGGCCGACTCCGGGGTCTGGTTGTCGTAGAACTCGTAGTTCACCTGCAGCACCGGCGCCAGGTCACACGCGGCGAGGCATTCGGCGTGCTCCAGGGTGATCGAACCCTTCGAACCCGGCCGGCCGGCGGTCCCCTCGTGCCCGACCCCGAGCCGTTTGCACAGCCGGGCGTAGATCTCGTCTCCGCCCAGCGCTGCGCACAGCGTATTGGTGCACACGCTCACCAGATACTCACCACCGGGTCTGCGCTTGAACATGGTGTAGAAGGTGGCCACCGTGGTCGCCTGCGCGGTGGTGATCCCCACCAGCTGCGCACAAAACGACATCCCGGCCTGGCTGACATATCCCTCCGCGCTCTGGACCAGGTGCAGCAGGGGCAGCAGCGCCGAGCGCGGCTGGGGATAACGCGCGAGGATCTCCTGTGCCCGTCGCCGGGTCTGCTCGTCGAACACGCCGGTGTCCACCCGCACAGGCCGCTCCACCGGAACGTCCTGCGCGGTGGACAGGGTCGTCGGCGCAGCCTGGTCGGGAACCTCCGACGCCTCTACCGGCCGCGCAGTGAAGGCCGGGTTCTCGACCGGTCCATTCGCCGGGTTGTCGGCCGAGCTCATCGGTCCACCCCTCCGATCACCGGATCAATCGACGCCACCGCGGCGATGACGTCGGCCACTAGACCGCCCTCACACATCGCCGGCAAGGACTGCAGATTGACGAAGCTGGGATCGCGCAGGTGCACCCGCAGCGGGCGGGTCCCACCATCGGACACCGCGTGGCAGGCCAACTCGCCGCGCGGGGACTCCACTGCCGAGTACGCCTGACCCGGCGGAACGGCGAAACCCTCGGTGACCAGCTTGAAGTGGTGGATCAGCGCCTCCATCGACTGGCCCATGATCTTGCGGACATGCTCCAGCGAGTTACCCATGCCGTCCGCGCCGATGGACAGCTTGGCCGGCCACGCGATCTTGCCGTCCTCCACCATCACCGGACCGGGTTCCAACTTGTCCAGGCACTGAGCGACGATCTTGAGTGACTGGTGTATCTCCTCCACCCGCAGCACGTAGCGTGCGTAGCCATCGGCGTCGGTCGAGGTGGGAACCTCGAAGTCGTACTCCTCGTAACCGCAATAGGGCTCCACCTTGCGCAGGTCCCATTCCAGGCCGGCGGAGCGCAGGATCGGGCCGGTGACCCCCAGCTGTAGGCAGCCATCCAGCGGCAGGTAGGCCACATTGCACAGGCGCTTTTTCCAGATCGGCTGCCCGGTGAGCAGCCAGTCGTAATCGGGCAGCCGGGAATCCATCACCTTGATAAAGTCCCGGACCTTGGTGTCGTACCCCTCCGGCAGGTCCTGGGCAACGCCGCCGGGCCGGATGAACCCGTGGTTCATCCGCAGGCCGGTGAGGAACTCCAGCAGGTGCAGGACCTCCTCCCGCTCCCGGAACCCGGAGGTCATCCCGGTCAGCGCGCCCAGCTCCATCCCGCCGGTTGCGATGGCCACCAGGTGCGAACCGATCCGGTTGAGCTCCATGAGCAGCACCCGCATCACCTGCGCGCGCCGCGGCGCGGTGATACCCAACAGCTTCTCGGTGGCCAGGCAATAAGCCGTCTCGTTGAACAGTGGCGACAGGTAGTCGGCCCGGGTGACGAACGTGACACCCTGGGTCCAGGTTCGGTACTCGCAGTTCTTCTCGATACCGGTGTGCAGGTAGCCGATCACGGAGCGGGCCTGGGTGACGGCCTCGCCCTCGAGCTCCAGCACCAGCCGCAGCACGCCGTGCGTGGAGGGATGCTGCGGTCCCATGTTCACGACGATGCGTTCGTCGTGGCGCCAGTCGTCGAGCACGTCGTCCCAGTCACCGCCGGTGACGGTGTACACCCGCCCCTCGGTGGTTTCCCGGGAGGTGGCGGCGTAGGGGTCGGATACCCCGCTGTCGGTCGCGGTCGCCGAGTCGGTGGTTCCGCTGCCGACGGTGTGCGCGGGCTCAGCGGCGTTGGGTTTGGCGTCGTTGGGTTTGGCGTCCCTAGGTTTGGTGTTCCGGTGTTTTACGCCACGATTTTTTCGCCGAGCCATCAGGAATACGCCCTCCGCTCGTCGGGCGGCGGGATCTCGGCGCCCTTGTACTCCACGGGGATCCCACCGAGCGGGTAGTCCTTGCGTTGCGGATGGCCGTCCCAGTCGTCGGGCATGAGGATGCGGGTTAATGCCGGGTGCCCGTCGTAGACGATGCCGTACATGTCCCAGGTCTCGCGCTCGTGCCAGTCCGCGGTTGGATAGACCTCCACCACGCTGGGCACGTGGGCGTCATCGACGTCGACGGCGACCTCCAGCCGGATCCGCCGCCGGTAGGTCATCGACATCAGGTGGTACACCGAGTGCAGACGCTGCACGACCTCGCTGCCGTAGTCCACACCGGAGACCCCACTGCACAGTTCGAAGCGCAGCGCCGAATCATCTCGCAGCGTGCGGCACAGCGCCACCAGGTGCTCCCGGCGCACGTAGTAGGTGATCTCGCCGCGATCCACAGTGACCTGCTGGATGGCCTCAGCGGGCACGCCCCTCTCGTGCATCGCATCCAACAGCTCGTCGGTGAGCTCGTCGAAGCCGCCGCCATAGGGTCGCTGCGCGGGGGGAGGTACGTACGCCGGCAGCACCAGCCCGCCGTAGCCGGAGGTGTCACCGGAGCCGCGCACGTTGAACATGCCCTGCCGGGCCCGGCCGGCGACCACCCCGCCGCGATCCTCGTGCTCGGCTTCCTGGGCTGAAGTCAACTCCGCGGAGCTGGCCAGGCCGGGCGCGAGACCCTTGTCGTTGTTGTTCTTGCTGCCGTTGTTTTTCCTGTTCTTGCCGGCCCTCGTCATCCTGGTCACTGCTTCCGCGCTTCGACGACCCGTGACCGGCCGCTGCCGGATGGTCTGGGCTGCTTCTGCGGGCCATAAGCCACCGAGGAGGGCACCATCTCGGTGCGATGGCCCGCCATCTCCGCGGCCCGCTTCGGCCCGAGCGGCTCATCCATGATCTTGGCGTGCAGTTTCAGAATCCCGTCGATGAGCATCTCCGGACGTGGTGGGCAACCAGGCACATACATGTCCACCGGAACCACGTGGTCCACGCCCTGCACGATCGCGTAGTTGTTGAACATCCCTCCGCTGGAGGCACAGACACCCATCGAGAGCACCCAGCGGGGCTCGGGCATCTGGTCGTAGATCTGGCGCAGCACAGGAGCCATCTTTTGGCTCACCCGGCCGGCCACGATCATCAGGTCAGCCTGGCGCGGGGAAGCCCGGAACACCTCCATGCCGAACCGGCCCAGGTCATACCGCGGTGCCCCGGTGGTCATCATCTCAATCGCGCAGCAGGCCAGCCCGAACGTGGCCGGCCACAGCGACGACTTCCGGGTCCAGTTCACCACCTTCTCCACGGTGGTCAGCAGGATCCCGCTGGGAAGCTTCTCTTCCAAACCCATGATCAGTTCCAGTCCAGCCCGCCGCGGCGCCACACGTACGCGTAGGCGAAACCAAGCGTGACGATGAACAGGACGATCTCCACCAGGCCGAACAGACCCAGTGAGCCCGCAGCAACCGCGAACGGGTACAGGAAGACCATCTCGATATCGAACAGAATGAACAGCATCGCGGTGAGGTAGTAGGCCACCGGCATCCGGCCGCCTCCGGCGACCGGCCGGGGGGATGGCTCGATACCGCACTCGTAGGCGTCGAGCTTGGCTTTGTTGTACCGGCGCGGCCCGATATGGGGGGCCACCACGACGGAGAAGACCGCGAAACCCCCCGCCAGCAGTAGCATTAACACCAGGGGAACGTAGGGCTGCAACACTGCCGTCCCGTCCTTCCCGTCTCGTGAACGTCCCGCCTCTACCCTACGTGCGAACGGGTCACGCGCTGCCTTGAGGCTAACCTATAAATCCGGCCTCGATCAGGCGTTATCGCTGCGTGTCGGTTATACGCTCGGGGTCAGCCGGGTCATCGCCGTGATCACCCGGTCCATCGTGTCGCCGTCTCGCTTGTCGTAGAGGTTGGCCAGCAGCTTGAGCATGAAACGCATCATCGTCTGGCGCGGCAGGGCGTGGCGGATTCCCGCGCGCATCACCGCCGGGTGACCGATCAACCGGCTGAAGACGTTGCCCAACCGGAAATAGCCCCCGAGTTCCTCGCGCAGCGCCGTGGGATAACGGTGCAGCGCGTGTTCCCGGCCTGTTCCTTGTGGCCGGGCCATCGCCTGGACGGCGCACTCGGCGGCCAGCCGGGCGGACTCCATCGCATAGGCGATGCCCTCACCATTAAAGGGGTTGACCATGCCGCCGGCATCCCCGACCAGCAGCAGGCCGTCGCGGTAGTGCGGGGTTCGATTGAAGCTCATCGGCAACGCCGCACCGAGGATCTTCCCGGTAGCGTTGTCCTCGCGGAAGCCCCAGTGTTCGGGTGTGCCGTTCAGCCAGGACCGCAGCAGGGCGCGGTAGTCGGTCTTGCCGTACGCGCTGGATGTCGACAGGATGCCCAGGCCAACGTTCGATGTCCCGTCGCCCATGCCGAAGATCCACCCGTAGCCGGGCAGCAGTTTGGGTTCTCGCGGGTCGGCGTGGTCCCAGATCTCAACGTGGCTTTCCAGGTACTCGTCGTTGGTGCGCGGGGTGGTGTAGTAGCGGCGCACCCCGACACCCATAGGCCTGTCCTCGCGCTTTTCCATCCCCAGGCTCAGCGCCAGCCGGGCCGAGACGCCGTCGCAGGCCAGCGTGACCGGTGCCCGGTAGGCCACCGGTTGCTTGTCCGGTCCCTGTTTTGCGTTGACGCCGATGACGCGCCCGGTGCGCGTCTCGGTCATGGCTGCCGTCACCGTGGTGTGCTCGTGCAGGCGTGCGCCGGCTTTCTCCGCGTGCCGGGCCAGCATCTCGTCGAAGTCCTGGCGCTGGCGGACCGCGCCGTAGGGCGGGAAGCTGGCCAGGTCGGGCCAGTCCAGTTCGATCGTCACCCCGCCGCCCACCACCCGCAGGCCCCGGTTGTGTAACCAGCCGGCCTCGGCGCTGGTGTCGATGCCCAAGTCGATCAGTTGCTTGATGCCGCGGGGCGTCAACCCGTCCCCGCACACCTTCTCGCGCGGGAATGTCGACTTCTCCAGCAACACCACGTCCAGCCCGGCGCGGGCCAGGTAGGCCGCGGCTGTCGAGCCTGCGGGTCCCGCTCCCACCACGATCACGTCGGCATCCCTATCGCTGCCGGCGTTGGAACCCACCCGCCTGGCCATCCCGCTCCCTCGCTGCTGGGGTGACACACTGCCGTTCCCGCGAGTGTACGGGTGGCCCCGGCTTTCCCCGCTTGTCATTGCGGATTGCCGTCGCCCGCCGGCGGCTGCGCACTGCCGTCGTCCTCCACCGGCCCGCTGCCGTCCTCCACCGGCGGCTGCGCACTGCTGTCGTCGGGTTCAACAGCAGGGCAGCGGTCCGCCTCGAGTTCGGCGGCACCATCGTCGAACTCGACGACAGCAGCGCTGTCAAGGTCGTCGGGCTGGGTGCGTCGGCGGGGCGGCAGCACAGTGGTGGCGCAGCCACCGAGCAGCGTTGCGGCCAGCAGAGCTACCGCGAGCGCGCCAGCGGGGATGTCGACAGGATCGAAGGCAGCTGCGCCGAGCCGGCCGCCGGCGAGCAGCCCGAGCACGACGCCGCCCAGCGCGATCACCGCGCCGGCCACGCCGAGCACTCGAAACCGCTCGGGCAAACCGCGGCCGGTGGCGCACCGGCGCCCCACCGCGGCGCCGGCAAGCAGCGGCACCGCAACGGCCGCAACCCACCAGGACTGTGGTGGTCCCGGCGGTAGCGGGGCGAGCAGGGGCACTGCGGGCACCGGAGCGGCCTGGACCACGAAGGGACTGATCGACAGTGCGCCTATCGAGAAACCGGGTCCGGCTAGCCAGGACAGTCCGGCGATCGCCGCGTTGGGCAGGTACCCGATGGACAGCACGATCAGCCCGAAGACGCTTCCCGCGTCGGACCCCGACAGCTGGACGACCTCGGGTGCCGACACCATCTCAGCGATCAGCACCGTGGCGAAGCCGGCGGTGAGCAGTACTGCCAGGCCCCACAGCCCGGCCAGCAGACCGGGCAGCACCCATCCGGGCGCCTGGCGTAGCGCCGCGGGCACCAGCCCGCAGGGCCGGACCAGGCCTAGCCCTGCCGCGGTCCCAGCGACCAGCGCGCAGCCCACGGCGGCCAGCGCGGGATCCACCGTGATCGTCGCCGGGGTGGCGACCAGTGCCAGGACCGCACCAGCGATGCCGTGAACGCCGGCGACAGCCCCCGCCACCCACCCGGCATCGGTGGGCCGGTGGAACCCGGACCGCTTCGCCATCCCAGCCGCGCCGCGGGCAACCAGCGCGCCGAGAAGCAGGGTGAGCAGCAGGGGCAGGACTCCGAGCGGTGCGGAGCCGATAGTCAGCGGGATGTGATGTGCGGCCAGCCAGCCCACCGCCGCTAAGCGAGCCAGCCAGGCCACCGCACCGTCTGCCCCCGCGGCCGCGGTGAGTGCCGCGAGCAGCACGGCGACGGCGAGGTAACAGACCAGCGCCGGCAAGCAGGCAGCACCGAGCAAAGCGCCCCAGCGCGGACGGATACGTTCACCTGCGGGCTCGTCACGGGCTACCGGCGACAGCAGCAGGCTCACGGCTGCCACCCTCGCAGCCCGGTGGCGCCGCTCCGGCGATGACCCGCCGACGCGCCCCTGATGTAACCGGACGGAGTACCCCGGCCGGCCCGCCGGCGAGGTTGGTGGCGGTTAGCGGCGCTCGACAGCCCGGTTGGTGGTACTTGAAGGGCGACCAACTAGGGCAGCGACTTCATGATCTCGCGCATCAGATCCGCGGTGTCACTGGGAGTCGTGCCGACTCGGACACCCACCGCCTCCAGAGCGTGCTTCTTCGCGGCGGCGGTGCCGGAGGAGCCGGACACGATGGCGCCCGCGTGGCCCATGGTCTTGCCTTCGGGGGCGGTGAAGCCGGCGATGTAACCGACAACCGGTTTGGTGATGTTGGCCTTGATGTAGTCGGCGGCGCGCTCCTCGGCGTCCCCGCCGATCTCCCCGATCATCACCATCGCCGCAGTATCTGGGTCCTGCTCGAAGGCTTGCAGGGCGTCGATGTGCGTGGTGCCGATCACCGGGTCACCACCGATTCCGACGCAAGTGGAAAAACCGATGTCGCGCAGCTCGTACATCATCTGATAGGTCAGCGTGCCCGATTTCGACACCAGCCCGATCCGGCCCGGGCCGGTGATGTCGGCCGGGATGATCCCCGCATTCGAGGCACCGGGACTGATCACCCCAGGACAGTTGGGGCCGACAATCCGGGTCCGCACACCAGGCGCCGCTAAACCGGTCGCACCGGCGTGCGCGCAAAAGGCGGCCGCGTCGTGCACCGGGATCCCCTCGGTGATCACCACGACGAGCCCGATCCCGGCGTCGATCGCTTCGAGCACGGCGGCCTTGGCGAAGCGCGGCGGCACGAAGACCACGCTGACGTCGGCGCCGGTAGCGACGATCGAGTCGGCCACCGTGCCGAACACCGGCAGTGAAGCGCCCTCGAAGTCGACGGTCTGGCCACCCTTACCTGGGGTAACCCCACCGACGACCTGGCTACCGGCGCGCAACATCCGCTGGGTGTGCCTGCGGCCCTCGGCGCCGGTCATTCCCTGGACGATGATCCTCGAGTCCTTCGTCAGCAAGATTGCCACCGGTCAGGCTCCCTTGGCGAAAATCACTGCGGCCAGCTCAGCGGCTTTGTCCGCTGCGGCGTCCATGGTGTCGACCATCGTGACCAGCGGGTGGGCTGCGCGCGCCAGGATCCGGCGACCCTCGGCGACGTTGTTGCCATCCAGCCGTACCACCAGCGGCTTAGCCGCGGCGTCACCCAGGATGTCCAGCGCTTGCACGATCCCGACGGCCACCTGGTCGCACGCGGTGATCCCCCCGAAGACGTTGACGAACACCGACAGCACGTCCGGGTCACCCAAGACGATCTCCAGACCGTCGGCCATCACCTGCGCGTTCGCGCCGCCACCGATATCCAGGAAGTTCGCCGGCCGGATCCCCCCATAAGCCCGTCCCGCGGCGGCGACCACATCCAAAGTAGACATCACCAGCCCAGCGCCGTTGCCGATGATGCCGACCTGCCCATCGAGGAGTTTGACGTAGTTCAGGTGCCGGGCCTTGGCTGCGGCTTCGAGCGGATCCTGCCCCGCCGGGTCGACCAGCGCAGCGTGGTCCGGGTGCCGGAAGGCGGCGTTGTCGTCCAGGGTGACCTTCCCGTCCAGCGCCACGATGGCTCCTTGAGCGTCGCGCACCAGTGGGTTCACCTCCACCAAAGTGGCGTCCTCAGCAACGAAGACATCCCACAACTTCACCATGGTGGCGGCCACTGCCTGCGCCACCCCCACGGGGAAGGAGGCGGCTGCCACAATCTCGGCGGCCTTGGCGGCGTCCACGCCGAAATACGGGTCTACCAGCACCTTGGCCAGCGCGCCGGGCGCGGTGGCGGCGACCTCCTCGATGTCCATACCACCCTGCACGCTCGCCATCGCGAGGAACGTGCGCTGGGTGCGATCAAGCAGAAATGACAGGTAGTACTCCTCGGCGATCTTGCAAGCCGGCGTGACCAGGACGCGGTGCACGGTGTGCCCCTTGATGTCCATGCCCAAAATCGCCGCCGCGGCGCGTTGCGCGTCTTCGGGAGTACTGGCCAGCTGCACGCCACCAGCCTTCCCGCGGCCTCCGGTCTTCACCTGAGCCTTGACGACGACGGCGCCACCCAGCTCAGCAGCGGCGGCTCGCGCCTGCTCGCTGGTGGTCACGACGCGACCGGGCAGTACCGGGACGCCGTGAGCGCCGAAGAGATCCTTGGCTTGATATTCGTACAGATCCACGCGATCGACCCTATCCAGCCGCGGCGCGTCAGCGGCTGACCGGCGCCGGTGACTGTGATCACTCCACTTGCGATCACTCCACCTGCGATCATTCCACCGAAGCGGCGGCCACCGCGGCACGCACCCAATCGACGATCTCGTGCGTGGTGGCACCCGGCGTAAAAACCTTCGCTACGCCGAGCTTGGTGAGCTCGGGAATGTCCTGCTCAGGGATAATGCCCCCGCCAAAGACCAGCACATCGGTGGCGCCCTTGGCCTCGAGTAGCTCGATGACCCGGGCGAACAGCGTCATATGAGCACCGGAAAGCACCGAAAGCCCCACCGCGTCGGCGTCTTCTTGTAGCGCCGTTTCCACGATCTGCTCCGGTGTCTGGTGCAACCCGGTGTAGACGACCTCCATACCGGCGTCACGCAGCGCACGGGCGACAACCTTGGCGCCGCGGTCGTGCCCGTCGAGCCCCGGTTTAGCGACCACCACCCGGATGCGTCCGCTCATTGAGCCCAGGGTAACTCGTGCCCCGCGCGCCGCGGCAACTTATGGTGATCGCATGGACCCCGCTGGCCTGGTAGGGCTCGCCACGCGCCAGCTGATCATGCGCGGCACGCAGGTGGCGGGGCTGATGGCCTTGTCGATGCACGCGGCCCTCGGCGCGCTGTCCCACACCGCCGCCACAATTGCTCGACCTGCCGGCTTGCGCGGACTGGCCATGGAAACCGGAGTGGTGGCCGCGCACCTGATGATGTATCCATGGGGTGCGCTGACCGACCAGTTAGGCCCCGGCGGACCCTACGACTGTTATCGCACCGACGACTTAGCTCCCGCCGAGCGCGGGCTGGTGATCCCCGACGCGCTTTCCGCGGCGACCCCGATCCTGCTGGTACACGGCTTCGCCGACAACCGCACCGCGTTCGCGGTGCTGGGACAGGCATTGCGCAAGCGCGGATTCGGCGTGGTCCATTGCGTCAACTACAGCGTGCTGACCGCGCTCACTGGCGATGTGCGCAGCGCGGCGGGTGAGCTGGCGCAGCAGGTCGAACGCATCTGTGCGGCGACCGGCGCGCAGCAGGTGCACGTGGTGGGACACTCGCTGGGCGGGCTGGTGGCTCGCTACTACGTCCAGCGCCTGGGCGGGGATGCCTGGGTGCACACACTCGTCACTCTGGGTACGCCGCACCAGGGAACCGTGACCGCGTACCTGCTGCCCATTCCCGTGCTCCACCAGCTACGGCCGGACTCCGACATCATGGCTGAGCTCGCGGCGCCGTCACCGGGATGTGCCACCCACTTCGTCGCGTTGTGGAGCGAGCTGGACGGGTGGATCGTGCCCCAGCACAACGCCAGGCTGGACCATCCGGACTTGCTCGTGACCAACTACCAGCTCCCTGACTTGGGCCACCTGTCGCTCGCGGTCGCCCCCTGCGCGGTCCATACGGTCGTCACAACGTTGACCCAGGTGCAGGGAAGTCGGCCAGTCCCCGTCGTGCCCACCACGCCTGCGCCGGAGAACCACACAGTCGACACGGCGACGCCCAACGCGATCAGTCCAGTCCCCAGCGCCTCCTCGTAACCGGGTCAGCCGACCGTCTGGCGCGGCAGACCTGACGCTGGCCGATACAGCGGGACGTATTACGGAACGGCGCCTTGCTCGGCCAGGTAGCCCTTCGTTACCGTCCGCCGGTCCATGACCACGGTCTGAGTACGGCTGGCCGGTGGCTGGTTCTCACCAGCCATCCCGGGTCCCCATCGTCAGCACGTACTCCAAGCGGAAAGGCAGGTCTTGGCTCGACACCGTTCGCCACGCGGCCAACGACCATCTCCGGTGGTTGCGGCGGCACTGGCATGCGGTCCGGCGGCTCCTGGCCCGGCGAGCTTTGGCCCGGCGAGCTTTGGCCCGACGAACTCTGGCCTCTCGGGGGCCGCCGCTGTGAGTCCCCGGGTGAGGCACGGGATCACAGGCCCGTCACCCACTGTGCGCGGTCGGGTGATGGTCGCAGCTGTCGCCGCTGGTGCGTTCGTGGCCGCGGGACAGACCGTCGACAAGGCGGCCGTCACCATCTCTGACGACGCCACCCTTGTGGCGTCAGCCAAGGACGCGGCGACGGCAGTGGGGCTCGGCGGGGCGGCCCCTGCACCGGAGTACCTTCCGGTGACCCGACCCGCTGGTCCTGCCACTGCCGAGGCCGTGCAGGCGATGGCCAAAGGTCAGCGCCTGGTCGACGAGCGCGTCGCGCAGGAAGCCGAAACAAACCGGATTCGCTTCGTCCTGCCGACAAAGGGCATCTTCACCTCGGGATACGGGGCACGGTGGGGCGTATTCCATTGGGGTATCGATCTCGCTAATTCCATCGGGACGCCCATTCTGGCCGCCGCCGATGGCGTGGTTGTGGAGTCCGGACCGGCGAGTGGCTTCGGCCTTTGGGTGCGCATCCGACATGCCGACGGAATGACTACCGTCTACGGGCACATCAATCGTTCGCTGGTCACTGAGGGCCAGCGGGTGCGAGCGGGCCAGGAGATCGCCGAGATGGGTAACCGCGGCAACTCGACCGGACCTCATCTGCATTTCGAGGTATGGAATGCCGCCGGCCAGAAGATCAATCCAATAATCTGGTTGCACCAGCACGGCATCGACTTCTGACCGCGCTGCTCGCCGGATCACCGGCCGCCGCCCGCCGGCCAGCCGCCCACCAAATGGGCGTGGGCCGTACGCCACACCGAACAGAGCGCACGCCGGTTGTGCCACTGGCGAAGCGCCCGGTCGCAGTGCCGGCAACGCCCCCGCAGACCAGAACGGTGCTGGGCCAAGAGGCTTCGCCAGCCCAGCGCCAGCGGCAACAGCCCAGCCCGTATCGCCGGCCAGGACGCCCCCGGATCCGCTCCGCGTAGCACCTGCTCGGCATCGTTTAGGTAGGCTTCCACGCGTTCGGTCAGCACCCGTCTCAACCGCTCGTCCATTGCTCACCCCCACAAGCTTAATCGAACATACGTTCGAAATCTAGTGGGCGACCATGACAAGCGCGGGAGTCCGCTGGTATCGATCAGGCCGGCGGCGGACCGTAGGTGCCATGACCGGCGACGACGAGGCCACCGTCGAAACTCAGAATCTCGTTGACCAGTTGACCGGCCCGGTTGCGATAGTTGATCACGATGGTGTCGATGCCGGTATAGACGTCGAGGAGCTGCGCAGCGACCGGCGACCGGAACACCACATCCTCCGCGAAGTGGCGCATGATCCGGTCTAGATCATGGTCGTTCCAGTCCTGCGCCCATGCCGTCGCGAACTCCTGCGCCGCATCGCGATCCATCGCGCCTGTCTACCAGTACCTCGTTCGGGCAGCGGCACGCGCCGTATCGATCAGGTATGGCGCTTGGTGAGCGCGACGAGGTAGCAGCAGGTTTCCCGGGTGGGATTGATGAATGAGCACGGCGCCGGGGGGCCGAGCTGGAGGCAGTCGCCGACGTCGAGCTCGTGCTCGGTGTCGCCCTCGCGGAAGCGCAGGCGACCCCGGAGCACCCAGATCTGCTGATGAATGAAGGCGTAGGCGTCGGCGGGGTAAGAGATTTGAGCCCCTGCGGGAAGCTCCACCCCGACGAGCTCGAGCGGACCACCGGTGACCGGCGACACTGCGCGGCGCCGGTAGCCGCTGCCGGGATCCGTCCACGTCGGTTGGTCCGCGGCACGCACAAGTCGCTGGTGGTCGCCTTCGGCGCGGGCCACCAGCTCGGAAAGCGTCATGCGCAGTGCGGCGGACAAGCGGCCCAGCAGGGCAGCGGTGGGCTGCGCCTCGCCGCGTTCAATCTTGCCGATCATCGCCCGGGAAACCCCAGAGCGTTCGGCGAGCGCACTGGCTGACAGTTCGCGGGCGAGCCGGGCGGCGCGCAGCGTTGCAGCAAGGGATGCGGAGAGCGAGTCCGTCATCTTGCTATTATAGGTGACTTAACCGCTACTATTGTTTTCATGAGTGGCGGAAGCGCAAAGGTCCGCGACGCGTCGGAGAGTGATGCCCAGGCCTGCGCGGAGATCTACGCGCCATACGTCACCGATTCTGCGATCAGCTTCGAGACCGACCCCCCGCCACCAACGGAGATGGCCGAGCGAATTGCTACCGCCATGCGCAGGCATGCGTGGGTCGTCCTGGAGGACGAGGGCCGCGTCGTCGGCTACGCCTATGGCGGTCCGTTCAAGTCACGTGCGGCGTACCGCTGGGCCTGCGAGGTGAGCGTGTACCTCGAACGCGGCCGGCGGCGGACCGGAGGCGGCCGTGCGCTCTACGAGGCGCTGTTCGACCGGCTGGCCGAGCGCGGCTTCCGCACCGCCGTCGCAGGCATGACGCTGCCCAATGACGCAAGCGTCGGCCTGCACCAAGCCATGGGTTTCAGACCGGTCGGGACCTACCGGCGCATCGGCTGGAAGCACGGCAGCTGGCATGACGTGGCCTGGGTGCAGCGGACGCTCGCCACCAGCCCGGATCCGCCCGCCGAACTCCGCTGACGTACTCCGCAGCTGGGCGGTCGTGGTTATCTGACTGACCCGCCGCGTGCCCGGCGCCGCCGGTCCGATGACCACAGCCGTGGTTTGCGGCTGCTCACGAAGTGCCACCGCGGTCGCGGTGCTCGTTTCACGGGCCTGGACCCTGGGTAGCCGCTCACCAGTGGGTAACGCATCACGCGGGAGGCGATGGCTAGATGGCTGGTCAGCCAGCAACCAAGACGGTGAGGGTGGGCACCGCCGGCGCGTTGGCCGCCGAGGCGGTCGGCACGTTCATGTTCGTCTTCGCCGGGACGGCGACCATCTTGGCGGTGCACAAGCTGAATGCTGTGCCGACCGGACTCACCGCAGTCGACGACATCGCGATCAGCATCGCGTTCGCGTTCGGATTGGTGGCGGCGGTCTACATGGTCGCCTCGGCATCCGGGGCGCACCTCAATCCGGCTGTCACGGTGGCACTGGCCACGGTCCGCAAGTTCCCCTGGTCGATGGTGCCCGGCTACCTCATCGCTCAATTCACCGGCGCGATCCTGGCGGGGCTGATGAACTGGTTCATGTTCGGTGGCCAGCTCCGGGAAACCCTCATCCTGGGCGCGACCGCTCCGGGACCGGATATCCCCTGGTACACGGCGTTGGTCACCGAGT